>PBOG01000017.1 GCA_002724245.1 Planctomycetaceae bacterium
CATGGGAAGGTGGCCTGTCATCTGGGCTACTCATAACTGAAACTGCCAACAGGGCCACGATCAGCAAGCCGACCCATGGAGCAATTGACCATACGAAGCGAACAGATTTCCGGAACCACCGCCGGGGCAGGGGCGGTTGGCTTGCGGATTCCGGGGAGTCGCTGGGTTCAGGCATCGCGGTTGTGTGGGAGTGAAAGGGGCCCGAAGCATTCCCGGTGCCCCCAGGCTGCTTACAATGGCGAACTTACCTGCCGTTCCTGAAGGATGCTACCCGGTGAAGAGAAACACGAAGCTGGCCGTACTGCTGTTCGCGATTTACGCCGTACTAGCTCACTGGCCACGGCCCTTGCGGGTTTCGATCCGGGCCGATGTGGCGGAACTGGACTTTGCAACCACCGATTTTCTGGCGGAAATAAACCAACTCGGACTCCGGCGGGCTCCGTCTGATGACAATCTTGCTGCAGGACTGTACGAGGTCATCATTCCCAGTCATTGGTGGAACGATCCGGCATACAGTCTTCAGACCGACATGGCCGACGAAAACCACACGGTTACCAACCCTTATCGCACAGCCACACTAACCGGGCTGGGGATCGAGAACACTGACAGGGCCAAGCGGGTAGACGCCTTGCAAAGCAAAGAACTGGACGAAATCCAGAGGCTTTGCGAACGCAACCATTTCTTCCCGTACTACTTCAGTGTCAGGCCGAATGGCGATATGTGGGGAGCGGAAAACGACTTGTCCCGCGAGGGAGTACCTATCGCAAAGGCCTACCTGGCTAGAGTCCACCGGTCCCTGGCCGAAGGCAGACTGGTCGATGCCCGTCGGGATGTCTTGACCGTGTTCCGCTTGGGTCGTCACTTTTCCCAAGCGTATTTCGATGCGGAAGCTCTCGTCGGCGCTAAAGCCGTCCACGCGGTGGCCTGTCAGGCTGCTACCGCGTGGCTATCACACCCGGACATCACGGCCGATGATTTAAGGGAATTCCGGCGACGATTGGCAGAGATTCCACCGCCCAGGATTCCGGTTATCACATCTGATATTGGTGGTCGGTTCTTTATGCTCGATTTTTTTCGTGAGACTCAGCGTCGTGGCCTTGCTTACAGCCGTCAAACGGTCGGATCACGCAGCCGTAGATTTTTTAGTGAAACACTGTTCCCCAACCTGTTTCTCTGCCTTGTTGACTGGAATGAAGTCGTCCGCCTCATGAATGCCCGTTGGGACAAGTGGGTTGAGATCGTCAGGATCGAGGACGCCACGTTACGACGTGCCCGAATCGAGGAGTTTGGCCGCGAACTCAGTGGCGAGATAGAGCGAATGCGATCACCGGGCAACGAAGACATGTTCCAGTCGACCGCCAGTATTGAAAGAAGTTTGTCCATGACTCTGTGGCCCGCGAGCACATCGTTTGCAAAAGCATTCCAACGTGCACACATGTCCCGAGAATCGGTTGAGACATGTATCGCGATAAAGAAATTCCAGTTGGACACCGGAGAGTTTCCCGAGAGCCTCAATGTACTCCTTGGAGGCTATCTGGAGACCATCCCAAAAGATGTCGATGTCGACGAGCCCTTGCGTTACTTGAGAATGAAGAACGGTGTCCTTCTTTACGGCGTCGGTCATTCGAAGACCGACCATGGAGGACGGAACGACAATGGGCGAGACGACCAGATCTTCCTGATTGGCTCCGATGATCGGCCGGATCCGTAAGTCAACAAGCCCGACGTTGGCGGAGGTGGTGGTGGAGCGGAAGCAGACGGGATCATGTCCAAGGCCTGCCCCCGACGCCGGTACCGTGGTTCGGATCTGGCGGTTACCGCCGGTGAGTTGATCGCCGGGGCTGGGGTGGGGAGACTGGGGATTGAGATTTTCGATCGTCGTGTGGCAGACGAAAGACTATTGGTCGGTTCGGGACAGCTGACAAACTGATCGATATCATCATCGTGGCCCTCGGGTTTTCCGGTGCATCCATTTCACGAAGTGAACCACCGTGCCGTTTGGACGCACCTGGTTACCCCAGTTGACTCTCTTTTTGAGTGTCCTCTGTGCGATTGTTTTTTGCAGTAATCTGGAACTGGTCGATTACCGACACTTTGGACCGAAGTTTGAGATTCCGGGAGTGGTGTTATGCGTCTTGTGGTCCCTGGTGCTGACGCTTGAGAGCCTTTGTCTCATTGGGCTTCTCGTCTGGGCGGCATTCGGGCCCGAGCGTTGGTGGTTTCGTCATTTCTGCGGACTTTGCTTCGTCCTGATTTTCGCCGGGACCGGATTCCTGATCGGCGCAGCACTGGCTGAAGAACGACTTTATTCTGCGATCGAAGGGCTGCCAACAATCCCATTGATTGCAGTTGGGTGGCTCGTGCTGGCCCTGGTCTTGAGCAGCGTACGACTGTGGGACTCGCGCTGGTCGCTGACGAACGTGGGGCTGGAACGCACCTCCACACGGTCCCGGTCACGTGGCAGTCTCCTGGCCGCTGTTGCTGCTGTTTCCGTCGCCGGTTATCTGCTGTTCCAGTGGCTTGAAGACATTCTTCCCAATGCCGTGCTGGCCGTCTTTATCGACGACATTGGTTTACCAGGGCTGGCACCCGACTACCCGGTGCTGACCATGATTGGCGCCCTCACCGGCACACTGCTGGTCGTGCTACACGGTGAGATCTGGGTTTTTCGGATCCTGAAATCGCGGGCCGGCTGGAAACGGGTCGTGACCAACATCGTGGGACTCTCGCTGCCGTTCGGCCTGGGGGTGGCTCCGCTGGTATTCCTCGCCGCCAACTACTCAGCAGGGCCGCGTGAGGGATTTGATGTGCTCGTGATTATTGGTGCGATCCTGGGAGCCGTTCCACTGCTGCTGACACTCGTGGCCGCTGTCTTGATACTCGGTCCACCCTGCAACTGGCTGGTCGCCCGCAAGTGGCGTTGGACATTGCTGGTGTTGGCCACCGTGGCACTTCTGCCCGCAGCGATTCCTTGCTGGTGCATCCGTTTCTCGGGCTGGCGTCTTGGCCGTGTCATAAGTGAGGTCGCCCCCCCCAATGCAAGTGTTGCCGCCGCGGCAACCCGTCGCGATCGCATTACAGAAATCCTGCTTCATCCAGCCACGCTGTGTCTGATCGCATCGGTGGCCCTGCAGGTGTGCTTTCACCAAACCACCGTCGTCGAGACAATCCAGACCCAGATCGTGCGAAACAGGATGGAGATATTCCGGTCCGACGGTGATTTCCTCGACGTGCCTTCCGACCAGCGTAAAGTCTGGCGTGAGGACAACCTTGCAGACAAGTACATGACCGGCTCGTGGCTGCGGGCCGCGGACCCGACGGTGAGCTTCCGACTGAAGGTGAACCTGGAGGAATCCAGGTATTTCGATGTCAAGAACCTCAATCAACTGAGCAAAGTCAAAAGTGTGACATTGGCACTCTACGGTGACGCTCCACTGTCCATCGAGCATGTCAAGGACATCCAGAATCTGCACTTGCTGGAGATTGGCAGTCGGAATGCTCCACCTGAGGACCTGTCGCTGTTGGCATCGATGACCTCTGTCATTCAGTTGATTTTTCATGACACCGTGATGACGGGATCGGATTTGTCACCGATTGCCGGAATGAAACAACTCACCTTTCTTCAACTGACCGGCGGAAACCTCGATGACGCTGACATGGTCGATCTGTCGACTTGTTCGAGGCTTCAGACACTGAACCTGGAGGGCAACAACCTGACGGGAAAGGATCTCGCAGGCAAACTGCGCGGGGCGAGCATCCAATCACTGGATCTGGACATGAATCCTCTTGTTCCGGAAGTCTACGATGTCATAGACAGTCTTCCACAACTTCGGACTCTGATGGTGGGCGACCTGCCTCTGACGAGCAAAGCCGTGGAGGCTGCTGGAAAACGTCCGAGTCTCCAGGGCATCTATTGCGGCCGCCTGGACACGGTGAAGCCGGTGGAACTGGCGAGGCTGTTGCTGCAAAGGCCCAAGTTGTCACTGTATGGGACATTCGAGACAGCGCAAGGGCCGCTGAAAACGGGCTCGAGGTCGCCAGACGGGGTCAACCACCCGGTGTTGACAATCGGGAGCCTCCCGTACTTTGCACAAAAGTTGAAATGGAAGCTGGAGCCTTTAGCCAAGGAGGACTTCGATCGACCAGGCTCGGAACTCACCCCAGAGAATCTTGCGGTGATAAACTTCTACCAGGGTGTTTGGTCCTCTAACGCCAAAGACCGTGACGCGGCGATCACCAGCTTCACGAAGGCCATTCGCCTGAATCCTGACTACGCTGCGCCGTACTACTGGCGAGGGGGCCTGTTTCACAAGAAAGGCGACGACGACAACGCAATCCGGGACTTGGCGAAGGTCATCCTCTTGGATCCCAACTCCGCTGGCGCTTTCTACTCGCGAGGTCAGATCTACTTCGCCAAGGGCGACAACGACAAGGCGATTCGAGATTTCACGAAAGCCATCCTTCTGCAGCCCAAGTTCGTTGACGCTTACTTCTCGCGAGGGAACGCTTACGCAAAGACAGGTGATCAGGGCAAAGCCGAAGCCGACTTCGCAAGGGCCAAAGAGCATAGTAGAAAAAAAGTAAAAGCCGAGGCAGGTGCGCCACAGTCGAAGGCCGACAAGTCGCCTGCTCAGGCGGCTGCGTTGAAGAAGCTCTGGGCCGCCATCAAGCAGAATGAACAGGGCGAAGTTGTTGAGGTCTTGTTCCACAATCGCAAGCTCACCGATGCAGGACTGGTGCATCTCAAGGGGCTGGCCAACCTGCAGACGCTCAACCTCTACGACACCAAGATCACCGGCGCGGGGCTGGTGCACCTCAAGGACCTTACCGGGCTGAAGACGCTCAACCTCCGTTTCACCAAGATCACCGACGCGGGGCTAGTGCACCTCAAGGGACTGACCAACCTGCAGACGCTCTCTCTCTCGAACACCCAGATCACCGACGCGGGGCTAGTGCACCTCAAGGGGATAACCAAGCTGCGGTCGCTCAAGATCAAGGGCACCAAGGTCACCGCCGAAGGCATCGCCGACCTGCAGCAGTCGTTGCCCAACTGCAAGATCTACCGGAAGTAACCGTCGGCTCGAAGCCCCACCGCCGCCCCCCCGCGATAACCGGAGTCCCGACGCGAGCGAGGGGCGGGACCGTGGTTCGGATCTGGCGGTTACCGCCCCTGAGCGGCCTCGACGATAGCCAGGATCGCCGTGCGGGTGTCCGGCGGTAGCGTGTGCCAGGCGTCGGTTACGCTGGCCAGATCGGGGTCGATTGCGGCGTTTTCGCGATCAACTGCATCGGATTTCGCACCGCCCTGCCCTGCAACATGCGTATTCCTGCAGTAAAACGGCCCAGGTTCGAGTCCCCTATCCTCCACTAAGGAACGGTCGCATGTTTTCGCATGTGGCCGTTTCTTATTGCGCTGAACCGAGTTATGCCCGTCCTCTTCATCCGCCGCAATTGTCACTTGCGACTCCGTACCACACGATGCGACGCCATGTGGCATCACCTGTGGCATCACTCCAGTGAGCGGCCGGGAAGCTATCGCCTTTGCGATGTGCTCGGGAGTCACCTGCAGGTAATGCTCACGGGCAACGGATTCCGAGTTGTCGATCCAGGCACACACCACGTGTGACGGGAACTGATCCGCCAGCTCAGTCTGCCGACTGGCTCGAAGGTTATGCCACAGGCGTGGCCACTGCTCCAGTCCGGTTCTGCGAATGATTTTTGCAGAACGGGTCCGCAGGTTGGCGTGACTCCACCCGCCACCGGTCTTGAGTACAGGCGGACGGTTTCGCTCGATGACATACTCTGCGCCGTCGTCGGCCGCCTCAAAGCATTCGAGCAGGAACGGCTGAAGTTCACCTTGCGATTGGTCCACAGATATTTCCTGCCGGGCTCAACTCTAAACTTCTGCAGGCGCCAGGGAGTCACGGCGGTCGTTCCGAACTGCGCTTCAGTTGGTGGAACAGACTGTACTGACGTGCCCCTGCGCCAAGGGTCGGGCGGATTGCGGTGCGTCTGCGTGAAAGGCGATCAGCGACCACAGGCAAATGGCAGTCTGGTTCGGCGGGGTCGTAGACCCGCGCCGAACCAGCGAACACCACGANCCGAATTGCCGATTCGGCCACAATTGAGGTACCATTCGAGAGCGGGATGCTACCACTTGGCTCTCGGGAGTGACGGATGAGTGCGATGTCTCTGCAGGAGAAGGCTCTTCTTTCACGGCGGCAACTGCTGCGTGCCGGTGGTGTGGCTTTCAGCAGTCTGCCACTGGCCGGGCTTCTGCGGGCCGAGGCGGCGGCCGGGCAGGAGGAGTCGAAGAAGGCTGTCGTCATGGTCTTGCTGGAAGGCGGACCATCTCATATCGATACGTGGGATATGAAGCTGGATGCTCCTGCAGAAATCCGTGGCGAGTTCCGGCCGATCCCGTCATCGATCCCGGGCGTCCCGCTGTGTGAGCATCTGCCTCTGCTCGCCAGTCGACTCGATCGCTTCTCCGTTGTGCGGTCGATCGTGGACAGCATCGGAGTGCACACGTCCTACCAGTGCGAGACCGGACGAAAGAATCGTCCTTCTGAACCATCCGGCGGCTGGCCATCGATGGGAGCCGTGCTGCAGAAGTTCGCGGGAGACGGCTGTAGCGGAGTCCCCAGTTCGATCACGCTCTCGCCCTATACGCGGACAGGGGGCGGCTTCTTTGGCTCGGCGTATCAGTTGTTCAAACCGCAACAGGGAGCCCTCGCGGATCTGGCGTTTAACGAGGACCTCCCGTTGTCGCGGCTCGACGAACGACTGAATCTCGCGAGCCGATTCAGCAGCACGGCCGCCACGTCTGGCGGCCTGACCGACGTGGCCGGAACGAACGAGTTACATCGCCAGGCCTACGAGATGCTGTCGTCACCCGGTCTCGTGTCAGCCCTCGACGTCAGCGCCGCCGATCCATCGGACCGCGAGCGGTATCGGGCGCGAGTCCCACGCCGCTACTGGCAGCACGTCGACAAATTCCTGTCCGCCCGGCGTCTGGTCGAAGCAGGAGCCCGTTATGTGATGGTTTCGATCGGCGGCTTTGACACACACAAGGCGAATTTCACACGCCTGAAGTCCGAACTGTTGCCGATCCTCGACAGCGGGCTGACTCACCTTGTCGGCGATCTGCACGACCGGGGCCTGCACGACGACGTGACTGTATTCGCGTGGGGCGAGTTCGGCCGCTCACCAACGCTGCAGGGAGCCGACGGACGCAACCACTGGCCCCGAGTCAACACGGCTCTGCTGACCGGAGGCGGCATGCAGACCGGTCAGATCATTGGCAGCACGGATCGTCTCGGCGGCGAAGTCACATCGCGGCCGGTTCATAGCGGGGAAATCTTCGCGACGATCTACCAGTGCTGCGGCCTGGACGCGTCACGCCTGACAGGCACGGATCTCTCCGGCCGGCCCCTGCAACTCGTCGACCCTGCCCACCAGGCACTTCCCGAACTGGTGTGAGCCACACTCTCACTACAGACGTGGTCTGCATTTCGATGCAGACATCGCCGGGAAGTCGTTGCGATTTGTGGAAGCAGTCTGCACACATCAGAAGGCCGAGTGGGCGGGTCAGCCGTTCCTGCTCTCACCGAAGCATTGCCGGCTACGATTCCGGAAATGTACGTGTGCCGGATCGCGTGGAAGTCGAGGACTTTCCCGCTGCTATCTACGTGGCGAAGGAAGTCACTTTCTTCTCGCTGTAGCCGTTCCTCCTGGTCGACGGCAGCAGCGATCCATTTGTTACGTGCTTTGATCAGATCTGTTCTCAGCATTCGGGCCGTTGCCTTGGCCATTCTCTCGAAGATCAGCTTGTTCTGTGGCTTGGTTGCCAACCAGGGCCGTAATTCGTCGGCAAGGTCAGCACGAATCGTCTGGACGTCTCGCCGTCTTCGTTTGCTGTAGGCGGCCTCGACAGTGATTTGAGGAGTGGTTCCATCGAGATCGAATGACTCCGGTGTGAGGCTCCGAAGCTCTCTGGTGCGGAATCCAGTCCCTAGTGCGACCCTGTAGAGCATGGCTCGGTCTGTGCCCGTGAGACCGTGATTTCCGGTTGAGTACTCTTGCGTCGATCGCAGGAGTTCGTCGATTTCCTCGGCCAGGAACGGGCGGCGTTCGAGGCGTCGATCAGAATCTTCGTTGAATTGCTTAATCCCGGTCAGCGGGTCATCTGGAATCCGTTTCTCTGCGAGTAGCCACCGGGTGAAGCTCTTGATTGATCGAAGATAGGCGTTGCACGTTCGCAGACTTGCCCCTTCATCATGGAGTCTCGCGATCGTCTTCGTGACAGA
>PBOG01000018.1 GCA_002724245.1 Planctomycetaceae bacterium
TTACCTGATGGTGCTGCTGTTGGCCGGCGGCCTGAATACCGCGATTAGCCTGTTCTATTATCTCCGCGTTGCCAAAATCATGACGATGGAAGCGGCTCCCGAGTCGCGCACCGCGTGTCAACTGGGGCGGCTCCAACTGGTCTTTCTGGCCGTGCTCACCGTCCCGACCGCGCTCCTGATGCTCTACTGGCAACCACTCAAAGACTTGGCCGACAACGCGGTCAAAGGGCTCTTGTAGGCTTGTACTTCCTCTTCTTCCCGGATCGGTGATATGAACCAGGTGGACACAAACGCCGTTTTGAATCGACTGGCGGTCGTCCATAACCGTTCGCTGGCGACCTACCTGACGTATGCAGCCCCCTGGGCAACGAATACCGACGTCGAAGCGATGAAGACCCTGAAGGACATCGCCGAGCAGCACCAGGAAACCACCGACCGGCTGGGTGCAATGATCATGGAGAATAACGGAACCGTTGAAACCGGTGCGTTTCCCATGCGATTCACTGCGTGGCATGATGTCTCACTCGCCTTCCTGCTGGTCAAGCTCGTTGAAACCCAGGAAGACACGATTGCAACCATTCAGGAATGCGTCGAGCAACTGCGGTTGGCCCCGATGTTCCAGGCTGTCTCCGAAGAACTACTGGGAGCCGCCAAGGCACACCTGGACGCACTCCACGAACTGGGGGCGTCAGCACAAGCGTAACCTGCTCCGGGTCCCTGCTGTGCGCACTCTGACGGACAACTGGTTGACGCGACACGGGTTTCCTGCGTTTTACCATAGCGTTATCAGCAAACGCAGCCTCGCCCACGGTGACCGTCATGCGGCTATTCGATACCCACGCGCATCTCGATGACGAGGCGTTCGACGCGGATCGCGATCATGTCGTGGCACGTGCCGAACGCGCCGGTCTAGCCGCTCTGTTGGCTGTTGGCACGACCGCCTCATCCAGCCTGCAGTGTGTGAAACTCGCCGGGCAGTACCCGATTGTCTCAGCTGCCGTCGGTATCCAGCCAAATTACGTTGCCGAGGCAGCGTCCGGGGACTGGGACCAGGTTGTGCGTCTGGCCGAGGCAAACAAGGTGGTCGCACTGGGTGAAACTGGACTCGACCGCTACTGGGACTTCACGCCCTTCAGCGTGCAGGAAGACTACTTTGACCGCCATTTGCGACTCTCCCAGCAAACCGGCCTGCCGTTCATTGTGCATATGCGAGAATGTGGAGACGACATTCTCCGCATGCTCACCGAAGCCCGGCAGCGTGGTGAGTTACAGGGAGTCATGCACTCGTTCACTGGAGATGCCGAACTGGCCACCGCCTGCCTTGAGCTGGGGCTGTACATTAGTTTTGCCGGTATGGTGACGTTCAAGAAATCAGCTGCTTTGCGAAGCGTGGCGACACAAATTCCGGCCGACCGGATTCTGATTGAAACCGACGCACCCTATCTCTCACCACACCCCAAACGATCCCAGCGTCCCAACGAACCCGCCTTGATCGTCCATACGTTGGCCTGTCTGGCGGCCGAACGGAACGTCGCAGAAGACACATTTGCGGCGCAAACCTTCAACAACGGGCAACGTCTATTTTCACGGATGCGTCAGTGACGTGCGTGCAGCAGACGGCTAACAACGTCCCTTTGCTGCGTGCTTTAGCGACGGTCCAGACTGGCCGGCACACGGACCGGTTTCCACGCGCCACCAACACCTCCACCAGAGACCCCGTAAAGGCAATCTCGTCGGAGCCCTCCAGCTGCGACAAATCAGGACATTTGAAGCGGCGCCAACCAGACGGTGGGGGAAGCACGTTGCATCTGAAACAACGACCAGTCCCATCTCACTAAGATCTGGTAACTCGGCCATGCGGCAGCCTTACGTTCAATCGTGCCAACTACGCAGCGGCCTTTTCTTGCGTCTGACGCACCAGACGAACAACATCGGCAACCGTCTTGAGGCGTTCAGGAGCTTCTTCAAAAATCGTCAACGCAAGTTCACCTTCCAACGCCATCAACAACTCGGAAGTGTCCAGTGAATCGCATCCGAGATCTTCCGTGAAAGACGCTGCAAACGTAATTTCTTCAAGACAGAGATTATGTTGATGAGGAAATTTCGCGCGAATCAGGTCCAGGAGCTTGTTACAATCGGGACAGCCAGAGGACGGCGTCGCGGTAGACGACGTGGCAGTGTCAGGAGAGCCCGTAGTATCGGCTGTTGTACCAGCAACCGGTGTCTGACAAACCGGGCACGAAAATGACATCGGCAGTACTTCGGACATCGTACGTACTCCACGAGACAACAACGACCTGGGGGATTACTGCAAACAGAGAGCTCCCAAACGGCAGCGTGCTGCGAGACAAAACCATCGGGGTTATGGGGACACCGCGAACACGACAGGCAGGCCTGCAAAGGCCCGCATCTAATAACGAAATCGACGAAATCTGACAAGATAAACTGGGAATCATAGACGGCCGTCAACCAAACGAGGAGAAGAAACATGGGCATGACAAACCGCCGGAACTTTCTGACAGCAGTGGCCGCTGGCAGCGCCCTTTCCTGGCATTCAGCGCAATCTGCCGAACGCCCCCCTGTCTCCAATCCTCGCGCGACCTCAGGTGACGAAATCCACGAACCGGATTGGGAAGCCAGGTTCACGGTGACCGTGGGCCAGGACCGTGGTGATCTGCGGGGTTCGGACCAGCGGGTCATCCAGGCCGCGGTCGATTATGTCGCACGCTTGGGAGGTGGTACCGTCAAGATCCTGCCAGGCCGGTACGGCTTTCGTAACGCGGTGTATCTGGCATCTGGCGTCCGGCTCATCGGCAGTGGCGCCGAGACCGTGCTCGCAAAGCAGCCGTCAACTACCGTCCCCCTAACTGAAGATTCCGACTGGTATGATCAGGAAATCACCCTGGCTGATGCGCGGGGCCTCCAGTTGGGTGATGGAATCTGTCTGAGAACCAAAAATCCCCACAATGGTGGGAGTGAAGTTCTCAAGCGAACACTAATTGCCCGTAATGGCAATCGCTTCAAACTCGACCGTGCTTTACGGAAGAATCTCTGGCTTACCGGAAAGCCAACCTGCAGTACTTTGTTTCCGCTTTTCAGTGGTGAACACATTCAGAATGTTACGATCGAAGACCTTACGTTCGACGGCAATCGCCAGAACCACGCACACCTTGACGGTAATTACGGCGGCTGTATCTGGATGCAAGACTGTAACCGTATTCAGATGCGTCGCTTGACTACACACCACAATAATGGTGACGGCATCAGCTGGCAGATCTGCCACGACGTTGTTGTGGAGGACTGTCACAGTCACGACAACGCAGACCTGGGCCTGCACCCTGGGAGTGGATCACAACGCCCACTCATCCAGAACAACCTGTTAGAACGCAATGGGATCGGGATTTTCTGGTGCTGGGGCGTCAAACATGGGCTGGCGGAAGGAAACCGGATTTTCGACTCGCGCAATTACGGAATCTCCATTGGACACAATGACACCGACAACCGGATGAAGAACAACCGTGTCGAACGCAGTGGCAAAGTCGGTATTCTGTTTCGTGATGACTCGCGGGGGAAAGACTTCTGGCCGAACCGCAATCACCTGGAAAACAACCAGATCATCGACAGCGGCAATGGCAAGGATGGCATCGCAATCGACCTGCAAGGCAAAACCAAGGACATTGTCATCCTCGGAAATCAACTAAAAGAAACACGTAATCCAGCTGCGCGCATTGGCATTCGCATTGGTCCCAACACACAAAATATCCGGCTGATGAAAAATAAGTTTGCCGGCCTGGGCCGCGACGTGGAAGACCGGCGAGTCAGCTAGCACATCGACATGCCATGAAGTGCGATAGCTGCTGGTAAAATTGCTTGGGATTCCGGGCCAGACCAAACCCCCACGCACCGCCTAGATTGCCACGGCCGCACCGCCCAGAGTCTCCCCATAACCCCAAAACCTCCGACCTTATTGCGCACACAGGGGCTGACCTCCAACGAGCCAAATTCCCTTCTGCAGATCTCGATACACGATTGCCGACATCCTCAAACTTACACTAGAGTTCCCGTTACTTTTTGTCGATCGTTGTCCTGGTGTTGTTTCGAACGGGCTCGTGACTGGGCTTTACCCACCAACGGGTTCTCGGCACAATACCGCACCCATTTTTCACACCTGGGGACGGCCCACTACCGAGGCAGCCCGTTCGCCACGATTTGACCTCATTATTCAGCAAGGGAGTGCTGGCGTGAGACGATTTTTCTTCGTTGCAACTACAGTTGCGACTCTATTGAGCTCACTTACTGCCGACGGACCTCTCAGGGCGCAGCAGCAGGGAACGCGAATAGCTGTCATCGACTTGCAAACTGTGTTCAAGAACCATCAACGATTCCAAACCAAGAAAGATGCCTTCAATAAGGATGCTGATGCCTACAAAGCCCACGTCCGTGACACCCAGCGCAAGGGTAACGCGGAAATAGAGAAACTCAAACAATTCAAACCCGGCACGCCCGAATACACGAACCTTGAGAAACGCCTGGCCGGTATGCGAGCTGACTTGCAAGTCGAAACGCAACTCAAGAACAAGGAAATGGCACTCCGCGAAGCGCAGATCTTCTATGAGGCCTATAGCGAGGTGCAGCAGCAAGTCGCCAAATTCTCTGGAGAGTATGGCATCTCTATGGTTTTGCGGTTCGAACAGACTGAAATCGATCCAGCAAACCTTCAATCCGTCCGTATGGGACTGAGCCGTCCCGTGGTGTATGTCTACCCACAATTAGACATCACAGCGGAAGTCATCAAAAGGCTGAATGCTGGGATACCACCTGCCAACGTAAGTCGGGCTCCACAGGTACCACGGGGCCGCAATGCCACTCCAGCACCGCGCCGCAGCCAGGCTCCTCGAGCCACTCCGCCGCGTCGCCGATAACCGGCCTCGGTGTAAACCCGCCACACATCCCGGCGAGGGACCTCCGGACCGGGATTTCCTGTTATTACTGAGTTGGTACGTGATCTTTTCACCGCGACAACAGCACACCATTGGCAAATCAGTATCGGTTTCTGGATTTGGTTATTGGAGTGGGCGGGACATCCACATCGAGTTTCATCCCGCCAAGGAAGACTCTGGGATTCGCTTCGTCCGCGTCGACCAGAGTCCAGCACGCAGCGTGATTGCGCACGTAGCCAATCGGGTGGAAACACCGCGCCGGACGAACCTGGATGCAAATGGCAGTTCTGTAGAAATGGTCGAGCACTTGTTGGCGGCGCTAGCAGGTCTCCAAGTCGACAACTGCGAAATCCACATCGACGCTCCAGAAATTGCCGGATGTGATGGTTCAAGCCTTCCTTTTGCAACAGCACTGCTCGATGCGAAGATCGTTCCGCAAGATGCATTGCGACCGCGTCTCATCGTCAGGGAAGTAACGCGCGTCGGTAGTGACAGTAGCTGGGTCGAAGCACGGCCGGCCACTCATCAAGGCCTCTCTGTCAAATACCGGTTGGACTACGGTTCAGAAAACGCGATCGGCAGGCAATCGCTGGAACTTCAGGTCACCCCGGAGTCATTCCTGCAGGAACTCGCGCCAGCGCGAACGTTTGTGCTTGATGAAGAAGCTCAGTGGTTACGTGACCGTGGCATGGGACTCCGCGTGACTACAGAAGACCTTCTGGTGTTCAACGACGAAGGTCCCATTGACAACCCCCTGAGGTTTGAAGATGAATGCGTGCGGCATAAAGCGTTGGATCTGATTGGTGATCTTTCGCTAGCCGGATGTGATCTGATTGGACATTTCGTTGCCTATAAAAGTGGCCATCGGCTTAACTCGGAACTAACAGCCGCGTTACTCGCTGAGGGTCAGATCGAAGAGGGTTATCGTCTGAGCGCTTAAAGAATCATCGGCGAGACACCTCGCTGACAAGCGATCACAACGCGCCCTGCGTGACACACCACATGGCTAAAATCGCTGACAACGCGTCCGTCGATCCGCGAGCGGAAATCGCCGACGATGTCGTGATCGGTCCGTTCTGTGTCGTTGGCCCGGAAGTCTCCATCGGCGGTGGGACTCGCCTGGAAAACCACGTTACCCTGACTGGCCGGCTGCGATTAGGACAACACAACCATCTCTACGCTGGTGCCGTACTGGGGGCTGAGCCACAAGACCTCTCATACCGTGGTGAACGAACCGAAGTGATCGTCGGTGACCACAACACCCTGAGGGAGGGTGTTACGATCCACCGCGCAACTGCCAAGGAAGAGGGCCTCACCTCGCTCGGCAATCACTGCTACCTGATGGCAGGTGCCCACGTGGCACACGACTGTCGAGTCGGCGATCATGTGACCATTGCCAACAACACGCTACTCGGCGGGCATGTCCACATCGAGAACCAGGTGACACTTTCCGCGACGGTGGCAATCCATCATTTTACAACGATTGGACGTTGCAGCTTTGTCGGTGGATTAAGCCGTGTCGTCCACGACGTCCCACCATTCTTATTGGCGGACGGAATTCCAGCCCGGCCACGCTGTGTCAACACCGTAGGTCTCCAGCGAAATGGTTTTCCCGCCACTGAGATCCACGCTTTGGGAAAAGCGTTTCGGCTCTTGTTTCGCGAACAAACGGGAGCCGAGGTTGCCCAACAACGTTTGCGTGAGCGTCAATTACTCACGCCAGCGGTTCATGAACTCATCCGTTTCATCCAAGGACGCCAACAAGGCAGTCAGGGACGAAGACGAGATGCACGGAGGGTCGCGTGAGTTTTCTGCGATTGGCGGTTATTGGAGCAGGACACCTGGGACGGATTCATACACGACTTCTCGCGTCTCACGAGCAGATCGCCGTCGCTGGGATCGTTGATCCGAATCCGAACGCATGCCAGTCGATCTCGGCTGAATTCGGTGTCCCGGCCTACTCCCATCATCTCGATCTCGCAAACCAGATCGATGCGGCCATCATCGCTACTCCCACGGTATACCACCATCAGGTCGCCCTTGATCTGATCGGTCAAGGAGTCCACACCTTGATCGAAAAGCCACTCACACATTCAGTCCAACACGCCGACGCCCTGGTCCGTGCCGCAAAAGACCACAACGTGGTGCTACAAGTTGGTCATGTGGAACGCTTTAGTCCTGCCCTATCCGCCATCAAGCCCCACCTGAAGGATGCCTACTTTTTTGAAGCCAGTCGCACCAGCGGCTATACCGGCCGTTCTGCCGATATCGGCGTTGTACTCGACTTGATGATCCATGACCTGGACGTTGTCCTGTCACTAGTACAACAACCCGTTGTCGGCATCGAAGCCGTAGGTTCAACAGTCATTGGACCACATGAAGACATGGCCCATGCGCGTCTCCGCTTCGCGAACGGCGCTACAGCCAATCTCCATGCCTCACGCGTCAGTCCACAGGCCCAACGCACCATGAAGGCGTACACCTCAGAGCACGCCGTGGCCATTGACTTCTCGCAACTCACCGCGAGCCTGTTGCCACTGAGGGACACGACGCCCCACTCTACATGGACTTCCCAGGCAACTTCTGGAACGAATAACGGGGCCTCTGTCAGTCCGCTCGAGATTCCCTGGACCGAACTTACAGTGGAATCCAACAATCCGATTCTCGAAGAACAACGCAACTTCCTGGATTGCATACGTTCGAGCAAGGAACCGCGTGTTACCGGACAGCAAGCCCGCGACGCGGTCGCGATTTGCCAGCAAATTACGCGACAAATTCAGGCCAACCAATTGCGCAAGGTGGCGTGAGCCTACCTGACCCGCCACGTGCCAACCTGCACACGGAACCTGTCACACCGCCTCGGGTCCACGGACAACTCCACCGATCTGAATTGTCTCATGAACCGGCAGTACGAGGATTTTTCCATCCCCAATTGAACCGTCGGGACCCGTTCGAGCTGCTTCCTGGATTGTCGCGACGGTGCGCTCGAAAAAATCATCGTTGACCGTGATTTCAAGCGCCACTTTGCGCAACAGATTCGTGGCATATTCCATCCCACGATACATCTCGGGCTGCCCACGTTGTCGACCGAACCCCTGCGCATCGCATACCGTCATCCGCTCGACCCCAATACGCAGTAACGCCTCACGGACGGATTGAAGCCGCGTCGGTTGAATCAGGGCCAGGATCATTTTCACGGAAGAGCTCTCCCGAACGTGCAAACCTGCATTCCAAACACAAATCACGCCAAACCGCGGCAGAACGAGAAACGACCGGCCATACGGCCGGTCGTTCTGCTTTGGATCTGTAGCAATGTTCGCTTGCGCGAGCAGCCGGGTTACTCCGCCTTAGCCGGAATTCCCTGGTTCTTGAAAAACAAGAACGACCCAGCTCCTCCACCGCTACTAATCGCGTTCGCGTTGTAAATGAACTGTGAATCCAACGCTTTCTTGATCTCCGTCGCCGTCTCCGACAAGTGCGCCCGAGTGTAAGCATCCAGATTCTCGCCAGAATCAGCCAGGAATTTCTCGATGCTGGCGTGCAACTTTCGCAGCTCACCGACCGCCAGATTCTGGATCGGTTTGTAAGCTGCCGACGAACCTGCTCCGGGCATACTGAGATCAATCAAACGTTCAACATGCTCGCGTTGCAGGTTCCGCCGGAGACTGGAAATCGCTGGCTTGCGTGCCGTCGTTTTTTCCTCCACTTTCTGGGTACATTCCGACCAGATCGAAGCAGCGGTCTTTTCCAACAACTCCGGCAACGTGAGTGCGTCCTGGTCACTCGGCACACGGAATTCATTGTCGTAGACCCGACGCAACACGGTGGGATTCATGAGCATCGTTAGAACCGAAGCTTGAATGCCCATGACCCGGTCGTGTATCGGCCATGTCGCATCCTGGCTCACTCGCCCCATATCACGCCATTTGGCATCCGTCATGTGAGCCAGCAGCTCTGGTTTCAAACCAAACGCATCGTCGTAGAAGGCATGTTTGATCACCCAATCGAGAGCTGCCCGCTGATCTGCTGCCGGCACCACTCGCAACGGTGGACGGCCATTCGGATCACCTTTGTGATCCCGGCTGACAAACACACCTCCAACCCAATTGGCCAGCATGCTCAGCGAGCGTGTCTGTAGTGACAGCGTAATGTTATAGCCACGACTGGCCTTGGCCCAACTGTCACCTTTCTTGACGAACTTCTGCAGGATCCGCTCGCGGTGGTAAACAGCCAGATTCATCTGACTCTGGGCATACTCCAGAGGCTTTTTACTGAAATCATAGCGGCGGGCAAAAGGATCCGGGCCTGAAGTGTCTTCATCCGTGGCGTACGCCAATTCGGGTTCAGCCACCCGGGCCAGAATCGCATCCTGTTTGGGCGCAAAGGTGTAACCGTACTCGATCGCCCACATGTCGTAAGCGCCAATTCCACTCATCGCCCAATCACCCTGCACTTCGCCCTCATTCAAACGGATGTTGACCGGTGCGTAATCCATTACGGAACCACCGTAGGTCTTCTTTCCCTTGAATTCCTTGCTATTGATTTCGTCCAACGTGTAGAGGCTGGAGCCTTTGAAATTGTGTCGCAGACCGAGGGGATGCCCCACTTCATGCGCCACCAGATGGGCCAGCAGTCCACCGATGAAAGATTCCGGCATGCCATCCAATTTGTCCTCTTTCTTGATGGCGGCACGCTGCTTCTTCTGCTCTTTCTTGACGTCCTTTTTCTCTTCCTTNTTCTCTTCCTTNTTCTCTTCCTTTTTCTCTTCCTTTTTCTCTTCCTTNTTCNCTTCCTTNTTCTCTTCCTTCTTCTCTTCCTTCTTCTCTTCCTTCTTCTCTTCCTTCTTCTCTTCCTTCTTCTCTTCCTCTTCTTCGAGCGCCAGGATATCGAGATACATTCTCATCAGACCGACATCGAATGCCTTACCTTTGGCAGCCGCACACAATCCGTCCAGCTTACGACTGTGAATCGCATTGGTCGCTCCAGAACGACCGGAACGTTCGGTGGCTTGTTCCTGATAGGCGAGTCGCGCCGTTTCCAACAGATCTTGCCGGAGGGCAGCGCGCCGGCCGGGGGCAGCTAATCGCAAACGAGGATCCCACTGAGGGCGTTCCAACAGCCAGTTCAGCGTCTCCTGGTTAAACCCTTCCATAGCGACTTCTGGCAGCATGTCTTCAAACTGAAAGCGGTAATGACGCATCCAGCCATCGGTCAAGATGATGTCGGCATCCAGAATCTCACCGGTATAGGGATTCACACGGCTCGGACCAATCGCGGTCCCCACGTCGTTATTCAGCCAACGCACGAAATTGTAACTCACATCTTCAGGATCGAGGTCCATGTAACGGCCTGTCGCCGCATCCTGGTAATGCACTTCAATGGCTTCTCGAATGCCAATTTTCTCGAACGCTTTGTTCCAGGACAAGATTCCCTGTTTAACCCAATACCGATAACGAGCCGGCGTAGTGTGTTCAATGTAGAACGTGATCGGTTTCTTGGGAGGGCTGAGCGTCAGCTTGGGATCACGTTTTTCGATGTGCCAACGGTTAATAAACCGTGTCCGCACATCTTCATCTTTGTATTTGCCCAGGTCACTGTAACTGGTCGTGAAATAACCGATCCGCTCATCGGCTTTGCGAGGGCGATAGCCGGGCGTTCCACGGATCGGACTGATCGAATAATGCAACGTCGTCAACTGGCCATTGCTGGCTGGCATTTCGAAGGCAAGTTCGACATTCTTGGGGAACGTCTTCGCCTTGGCGATCGAGAAAATACGTGATGCCAACGCTCCACGTACCGAACTGCCAAAGAAACTACTCGCACCGGACACGAACAACTTATCCAAGTCAATGACCGGTCCGCCTTTGGGTCCGATGCACGCGATCGGTACGGACAGCAATACCCGATCAGTGAAAATGCGTTTGACGGATGATTTAGATTCCACCTCACCAGTCGACCGCATTTCCAATTGAGGCGCGATCAGTGCCAACGACTTATCGTACCGACGCCAGTAGACAAGCATCTCACGGTATTGCAAACCCGCGAACAAGTCTCCTGACGAGATGGTCAAGGCGATGTAATAGCGTTGACTTGCATACGATCCAGGCAGTTCACCGTACATCTGATTGTCCTTTTTGCGGACATAGATGTTCCACATACTCGTTTTGTTTTCGCCGACGGGGGTCACCTGACTGAAGCCGTTCATCACGAGCGATGCGGGCGGAAAATCAGGCCGCCTGGTGGTCGTGGGCTTGCTCGCTGACGTGGGCGGAGTCGACGGTTTCTGCGGTGGTGCTGACTGTGCTGCCAGCCAACCCGGAATCCCGCAAAGCAGCAACAACGCAGCCAGGTTCTTTTTCTTTGCCATGTGTTTCATCGTCAACGTCTCTCAACAAATAGTAGCGGTGCGATTGATTTCTGAATGACGTGCTTTACCAGGGCCGCGCAAGCTCGCCAACCAGGAAAGGAGGCAATGTTAATTTAGCTCAAATATAACCTAAATTTTGGCGGCCGCACCTATCCAGCACTCGCCGGCCAGCGACACAACCGTTGCAGTCCGGGCAGCCCGCAGAACCGCAGGCCGCGGGGCAAAGCACAGCACTCGCTCTGCTTTGCCGGAATCGGCAAAGCAGAGTGCACCCGCCCAACTACATCCACCGTTTACGGACCGCTGAAGGCGTTGTGCAGAATGGCTTAAAGAAAGGCTAATTCTCGCTAATTTAGCGGTTTTCAACCGCCCGGGCAGCAAAGTGGACGCCCCAGCATCGCACCATTAGATCGGGCGCAGCCGATGTGTTTTGAGCAGAGTCATCAGAGCCTAAAACCACTGCTGCTTGTCAGCGACATTGATCAAATCAGAACCGATCAGAAAACGCTGCAAATTTTCCAGAAAAACTGCCAAATGGCGAGGTGCGATATGCACTGAAGCTGCCGCGACATGGGGAGTCATCAGTACATTTTCCATGCCCCACAAAGGATGCTCCGGTGGCAGCGGCTCCTCTTCAAATACGTCCAACGCGGCACCCGCCAGGTCTCCCGCCTGCAGACCATCAACAAGGTCATTCAAATCAACGATCACACCCCGTCCTATATTGATCAAATAGGCGGTCGACTTCATTTGCCGGAGCTGAGCTCGGCGAAACATCTTGACTGTCTCAGGAGTATGCGGTGCCGCGATCACGACAAAATCACTCGCCGCCAACAAGTCGTCCAGTCCATCGAGTGAAGCGAGTGACTCAACCTCGGGTGGACTGTCAGTGCGTACCGGATCCACCGCTAGTACTCGCATCCCAAACGCACGCCCACGACGCGCGATCTCTGTGCCAATACTTCCCAACCCAACCACGCCCAAGGTGCAATCGGAAAGGTGTGAATGCGAACGGTCAATGCTGCTGATGACACCAGGTCCTGCAGCAAACGTCGCCCGCTCTCCTTCACCACCAATCGGTTCCCAGTGGGTCCGCATTTGCTGCCGAATGTAGAGGTGGAGATTACGTGCAAAACAGAGAATGTAACTGAATACGTGATCGGCGATCACGTCGTAATAGAGCCCCCGCATATTAGTCAACGTGCAGGGGTGGTCCACCAGCTCTGGAAACACGTAGTGCTCGAGGCTCGCGGTCGGTGACTGCACCCAACGGAGTCGTTCCGCGGCGGCCAGCATCTCGGGGGTTAGCTTGCCGAAGAAGGCATCTGCATCAGCCATCTCGGATACCGCGGCCTCCGGAGTCTCCATATTTACAACTGTGGCGTCCGGGGCCACTGCCAGGATCTTAGCTAACCGTTCCGGTTCAACTGCCGGGTAAATGACCAGTTTCATGCTACGTTACTTTCCCCTCTCGAAGATCCCAGGCCCGACGCGGCTACCAAGCACCGGGCCGCACCCTGCATACCGGGTGACTGAACTTCAGACCTGTCTATGACGACCATGTGGGGAATGCTACCTGCCCGGCAACTGCCACACGGGTCTGAAAAAGGGTTTTGCCGGCCGTCACATACAACGTCTTGCCATCTGCACCACCGAAGGCCAGATTCGTAATGACGTCCTCCGGGATAGGAATGCGTCCCAGCCATTGCCCGTCCGGTGAAACAATATACACACCGGTTGGCACCTCATCTGTCTCGTGAGAACCACGGGACACCATCACTCCTGCGGCAATGTATAAATTGCCTTCCACATCCAAGCGCATACCGTCACCGCCGCGCCCGGGAGCAAAGTCCACAACAACGCGTTGGTTGCTGGGTGTACCAGTATCATCCAAGTCAAATGCCCAGATTTTGCGATTCCCACCGTCAACCGGACAGCTGTCAACCAGGTACAGCGTCTGGGAATCCTGAGTCACGGCAATCCCGTTAGGACGATCGATCTGGGGCTGCTGCAGAATACGTGTGACACTGCCATCCGTATCGATACGGTAAACACCATCGACAATGTTGCCATCCTCATCTTTCATCTCGAGTTGGCTGCGATCGTCGTACATCGGATCGGTGAAATAAACGCGACCGTGACCATCCACACAAACATCATTGGGAGAGTTGTAACGGCTACCCTTGTAGCGGTCTGTGAGCACCTCGATATCACCCGTCTCCAGGTCGGTCCGCGTCACACGCCGACCGCCACCGGGACCGAACTCGCCGCCTTCACAGTGATATAGGCGCCCCTGCTGATCAAACGTCTGTCCATTGGTGCGTCCGCTCGGCTCGCGGAACACGTCACACACGCCGTCCGGAGTCAGTCGCATGATGCGATTGTTAGCGATGTCAGAAAAGTAAACCGTACCATCCGCGCCCACGGCGGGCCCCTCGGTAAACACCAATGAAGTCGCAGTCGAAACCCCAGCTGTATCGACTCCACTCGGCAATGGCAAATCGTGATAGTTTGTATCCATCCTGGTTGGGTTACCTCTTCCGTGTATACGATCGCCCGGACACGCGGTGACCGGGCTTATCAGCCAGCCACCGTGTCGAACCGAGAACAATCTGGTTAACTGACTACCCGGTGATCTTCACCAGCAAGCCGGTCTGCTGCAGTACACTCAGCGTTCCCAGCAAGAAGAAATATCCGCCCGCCACGATCAGTGCCACACGAATAAAGAGACGCGGTCGCAATGGCTTGGGCAACAACTTCGTGTTAATCGCCACGGTATGCCAACAGCTGATCCCTAACGCGATGTTAAAAAACATCGTGGCATAAGAAATCAGGTCCGCCGGAGGCAAGCTGAGCATGATCAGCCCGAAAATCGAATAGGCAATCAGCACCCGCAGGTAGACCACCTTGATGTGTTTGGGATCCATCTCGCGCAACTTCGCGCTCGCAGTCCAGAACGCATCGACCCAGCGACGGATGATTCCGTCCGCTGATGAGGACATGGTCGGAGCGAGCACCAGAAATCCGCAGAAGATGGTCATAAACCAGCAGAATTTTCCCAATCCCTCGCCCGATTCAGCCACAGCATTCTGGACGCCCTGGGCGGTCATCACGGACATCGTCCATTTATCGCCCTGGTCAGCCTCGGCAAAGCTGAGAAACTGAATCGACAACATCGCCGGCAATGCAATACCAACAAAACACGAAGGCAACCAGACCGCTAATTGATCACGTGCCACGTGCTTGTACCAGGCCTTCCACCGGGGCAACGATTCTTCCGTCACTTCAAATACCGTTCCCGAGTGTGACAACTCAATGTCATGCCCGCCAATCGCACTGGGAATCGCGCCCACGTGGTGCCCCATGCCCCATCCCTGGTCACGCGTATAGTTACTCGTCGGCGTATTGGAGAGGCCACCGGATCCGGCAATCGCAGCCAAACCAGCGATGAACCCGATCATTGTAAAGTCGATGTCCGAGATACTAGATGTGCCAAATATCATCGCCCACAAGCTATCGACGTTGCGCCCGTCACGGTAATTATCGTTATCGACATCCTCGAATTTATCGACGACAGTAATCTCCCCGTCGCCATCGCGGTCGATCCAGTAATCCGGTGTGCCGTCACCGTCGGTGTCAAGATTCGCAGGCAACTCTTTTTCGACAACGTCTAATCGGCCATCATTATCCCAATCCTCACCTTCATCGAGTTTTCCATTGCCATTGGCATCTTCGCCGCGCAACACGGGCACATTGCCAAAACTGACGAAACCGGTGGCGATCTCTTTCCAGGTCTGAGCCTTGGAATACCCAAACGCCAGGAATAGCAAGAAGCCAAAAACCACCACCAGCTTGAACGTCATCACTGCTTTCAGTGAGCGGTAGATCTTGCCGCCAAACAACAGTGGGATCAGTGCGCCAATAAAGACCAGATACGCCAGTCCCTTCATCAAATACCAATCACCATCCACATGCTCTGGATCTGGAACGACGCCTCCCTTGAGCAGTGTGCCCAAGGGCACCGCCGCGTTCGCCGCCAGATACGGAAACACACTCCCGAAATCAAACAACAGGTAGGCGACCACCCAGAACTTAGGACCAGGCATCAGGCGGAATTTGCCTGTAAAGATCGGCTCGCCGGTATACAGCGTGTAACGGCTGATCTCGATGTTGTAGAGCACCTGCCCGAGAATACTCAGCGTGGCCAGCCACAACAGGCCAGCGCCATACACACCGGTAACTTTGGGCCCCAACAACCACTCACCGCCACCGATCGCCGAGCCGCCCATGATCAGCCCCGGGCCAAGCAAAGCGAACCAGTTGCGCGAAGTAAACTTGGGAGCCTTGATTAACTCACCAGTGTCCCAACGTGGCATGTCCTGCGAACCGATGTGCGGGGCCTCGAAGCCAGCAGCATTGCCTGTTGATTCTTGAGACATCGGAATTTCCTATCGGTCTTCTGGAGAGGCTCTGACGCGCTGCGGCGCGCCAGGAAACAGTGTTGATGAGGTGCATATCTTGACCTACCTGACACCCGATTACAATCCAGCCACGGGAAAGCCGTGCTACAATCTTGTCCCGTTTACTTAACTCCCCTGTCTGTCTGCCAACGTTGCCCCGTCATGGTCCGCAACCAAGGTAAACTCGCTGCGAGTTCCCTGCCCCTTTCCGGCACTAGCCGGTACTGAAACCTGCCTGGCAGCAAGCCGATCTCCGATGCTTCGAGAATTTACCCTACAACTCCTCCTGTCTGGCCACTTGATGTGTATGAATATCGCAGCAGCGGGCCCGTGGCTCTGCATACTTTGCGAGTGGCAGGAGGCGCGCGGCAATCAGGCTGCCGGCAAGGCAGGGCGGCACCTGGCAATGCTGGCATGCACCCTGCTCGTAGTGGGTATCTTGCCTGGCCTGGCACTCGGCTGGATGCTCTGGGATCGCGGACTGTCCGCAGCACTGGCGCGCGTCCCATCGCGGTTCACGTTCGCACTCTGGGAATTGCTGTTTTCCGCGCTGCTGATGGGTGGACACGTGGTCTGGTGGCGACGAAACCCTGTACCAACGCGCCGGGTGCGCCGCCTGCGCTCCCTGTTACCCTTCCTGGCAGGTGGCAATTCACTCTACCACTTTCCCTTGCTACTGGTCATCCTCGCCCAAGCCAGCCGTGGCCAGCTCCAGTACATCGGAATGCTCGATCCCCATTTTCGCGAACTCCTGCTGCAAGGCGCCGTCGCATCACGCATCGGACATTTTGTGCTGGCGGCGATCGCCGCCAGTGGCCTGGCCTATGCCTGGTGCGGCCTGCGTTGTCAGCCCACTCCCGGCGCGAGTCAGCTGGTAACCATCGGCGGTCGCCTGGCGCTGATCGCAACATTGCTCCAGGTGCCGGTCGGCATCTGGCTTCTATTCGTGTTACCCCACAATTCCTGGGACCGCTTGACGGGGGGTGACCTCGCAGGCAGCCTCTTCCTGTGGATTTCGCTACTTGCCTCGGTCTGGTTGCTCCATACACTGACAGCGTTAGCACTACGCGACACATCACGTAAGGCCGTCCATACCGCAATGTGGGCAATGGCCATTGTCATCCTCCTCATGACCGGTGCGTTAAGACGGATGAGCCCATCACGAGAACCAATCGTTTTCCGCCAGCACCATCTCCAAAGACCATTCACAGAGCCCCCAGTGACGTACATCGCGGCGCGCCCATCCGGTCGATGACAGCGCACTGCGGTTCGTCCCATTCTGCCAGGAGTGAACGCGTGACCAACCAGACAATTCAAATTGGCGACACGGACTCGGGAGCATCCGCGCGGATCCTGCCGGGGCTTGGATTCAACTGCTGTTCATTCGAAGTCCCACATGGTGGTCGCATGCTGGAACTTTTGTGGTCAGTGGCCGGGTTCGCAGAGGGCAATCACAGTCCTTCGGGAAGTGGGATCCCGATCCTGTTTCCCTTCCCTGGCCGGATTCCCGGAGCCATGCTGCACTGGCAAGGCCAGGAATATCAACTCGTTGCCAGCGATGGCCTGGGCAATGCCATTCACGGATTCGTTTTGGATCGTCCCTGGAGAATCATCGATCAATCCGACCGCCATGTGGTCGGCCAATTCCAGGCATCCCTTGACGAACCCGATCTATTGAATTGCTGGCCCGCCGACTTTCGTATCACCACAACCTATGCGGTCCGCGGGTCCACTCTACAAGGTCGATATCTGCTGGAAAATCCGGACGATCGGCCACTTCCCTGCGGCCTCGGCGCGCATCCGTATTTTCGCCTGCCGCTGGGCGGCCCGCAGCGAGAGGACTGCCAAATCCGCGTACCCGTGAGCGCCCAATGGCAACTGGAGAACCTCTTGGCCAGCGGTGACGTGGGTCCACTGGACAGCGAGACCGACCTGAGCAACGGTGTCGACTTTGGACAACTCCAACTGGACAACGTGTTCACCGGTTTAACCTTTCAGGAACAACGGTGTCGTGCGACCATTCACGATCCGCACAGCAAACGCACACTCTGCGTGACCTTCAACGATTTATTTCAGCAATGCGTCCTCTACAATCCACCGCACCGTGAAGCGATCTGTATTGAACCTTACAGTTGTGTTCCAGGTGCCTTTGAACTAAGCCAGCCCGCTGCGCCCACCGGGCTGGTGGTACTCGAGCCAGGTCAATCCGCTGAGGGCACTGTCGACATCGCGTTCGAGTGATTCCCGGAACTAGCTGGAAGTAGCAGCCCCTAGCCCACGCTGGCCCCATGCCTGTGAATTTGATTTCCACTGCCGAAAAACAGGCCGCTCACCGCCGCTTTGGAACATCAAACCCAAAGCCCCTGGCACGCTATGTCGGACTGCTGCCTGCCGCGCTGCTCAGCTGCCTGCTGCCGGCGGTACTTCGGGCAGAACGCCCCGACCGATTTGTTGCGATGCGGACCGATGGAAAACGTTTTTCCGGAAACACTTTGGGCGACTGGAAGCAGGGTCCACCCACACTCGACGGGCACGATGTGTTTAACGCCGAACCCACGCTTTCGTGGCTGTTGGACCGCCAGGCCTTTCGGCAACCGCCCGCCACCAGCTTTATCGAATCGGTTACCGGCGAGCGTCTGCCCGGTGCCGTGTTGGGTTACCGCTCCAGTACCGGACACCAGGAAACGCAGCCGGCACCACATTTTCTAGTGCGTGCTGCAGAGAATGCGGCACTCCCGGGAGATGGCGCACCACCGCCGCCCGTACGCTTCGCCGTCAGCTGGGCACGGCGGATCGTCTGGGACAGTCGACAACCCGAAGAATATCAACCCGGTAACGTATTTTTTCGCGATGGACGACGGTTACGTTTCCGAGCCGTACGCTGGAGTGACCAGGCAGTACGTCTGCTGACGCCCACCGGCACGACACGCGTCGCCTGGAAAGACCTGCGAGAACTGCACTTTCCCCAACGTGATGTATGGGAAAGTTATCTCGATGAACTTGCCACACTGGCAGTCAGTAGCCAGTCCCAGTTGATCCAATTGGAAACGACTCAGGGGTTGCTGATGACTGGTACCAGGAAGTCTTTGCTGACCCGTCCTGCAACCAATCCACCTTCTGCGCGCTGGCTGGTCGGCCTGCAACCTGCCTGGAGCCTCGATCCAGTCTGGGTTGCCGCGGAAACCGTCTTGGTCTGGCGTCAGTTCCAGGCAAGCCAGGTTCCGCTGCACCGCATCCATCCCTCGCACACGATCTCACGTCTCTCCCTGGGAGGCGCGGGACCACGCTGGCAAACAAATCGCAACGTGCAGGGAGGCAATTTGCGGAGCGGGGGATTGGATTATGGCTGGGGATTTGGAGTCCACGCGTTTAGCGAGCTCGGTTTTCCCCTGCCCCCCATGCGGTGTGTCTTTCGCACCGCTGTCGGCCTGGATCAGATCAGTGGTCCGGGGGGTTGTATCCAAGCCCGCATTCGCTTGGGAAAAGCGTCTACAGCCAGCTATGAAACACCTCCATTGGTCGGCTCGACTGACGTACGTCAGTCAGGAGCAATCAGCTGTGACCCTGCCAACCAGCACCTCTTTCTGGAAGTCGATCCACTCATTTCCAGTCGCCCCGCCGGAGCGGATCCGCTCGAAATCCGCGATACCACGAATTGGCTGGAACCCAGACTGCAGCTGTCAACCACACCACTGGAACGACAATTGCGTCAGCGTTATCCACGTCAAATCAAAGCCTGGCAAGGCTGGGACGTCGTCAAAGAAACAGCCAACGGCATACGCTACGAGCAGGTCTGGACGGACGTCGCGTCACCGCCTGGACGTTTCCTGACAGGCGTTGTCGCCACAGAGCAACCGTTCGCGCTGACGGCCGAGAAAAAACAAACCGCGCCGGTACGCTGGCTGGTGGTGGGAGCGAGCCGGCCTGCAACCAGCGAGAGCCCACCCCAACTAGAAATCCATGTGGATGGCCAGCATGTCACCACCGCACCCGTCCCCTTGCGTGCGGAGCGGCAACAGACCCTGTCCCCCATCGCAGTTCGCCTCCAACCGCTCTCTGGTAAATCGGCCAACAGACGTTTCGAGATTCGACAGCTGCCATCGACCGACCGCGTTCCCGTGATCTGGCATTCGATCAGATTGGTCGATCAACTGCCAACCCGCTACGAATGGCTCGACGAGCCTGCTGCAACGGTACCGGCCGACCCGCCGTTGCCCTGGACCTCCGAGGACCATTACACCGGAGCGCACGCGGTACAGGTGACTTCCGCAGCAACCGTCGAACTGACGCTCTCTCATCCCCTGCCGATTCGGCAATTCCCCCAGTGGGGCGAGTACCGCTTTCTCCGGTTTGCCCTGAAGGCTTCATCCCCTGGCCGTGTCTTCCTGGAAATGCGCACGACGGCCGAGGGGACACCTCTGGTGGGATACCTGGCAGGCCCCAGCGAACCCATCCCGGCCCCGTTTCGTCAAGTCTGGAAGGAACCGCTGCCGGACCGCTGGCTCGTCATCACGCGCGATCTGTTTCGGGATTTCGGCACGTGCCACCTTTCCCGCTTGACGCTACGTGTTGCGGAAGGTGGGCCAGTCTCGATCGATCACATTTACCTGTCCAGTCGCACGGCAGACCTCCAACCCGCCACACCCCCCAAATAGCCAACCGTCCCGTTCCGCCGCCGTCGTGGCCGGTATTCGAAATCGGTAAACCACTGCGCGTTGCCACGCCCCTACCCTCCAACCAGGCTTTGCTGCCGATGCCACTTCGAGAATTCACTGTCATCTCCCTGTGGGCCCTGTGGCTCGGCGGGCTAACGTTCTACGCGTTGATCGTCGTCCCCATCGGCGGTGAACTGCTGGGGGAGACACAACAAGGCTTTATTACCCAGCCGGTGACCCAATGGCTCAACGGCATCGGCATCGTGGCGTTACTGGCACTAGCCTGGTCCGCCGCGGTGCGTCCCGGACGCGGTCAATGGCTCAACCTGACACTGCTGGCAGCGCTGCAAGCAGGATTGCTGATCGTGCATCGCCAACTCGGTCCACTGCTCGATGCTCAGACGATCGAAGTTCTTGATCCGGACCGTTTTTACCAGATACACCGTGTCTATCTGATCTTGACGACGTTGCAATGGTTCTTGGGATGGCAACATCTGTGGCTGGTGATCAAAGCCCGTGCGGGTTAGATTTTCTGCATTCAAACCAACACGCAGGCATTTCCTCTACGGTCGATTTCAATCTGGCGACACCATTATGCAAAATCCACGCGAAATCGGTTCCACCGGCATCCAGGTCTCTCCGGTGGCACTCGGTTGCTGGCCTATTGCCGGCATGACCAGTCTGGACGTCAATCATGCGGACAGCCTGGCGACGCTGCGGACAGCGTTCGAACTGGGAATCAATTTTTACGACACGGCGTACTGCTACGGTGCGAACGGAGAAAGCGAAAAGTTGATTGCCGAAGCCCTGGGATCACAGCGCGAGCAAATCGTGATTGCCACCAAAGGAGGACTACACTGGGAACCAGACGGCAGCCGCATGTTCGACGCCCGCCCGGCCACGCTACGCCGCCAGTGTGAAGAAAGCCTGCAGCGTCTCGACACCGACTACGTTGATTTGCTCTATCTGCACGCCCCAGATGGAGCCACCCCGCTGGCGGATTCCGCCGGTGCATTGAGCGAGTTGCTGGCAGAAGGCAAGACGCGCGCGGTGGGCGTGTCCAATCTCGATCTGCAACAACTGCAGACATTTCACGCCGTCTGCCCGGTCTCCGCATTGCAACCGCCCTACAACCTGCTGCAACGTCAGATCGAAACAAACCTGGTACCCTGGTGCCAGAGCGAAGGTATTTCTGTGATTCCCTACTGGCCCCTGCTCAAAGGCCTGCTCGCCGGTAAACTGCCGCGCGATCATCAGTTTGCGGCCGGGGACGGGCGGGCCAAGTACACCATGTTCCAGGGCAAGGAGTGGGAGAAGAACCAGGACTTCGTCGACCGCCTGCGGCAAATCGGTGAAGGAGTGGATAAGACAGTCGCCCAAATTGCCGTGAACTGGGTGCTCAACCAACCTGGTATCACCTCTGCCTTGTGTGGTGCCAAACGCGCATCTCAGATCACGGAAACTGCCAGCGCCGGTGATTGGACTTTGCCAGCCAGCGCTGCCCAACAACTGCAGGAAGCGCTCCGCCTGCGCGGCACTCCGATTGCACCCGGCGCAGTGTGACCAGCTCCGGGTGTGACGAGAGGCAATGCCGACGACGACCGCCTGGTGGTGGCAATTAGAACACCAGGTCGTACCCAATGATAAAGATGCCGGCATCGACAAGCAGGTGTCCCAGCCAGGGGCCATACAGGGACCCTGTCCGCTGATAGGACCAGGCCCAGAAGAGCCCCCCGACGGCCACTGAGGCCGAGAAAAAAAATGCCCAGAAAGAAAACAGGCCGAAAAAAGTGGCCATCAATACCACGTGATGCGCCATAAAGCCCAGGCTGGAAATCGCAATCGCCCAGGGCACTGCCACCCACTCCCGCAGCCGGCCAAACACAAACCAACGCCAGTAGTACTCTTCCAAGAGTGAGTGTCCCAACGCATAAAAAACGCCCAGGGCGATGAACAGCGCAGGGCGGTCCACGCCCATCTCTTCGACCTTCTGCATAATCTGTTCGAGGGGCCCCTCGAACACGCCCCAGGGCGCCAACAGCAGGTGGTACAACAACAGCATCGCCGCGAGCACCGTGCCGCCAAACACCAGATTCTCCAGCAACCCACGCCGATCCGGTCGGGACCAGCCGGGCTTTTGTTTCAGCACCCACCACACCCAGACCGCCGGCAACAAAAACTGCAGCAGCTTGCCGCCTTGAAACACGCCGCGCTGTAGCAATGGCCCCGCATCGTCCAGCCAACGAAAGTAGGCCAGCGTAAGGATCGTGGGGTAGACGATCGCGGCAACGACTATCCACCGTGTAGCGTTTTGCTTGTCCTGCATGTCTGCCCCCACCGACAATCAACCGTTCACTGGAACCGTACCCGTGACATGGCGTGCGTAACGTGGCAGGCCAAGATCGTCCAAAACGCTTAGCGGGATTTCCAGTCCACTCCAGCCAGGCTCGCCAGCGCCAACTCGAGCGCATGCGTCCCGTCACGACCATGTCCCTGGGACTGCAAGGCCAGGTACAGCTGATGGGAGAGCGCCAGGCCCGGCAGGCACAAGCCCATGCCTTTGGCTTCGTCCAACGCAATCCCCATATCTTTGATAAAGTGTTCGACAAAGAATCCAGGATCGAAATTATTCTCGATGATCCGGGGCCCGAGATTGGACAACGACCAGCTGCCGGCAGCACCCGTGGCGACGGACTGCATCACCGTCGGCAAATCAAGTCCCGCTTTGTATCCGTACAGCAGCGCCTCGCAAACTCCGATCATGTTGGACGCAATCAGCGTCTGATTGACCATCTTGGTATGCTGTCCGGCGCCCGGACCACCTTGATGGACGATCGTCTTGCCCATCGCATCCCAACAGGGCTGCAAGGCATCAACGACTTCTTGCTCGCCACCAATCATGATCGACAGACGGGCTTCACGGGCACCCACGTCCCCGCCGGACACCGGCGCATCAACACTGCCCACGCCAATCGCTTTGGCCGCCTCGTAAATTTCGATCGCCAAGGAAGGTTCACTGGTCGTCATGTCAACCAGCACATTGCCGCTCTGACACCCGCCCAGCGCGCCGTCTTCACCCAGTAGCACGCTGCGGACGTCGGAAGGAAATCCTACGATCGAGAAAATCACATCGCTATTGTCAGCAACACCGCGCGGCGAATCTGCCCAGGCTGCGCCTTTCTCCAGTAACCCGGCGGCCTTCTCTTTACTACGGTTGTAGACCGTGGCCGTGAATCCCTTGTCGATCAGGTGGCCGCACATGCTCGCCCCCATAACTCCTGTGCCGATCCAGCCGATGCGGGTTTCTCCAGGTTGTATCTTGATCTCTGACATGTTGTCGGTCCTTCAGCGTGAAGCCAATCAGCTCGACAATCCAGGATCGAACTGACGAGCAAGAAAACAAACTAAGGAGCATGGATGCATGCTGTTGCGAGACGATTTATAGCAGAGCGCCAAGTTCGATGCTATTCACCAACGCCATTCAGGACGTCTCAAGATTTCCGAAAACACCACTGCCCGGCGAACCTGCTGGGGACTGCGGAGCGCTCGCTTCAGTTCGCGGTGCAGCCCGTCGCCCTCTGCGGGAACCGTAGTAGCTGGGGAAGCAGACGTGCCGTCGAGTTCGCCAACCTGGTGGTCAAACACGTCGTGCACATGCTGGTCGACCTGATCGTTCGCACGACTGACCTCCTCGCCCAGGTGCTCCGCATGGTCCGCCAGATCACTGGTATCAATATGGTGCTCCAGATGGGTGTCTGCTAACGACCGATCGGGCTCAGCAAGTTCAGCCACCAGCACTTCTGGTTCGCCTTGCACCGGAGGTACCACGACCGGCGGTGGTTTATTGACGCGACGTTCGGCTGCTTGCCGCAAAAACTCTTCAATAGGCGAGGACATATGATGTGAACACTCCAATCTCAAACGTGACAAGCTCTTCACCGGCGTGGGACTAGCGCCGCGTCAGACGCAACCTCCTCCGATCTCAAGCACTCGATTCGGCGGGCGACTCTGGGGGAATTGAAATCGCCTCTCGCATCGCGGTGTCGGCCTGGATATTCTGCAGACGGTAGTACTCCATCACTCCCATGCGCCCGTTTCGGAATGCATCAGCCATCGCTTTGGGCACCTCTGCCTGAGCCTCCGCTACCTTGGCGCGACTCTCTTCAATCGAGGCCATTTTTTCCTGCTCGATGGCTACGGCATTGGCCCGCTTTCCTTCCGCCTGCGCCCGTGCCACACGCGTGTCGGCTTCCGCCTGGTCAGCTCGCAAACGGGCACCGATATTCTGCCCAACATCAATGTCTGCAATATCAATCGACACAATCTCAAATGCCGTTTGCGAATCGAGTCGCCTGGACAGCACTGTCTTGGAAATCACATCTGGATTTTCCAGCACTTCTGCGTGTGACTCTGCAGAGCCGATGGCGCTGACAATCCCTTCGCCCACACGGGCAATAATGGTCTCTTCCGTGGCACCACCGATGAGTTGATCCAGGTTGGCACGCACCGTCACACGGGTTCTGACTTTGAGCTGAATACCGTTCTTGGCCACCGCATCGAGCGCCTTCTTGCCCGAGTCGCGTGCGGGACAATCAATCACTTTCGGGTAGACACTGGTCTGTACCGCCTCCAGGATGTTGCGTCCGGCAAGATCAATGGCAGTCGCCAGCTGCCAATCCAACGAAATCGTCTGCGCTTTACGAGCGGCGACCATGGCATGAACCACAAGTGGTACGTTGCCACCGGCCAGATAATGTGCCTGGAGATTCTGAGACGTGACCCCTGCATCCTCACCCAACCCTGCTTGCCCCGCAGTGATCTTTGCCGACACGATCGTCTTGGCACTCACCTTACGCAGCGTCATTTGGATCAGGTCTTTGATTTTGATGTTGGCACCGGCAAGGGCCGCCCTAATCCACAAATTGAAATAGAACGAAAACACGCCCAGGACTGCGATGCCCATGAGCAACACCAGGCCCAGCACGCCGTTCAGTAAACCGCCCGCACTACCCTGAAGAAGAAGTTGCATCGCTTCCTGCCTTTTGTACTCAAGAATCTCACAGGCCTCTGCTGTGTAAAGATTCGATTACACAGCGTTGGACTATACAGTCACCCGTGACCGACGAGTTCGGCTGGTCCGGCCGGGCCTCAAAACCGCCCACATTGTGACACAAAGGAAATCGCAATGCCATCTGTCCAGTCAAAATCTCGCGGGCTTACAGGCCTGGAGAAGTCACGCCACCACGTCACGAAACCCAACTGCGTTCCCCACCTCCGCCCGTGTGGGTAGCCCGGCTTGGAGACCGCCCAGGCTTGACGCTCCACCGTTCATTCAGACAGGTGGATCGCCAAACGGGTCGGTAACAATTTCGTCGACGGGCCGGGCCAGCGGATCCCCTTCCTCCTCCTGCTTTTCAGAAGGAGGTGGTGAAGGCTGATCCGAGACAATGAGTCGGTTCATACGGACCGCGATCACGCGAATCGACTCTCCGGCATCGATCGGCTTGCCCTCACTCAACGCAGCGTAACGCTTTCCCTCGATCAACACCTCTCCATTGGGCCACAGGTCACTGTGGGCAGTACCGTACTCTCCCAGCAACTCCGGCAGCTGGCTGACGGGCAACGTCTCTTCCATGGAGGGCAGATCACCGCCGAGCATCTTTTTACCTAGCGGTGTTTTCGGCCAGAGATGAAACGCATAACCGACCGTCAAGGGAGTCAGAATGAAGACCAGCACCAGTACCACGAATCCCATCTGCATGGAGACAGAAAACGCCAACACCAAACTGGCCACAATGGCTACGGCGGCCATCACACCAAGGATACCACCGGAGGGAATGAAGATCTCCAGTACGATGATCAACATGCCGACCGCTAACAGCAAAATTGGCCACAACATTGCTTCCATCACACCACCCGCCTGCTTCCTTGTAACTGAAATACTGGCCCTCGAAATCGCCACTCTGAAATCGCTACACCCATCAGAGTTCTCTTAGCATCCCGCCTGGCTGAATCCACAAGTCGAGCAGGGCACAGATTTCACTTCCAGTGAAATCCGATTCATGATTCAGCCAGCGACTGGCTTCCTGGACCACCCCGTTCGTCAACTTCAACCAAGACCCGATTTCCCTGGACATCGACCACCGTAATCGGTTGGCTAGTGGAAACAGCACCCGACCCACTGGTAACCTGCACCAGGTGGTCACCAAACCGCGCTTTCCCTGAAGGCATGAGCGGAGTAGTTGTGTAACCCTGCTGCCCGATCAAGAACTCCCAATCGACGAGGGCTTCACGCGCGCTCTGCAACTCCACCTCTTCATAGGACTGCGATTCCAGAGCCAGGTGCTTCAGCCAAGGCAGTTGGTGCAAATTACGAAACAACAAGAACACGGCAACCAGAGCGCCGCTCAAACCAAACACCACCATGAAGAGCGAGCCGGTAAGTTGCTCGACCTGATAGGCGTTGCGCGGAATCACAAATGTCTGGCTCGCCAGCAGCAATGAGCCAATCACCATCAAGCCTCCACCGATACCGAAAATCCCAAATCCTGGAATAACGAGCACCTCCAGTGCCACGCACAGCAAACCTCCACCAAACAACAGGACTTCCAGCCAACCTGCGTTACCATTCAAAAACTGCGCCCAAAAAAACAGCAAGAAACAGCATCCAGACAGAAACCCCGCGACCCCCAGGCCCGGCGCCGAAGCCTCGGAAAGAATCGCAAAAAATGCGATGAAAAGCATCGTCCTGGCAAACCAGGGAGAACTGCTCAGCCGCTCTAACTGCTCGGTAATCCACGGTGGAATGGCCTCCTGGAGGGGTTCTTCCAGCTCGTACCGCTGGAAAACTTCGTCAAGATCAACGACCACGTGACGGGCCAGCCCCAAATCGACGGCCTGAGAATCACTAATGCCTTTGCGCAGCATCAGCCCCTCCCCCTGTTGCCAACCGTCATTCTCACCAACTTCACCCAATTCCTCTGCGCAAAAGTACCGGCGTTCACCTGTCTCCCGCCGGCTGTAACGGCTCACTTTCAGTCGATGATCGACTAATCCTGCAAACAGTGACCAGTCACGCGATTTTTGTTGCGCCAGCTGCTTGATTATCGGGCGTAATTCGTCGAGGGAAGTCATCGAGACATGCGGGTCTCCCGGGCCTCCCAGCAAGGCATCTTCCTGGAGCACCAGATCGTCACAGGCGAGCGCCACCAATGCGGCCAGGCTACGTGCCTGCTTTTCTACATACGCCACCGTGCGCACCCGGCCGGAATCCAAAGCGGCGATTTCCTGCGCCAGCCTGAGAGCCGCGGCCTCATCTCCGCCAGCACTACGAATACGAAAGCAAACGAGGTTGTTGTCTTCTCCCTTGAGATGATCGCGCATGCCGCGCAACAGCCGCGTGACTAACTCGTTTTCGATGCGTCCCTCGACCTCCAGCAGGATCCCTCGCCAGCTTCCGCCCAGCGAAGGGTCCTGAATCAGTGCCCCCGGAGACATATGAAGCGCCGCAGCCAGCTCTTTCGGGTCACCAACAAGGTGACTGACAAACCCAAACCGTAAACGCAACTCCCGCCCCGGGAACCTGCCCATTTCTCCCGGTTCGATGATTCTTTGTTCCGAGGCCGCCTGCGGCCGCAGTGTCTCCAGCTCGTCGCCGAGCGCGTATCGCGTACCACCTTCAATCATTTCCAGACGATAAACCGTAAGTGCCGAATCGAGCATGCCCAGAGCCACCGCAGCGGGAATCGTGCCGCGCCGTGCGGCAATCTCGAGATAAGCCGTGCGATGCGTCTGCATCACCACCTGCCCCGTATTGCCGGCGTCACCCAACTCAGCTTCGGCCGTCATGATGATCTGCTCGCACGCCATCGCCGCCAATACGGCATGACCCGTGACCACACCTGGCAGAAACGCCACGGTTTGCACGCGACCTACAGACGGACTCGTGAGGTACGTCGCCAGGTCAAAAGCAGACCCAAAATCGCCCGCCCCACCCACCTCGCCCGCAGCAGTGCGCGATTGAAATTCCAGTACAAGAATTGGACGTTGTGCGGCTTCCGTTTTCTTGCTCAACCAGCGATCCACCGCCCTCCGCACGCGTCGAGTCTCGGCATCCGCAATCGGCACCTGGATCACCACACGAAAGCCAGCTCGCCAATTGTCCTGTGACTCGTTGTCATCCTCGGCACGGACCGCGGTGGAACCTCGCGCTAGCACACACACCAACAACAGGAATAACACATTGCGGTAGACCGCCTGAGATGATGCGCGTGATTGCATAAGAGGCATGCGGGTACCCGGCTACCAATGATTTTTCGCGGTTTGACTCCTGGCCATTGTATTTCTCCGGAACGCCTGCCAAAAGTCGTGTTTGAGGCAACAGATGGACAAACCGGCAGACACCGTCCACCGTCACGTTCCGTCACCAGTCGACTTGACGCATTCCCCATAAAGCGGATGTTCTAGGAAAGATCGCGATATTGTGCCCCGAACCTGCTCTCGAAAAGCCTCTCACCGATGCGAATTACCGAAGTACGTGCCGTCCAGCCAGCGACGCCCGGAGCACCTGCTGATTGGCGCACACAGCTGGGACAAATTGTTGTACATATCGCCACAGACAGCGCGCTCCACGGGTACGGAGTCGGTGGCGGCGGCGCCGCCGGTATCCATGTAATTGAAAGTGTGTTGCGCGACTTTCTGATTGGCAAAGACGCCCGAGACGTTGAACAACTACACGCAGGGATGTGTCGGCACACCTGTTTCTATGGACGGGCAGGGCTGACAATCATGGCACTCAGTGGAGTTGACCTCGCACTCTGGGATCTGCGCGGTAAAGCCGCGGGACAACCTGTCGCCAGGCTCTTGAACAAAGACGTCGATTTGTCGCGCCCACTACCGACGTACCTGACCGTATTCGATGAACAGGAAACCGAAGCGGCACTGAACGCCGGGCACCAGGCGGTTAAACTCCACGTCGAACGCTTTGGTGCACCCCCACGTGTCTCTGCCCTGTGTGATCAAGTGACCAAAGCACGCGACATCCTCGGTAATCAGGGCGAGCTGATGATCGATGCCTTCGCCAAGTGGGATGTGGCCAGTGCACTGGAAGTGGCAAACGCCATTCAGAAACAAGATGTCGCCTGGCTGGAAGAACCGATTCCACCTGACGATTATACAGGCTACCGGGAACTGGTTCGCAAATCTCCTGTCCCGATCGCCGGTGGCGAACATGAATACCTCGCACAGGGCTTTCAACACCTTTTGGACAATCGCCTGCACGCCGTCCTGCAGCCTGATGTGAATTGGTGCGGTGGATTGACCACCCTGATCGATGTCTACCGCAGGGCGCAGGACGCCAATGTGCGAGTCTGCCCGCACCGCGGCTGTGAACCTTATGCGTTGCATGCCATCGCCGCATTGGACCGGCAACCACTGGCCGAATCGGGGCGTGCCTGGTTCACCTGCCTGGACGGCGCGCCAGCCATAGAAAATGGACACATCCGACTCTCTGACGAACCCGGTTTTGGTATTACAGTTCCTGCTGATGTCTGGAAATGACCTGTGTGACAAACCGCACGGGCAGCAGCAATCCTACCAGTGCGGTCGAACGCATTTNTCGCTGTCAATGCGGTTGCGGGGTCGCATAATCAGCTCACGTCAACCTGCTTAGCNGCGCAAGTTTGACTCGTTTTTCCGGCAGTAGCCCACTTCGCATTCCCTGCTCTNGTGAGATACAATTAAACCTGCGTGCGACTCGTCGCCCCCGTCACTCAATCCAAATTCCCTCTTAATAGTGCAGACGCGAACGGAGAAGCCACTGTACGGCTTTTACGCGTCACTGGTCCTAATTTGCTCCATCTCTAATACACCACGCTGAAGCGTAGATTACGTAAGGGTTTTTCATGGAGAACCAATCCAAGGACGACCGTAAACAGGCCGATGCTAATCGCGGGCCAAAACGAGGAAATCCGGGCTTGTGGATTGTCGCAGCGACGGTAGTCCTGTTGCTGTTCCTCATGATGAACATGACGGGCAATCGGCCGTTTACACTTGAGCGTTATGAGTACTTCCTCCAACTCATCCGAGATGGCGAAGTAATCTCACTTAAGCTCAAAGAACGGCAGGCTACCGGTGTCCTGAAAAACGAACGGGATGCCCCTGACGTACGCGACCCCGTCACCGGAAAAATGGAGCCCCAGACAAAAAACGGAAAGCCTGTCCGCTTTCGAGAGTTTACTGTCAGACTCCCACCGAAAGAGAGCCAAGGGGAACTCGAAGAGTTGTTGCGCGACCCCAGCAACAGGACGATCGCACGGACCTACGAGCCCGCCGACAATACCGGCATGTGGCTTTATGCAATCGCCCTGGGACTCCCACTGGTCGTATTCATCTACCTGTGGAGTTCCTTTCGGCGCACCCGCGACCAGATCATGGGAGGTGGGTTTCTCTCCGGCTTCAGCAAAAGCCCGGCGAAACGTTTTGAGATTGCGGACAAACCGATACTTTTTCGCGACGTCGCCGGGTTGGTGGGCGTCAAGGAAGATCTCGCCGAAGTTGTTGAATTCTTGAAGACTCCCGACAAATTCAGGAAGCTCGGTGGCCAGGTCCCCAAGGGCATCCTGTTAAACGGCCCTCCAGGAACCGGCAAGACCTTGCTAGCCAGAGCGGTCGCAGGCGAAGCAGACGTACCTTTCTACACCGTCAATGGCAGTGAGTTCATTCAGATGTTTGTAGGCGTCGGAGCGAGCCGTGTGCGAGACCTTTTCCAGAACGCCAAAGAAAATTCTCCCGCGATCATTTTTGTTGACGAGATCGATGCGGTAGGCCGCCAGCGCGGTGCAGGCCTGGGTGGTGGACACGATGAACGTGAGCAGACACTGAACCAGATCCTTAGCGAAATGGACGGCTTTACTCCCAACGACTCGACCATTGTGATGGCAGCCACCAACCGCCCCGATGTCCTGGATCCGGCACTCTTGCGCCCAGGTCGTTTTGACCGACATGTCACGGTCGGCCGACCCACGCGCGAAGGACGTGTCGAAATTTTCAAGGTACACGTGCGGGAAGTCCCACTGTCCGATGATGTCGACTTGGAACGGCTTGCCGATTCAACCATTGGTTTGACCGGAGCGGACATTCGCAACCTGGTCAACGAAGCTGCGCTGTGGGCCGCTCGCAACGACAAAAAGTCGGTCAGCATGGAAGACTTCGACTATTCCCGCGACAAGGTACTGATGGGAGCCAAGCGCGAAGAAGTACTGCGCGACGGTGAAAAGGAAAAAACTGCGTACCATGAAGCCGGACACACGCTCGCTGCCTGGTATCTCACTGGGGCCGATCGCGTCCATAAGGTTACCATCGTTCCACGGGGTAGAGCGCTCGGCGCCACGCAAACCATGCCAGTCGAAGATCGACTGAGCATCTCCGAGTCAGAGTTACAGGACCAACTCGTCCTGTTGATGGCTGGGCGGGCCGCCGAACAGATCGTTTACGAAGAGACAACGGTTGGTGCAGAAAACGACCTGGAACGTGCAACGAGCCTGGCGCGGCGCATGGTTACCCACTGGGGAATGAACATGCAGCTAGGTCCGGTGAGCTATAAGCTTTCTGACGAAGACCCGTTTCTGGGTCGTGAAATTCATCAGCAGCGTCAGTTCAGCGAGCACACGATGGAGCAGATCGATGGCGAAGTGACTCAGATCCTTCAGACAGCGGCAAAACGCGCGTTTTCGCTGCTTACCGTACATCGCGAGCAGCTTGAAATCGTGACACAGGCCCTGCTGCGGCGGGAAGAACTCGACGAATCGGAACTCACCGAGCTGATCGGCCCCTCGGTTCACGGTCCAAGAACTCCTGCATCGTCGGACGCAGGGCCTGAGCAAACGGCCCCGGCTGCCGAGTCAACATCGACGGAAGAAACCGACCCCTCGGTTTCCTCAGAAGGAACAGCAGCGTCCTCCGCATTTGATAACCAGGATGTCTGACGCCAACTTGGATACGGTTTCTGTAAGGCACGCCAGCGCAGTGATCCTGAAAGTTACAAGAACGCGTTTTGCTACATCAAGGAAACCGAGTGAGTGCCTCACTCGCGGCGTTCTGTAATGCCTGCGGCAGATCAGAGTCGCGAATCTGCGCAAGCCGATCACGCAAATCAGATAGACCAGAGGCAGGCTTTCGCGCGGCCAACCGTCCCGCCGCACGAATCGCATTCATCATGACCAGGTTTCGCTTCCTGGCACGTTCCGAATCGGATACTTCTCCTTCGACAACCTGACTGTTCTGCGCATCCAGCATTGCCAACAGAACCGGGACAGCACGCGTGTCGCCGTGCCGGCAAAGGCCAATGGCCGCGTTGTACCGCGCGTTCGGAAATGCGTCTTGCAACATCTCTCCAAGTCGGTCCCTGGCATTCTGGCCACCAACCACCCCCAGAGTATACGCCGCAGCAGACCGAATCTTGGCGCGTTCGCTTCCGCCGCCTTCCTCCGCATAATCACGCGAAGCGTCCAACAAGGCCGCGAGAAGTTGTTCATTAGCCTGCAGCACCTTGGCGTCCTGTACCGCAACAAGATTTCTAGCCAGCACCGCGATCGCTTGTAACGCCGCGTCCCGCACCAACAAGTCTTCAGTGGTACGGTCTGTACGGACCGCCTCAACCAATGCCGGCAGAGCTTCCGCAACTCGAAACTCACCGAGCGCCCGACAAACAAACACACGCATCAAGACGCTTTTTTCGTCGGTCGCACCAGCAGCCAACTGCCCTCGCAAAACTTGCGCGAGGTTTTCCGCGAGCAGCACATCCTTCTTGAGCTGATCATTGCTGGGATTGCGAAGCATTTCCGCAAGAATGTCGGCTTTTTGCCAGCCTGACTCATTGGGGACGCGCAGCGCCGCAACAAGATCCTGCGGGTCATTCCCCAGATGTGCCATCCATGTGAAAGCAAGCCACACTCCCACGATCACGGAAACGATCATCATGGGAATCAAAAAAAGCTGCAGAATGAAACCGGCGGTCGGTGCTTCTACCGGCGGCAGTGCCGAAGCACTCCCGTCGACGGGCACTGATGCTTGCGGGGAGTCCGTCTCCGGCACAGGAGAATCCGGATAGTCGTTCGAATCAGTGGACATCAGTAAGCGATCGACCAGGTGGTAAACACAACAAGAACAAAACGCCATACATACACCAGTGTTTAGCGGGGCACCGACTGTGTCAACCGGCAACATCCAATGACACAGGTGCCAGCCACTGCACTGACAAACGTCAGCCGGCTTTCCACGTCAACTGGAAACCGCTGAAACGCACACCTGCGTGCGACGGCTCGCATCACGACACCATAAGCACTAAACAGCTAGTGCTGCGTTGCGGCACCGTTTACCGAGTCGATGCAAAACTGGTCTCCATCAAAATCAACCGTGACATGGCTGCCTTCGTGAACCGTACCCTTGAGAATCTGGGTTGCCAGCGGATTATGGAGTTGTTGCTGGATCACGCGTTTGAGAGGGCGCGCTCCGTACGTCGGGTCGTAACCTTCTTCGGCAATTGCGTCCCGGGCAGCGTCGGTCACCTCCAAGGTCGTTGCCTGCTCGGCAAGTTGACGCGAAAGCCGCTGCAACTGTAAACCCACGATTTTGCTAATCTGGCCACGGGTCAGCGGCTTGAACACCAAAGTCTCATCGATGCGGTTAAGAAACTCCGGCAGAAAACGAGCCTGCAACAACTCCTGCAACGAGTCCTTCATCTGGTCTTCGGTGCCGCCATCTTGTGAAACCTGCTGAATCAACTGGCTGCCAAGATTACTAGTCATCACCAGAATGCAATTGGTGAAGTCAACTGTCTTGCCGTGGTTATCAGTCAATCTTCCGTCGTCGAGAACCTGCAACAGTAAATTAAAAACGTCGGTGTGCGCTTTTTCGATTTCATCCAACAAGATCACACTATACGGACGGCGCCGAACTGCCTCGGTTAACTTTCCGCCTTCTTCGTAACCTACGTAGCCGGGAGGAGCTCCAATCAACCGGCTGACGGTGTGCTTTTCCATGAATTCACTCATATCCAACCGTACCATCGCATGCTCATCGTCGAACATGACTTCTGCCAGTGCCTTGCAGACCTCGGTCTTGCCAACCCCGGTCGGACCCAGGAACAAAAAAGACCCGATCGGGCGATTGGGATCCTGGAGACCACTGCGACTTCGGCGCACCGCGTGAGAAACCGCTGCAATTGCTTCCTCTTGTCCAACAACCCGTAAATGCAATCGTTCTTCCATCACCAGCAACCGTGCCCTTTCAGTTTCAAGCATCTTGGCGACAGGAATTCCGGTCCAGGCACTTACTACCTCGCCGATTTCCTCTTCGGTCACTTCCCGGCGCAATAGCCGGCGTTCGGTCTTGTTGGAGGTCGACTCCGCGCCGGCCTCCTTTGCCTCTTGCAATTCCTGCGCATCCTCGGCTTCCATGCGGTCCGCCAATTGCCGCCGTTGAAGATCAAGTTCATAGAGCTTCTGGTAACCCGACTCGCTGACCGGCATGCCGCGTGATTGCTGATCCTTGATGGTTGCATCCAGCGACGTAAATTCGTGCGTCACGGCCTCAAGCTGCTGGCGCACTTTCTGGACATCGTCCAGCCCCGACTTTTCCGCTTCCCACTGCGCCCGCAGGTCAGCCAGCTTCTTCCCCAATTCGTCCATTTCTTGTTCGATCTCAGTCAGTTGATCTTGCGCAGTATCTTCGGTCTCTCCACGCAGTTGCCGCTGAACAAGCTGCAATTGACGCAAGCGCCGCTGGACTTCGTCAATTTCCGCTGGCACGCTCTCCAGTTCCATGGCAAGCCGACTGGCCGCCTCATCGATGAGATCAATTGCCTTGTCTGGTAAGAACCGATCTGTGATGTAGCGGCTGGAGAGACGGGCGGCGGCAACGATCGCCGAGTCCTTGATCTTGACCCCATGATGTGCTTCGTAGCGTGGCTTCAAGCCGCGCAGAATTGAAATCGTATCCTCAGCGGTTGGCTCACCGACCTGTACCGGCTGAAACCGACGCTCCAAAGCCTTGTCTTTTTCAATGTGCTGGCGATATTCATCCAGTGTAGTTGCACCAATGCACCGCAATTCCCCTCGAGCTAATGCAGGCTTGAGTAATTGAGCAGCATCTGCAGATCCCTCAGCCGCCCCTGCCCCCACAACGGTGTGTAATTCATCAATGAACAAGATGACCTCGCCACCCGCATCCTCCATCTCACGCAGCACCGCTTTCAAGCGCTCTTCAAATTCTCCACGAAACTTGGTGCCAGCTACCAGTGCACCCATATCAAGCGCAACCACTCGCTTATTCTTGAGACTCTGCGGAACATCTGCTTGAACGATGCGCAATGCCAGACCTTCGGCAATTGCAGTCTTGCCAACCCCGGGTTCGCCGATCAACACCGGATTGTTCTTGGTGCGTCTGGAAAGCACTTGAATCACGCGCCGGATCTCTGAGTCCCGGCCAATTACCGGATCCAGCTTACCCTGGTTAGCACGGTCAACCAGATCGATTCCATATCGCTCTAACGCCTGGTATTTTTCTTCTGGGTTCTGATCGGTCACCCGAGCACTCCCTCGAATAACCTGCAGAGCCGCGAGAACATCCGCCTCTCGGATACCGTTCATCTGCAAAATACGCTGGCAACTACTCGCCACATGGGTCAATGAAAGTAGCAAGTGCTCTGTCGACGTGTATTCATCCTGCATTGCCTCGGTTTGCGTTGCGGCTGCCTGCAGTACATCTTGCAGCTCGCGACTCGCCTGGGGCACAGCCCCCCCCTGACTGCTGGGAAGGCGGTCTAACTCCCCAATAGCCAAAGCCTTGAGCTGTGGGATATTTACGTCCATACGTTGCAACACGGAAACGACAATTCCATCGTCCTCCGCCATCAGCGCATGCAAAAGATGCAATGGCCCCGTTTCAGCGTGCCCACGTTCCGTTGCCAGCTGCTGCGCCGCAACAACTGCCTCTTGAGCCTTCGTCGTCAGTTTGTCCATTCGGAATGTCATCGATTCGGACCTTTCGTTGACGGACGTTCAGATTCAAAATTCCCGTACACGTCTCAAGACAAGCCTCGTACGCACCGCGAGACAGACACAGTACACATCGTGAGACAGACACAGTACACATCGTGAGACAGACACAGTACACATCGTGAGACAGGCACAGTGCGCACAAAACATTCTCGCGCCAATCACGCAACCAGGGCGGTGCTCCGCAGACCGTGCCCCAGAACGGACTCCACCGGTAACCACCCGGAGCACAACTTCGCTCGGCGCGAGGCAGATGCGTCACGTTGCCACAGCCACAACGTCGGACAAAACATCCGATCAGGAGTCCTTGACTTCAAACTCCGCATCGATCGCATCGTCATCCGAACTACCACTGGTACCATCCGCGGGCGGTTCATCCGCGTCCCCAGCATTGCCGTCTGCCGCCCCCGTCTTTTCGTACAAGGTCTTGCTGAATGCCATGCGAGCCTGCTCTAACTCCTCGATTGTGGCCTTCAACGCCGGAACATCCTCTGCCTTAGCGGCCTCCCGCACTTTCTCGATCGATTTTTGTAAAGGATCCCGATCTGCATCGGTCAGCTTTTCGGCGTTATCTTCGATCTCTTTCTCGAGCTGATAACACATGTGTTCCGCCTCATTGCGCGCTGTAGCCAACTCAAACTGACGTTTGTCTTCGTCGGAGTTCGCCTCGGCGTCACCACGCATGCGGTCAATTTCCGCCTGGTCCAACGCGGACGCCTGTTTAATCGTCACGGAAGCCTCTTTGTCCGTTCCCAGATCCTTGGCCGACACGTTGAGGATCCCGTTTTGATCGATATCAAATTTAACCTGGATCTGTGGTGTTCCACGCGGTTGCGGAGGAATTCCTTCCAGATTGAATTCTCCCAGCAAGCGATTGTGCGCAGCCATTTTCCGTTCACCTTGGAACACCTTAACCGTTACGGCGGTTTGTCCATCGGCAGCCGTACTAAAATTCTCCTCCTTGGCCGCAGGAATCGTCGTATTGCGATTCACTAGCGCGGTGAAGATACCACCTTCCGTCTCAATGCCTAAGGTAAGTGGAGTGACGTCAAGCAATAAAACATCCGTGCGATCGCCCGCCAAGACACTACCTTGTATCGCCGCACCGGCCGCCACCACTTCATCCGGGTTAACACCCTTATGCGGCTCCTTGCCAAACAGCTCCTTCACCATCGCCTGGACCTTGGGCACCCGCGTTGAACCTCCGACAAGCACCACTTCGTCGATGTCGCCTGGAGAGAATTTTGCGTCCTTGAGCGCCTGTTCAATCGGTGTGCGACAGCGATCGACAAGGCCGTCAATCAGCTCTTCAAATGTCGCCCTGGTAATGGTCATCTGCAAATGCTTGGGACCGGATGCGTCCGCCGTGATAAACGGCAGATTGATTTCGGTTTGCGGCACACTGCTCAGCTCTTTCTTGGCCTTCTCACAGGCTTCTTGCAGACGCTGCAATGCCATTTGATCCGTTCTCAGATCAATGCCACTTTCTGTTTTGAATTCTGCTGCCACATGGTTGATCAGCTTGTCGTCGAAATCATCGCCACCCAGGTGCGTGTCGCCACTGGTAGCAACGACCTCGAAAACCTTATGTCCGTCTTCCTCTTCGACACGTAATACAGAGACATCAAAGGTTCCGCCACCGAGGTCAAAAACGGCAATTTTCTCGCTCTTCTCGTGTTCGATCCCGTAAGCCATTGCTGCAGCCGTCGGTTCATTGATGATCCGGGCCACTTCCAGGCCGGCGATCTCGCCAGCATCTTTTGTCGCCTGGCGTTGTGCATCATTGAAGTAGGCGGGGACTGTGATCACCGCCTTGTTGACTTTATGCCCCAGGTACGACTCCGCTGCTTCCTTCAATTTGCGCAGCGTCTTGGCTGAAATCTCTTGCGGTGTGAACTGGTTATCATCGATACCAACTTGAACATATTCACCGGAATCTCCAACAACGTTGTAAGGAACCATGGTTTCCTCAGATTCCACTTCATGGTGACGACGCCCCATGAACCGCTTGATCGAATAGACGGTGCGGGTAGGATTCGTCACAGCTTGCCGCTTGGCCGGTTCACCAACGAGTTCGCCTTTGTCGGTAAATGCAACAACGCTGGGAGTCAGCCGATTGCCTTCTGCGTTCTGCAACACCTTGGGTTCACTGCCTTCCATGACAGCCACCACTGAATTCGTTGTTCCCAGGTCGATCCCAATGATCTTTTCGCCTTGTGACATACTGATGTCCTCCTGCACGTGGCCTGTTTTCACCAATGTCTTTGCTAAGTCTGGCTGTAAGCCAGTCGAATTTTCGTGAACAAAATCGAAGAATCCGCCACTCCACAGAGCCCGCCGCTCCACAGAGCAAAACGCGGTTGTAGTAACAAGTAATGCAAAGGCCGTGCCAAGGCTAAACCAAGATGCACATTAAATCGCAAGTCGTTTAAAATAAACACCTTACGGAAACGCACCGGAAACGTCGCATCTGGCAGTCGATTAACAGGCCCCAGAATCCTGCCAATTTGACAGCTCGCTAACCTGCGCCAAAGGCCTGACTCATCCGAGTCAGGTGGTAACGTAAACGCCGATGCCCAGGACCCCGGCGCATGTGATGGTTGGTTGACACCCTGTGGAGTCGTCAGTACAAGAACGCGCATCCCCGACGAGATATTGCCCACCATCGGTGCGTAAACGGAAAACGATGGGGCAACGGAATTGGACAATGGCGAAAAAGAAATCCAGTCAAACGCGCCCCCCTGCCGCCAGTAAAGAACGGCAGCGCACTCTCAACCGACTGGACCGTGAGCTGGTGAAGCTACTGAATCAGCGTGCTAAGGCATATCAACAGCTAGATAAAACTGGAGAACTTGCCAACGGCAACACCGTAGCAAACAGTATTACCGCGACGAATAAAGGCCCCCTCACAGCACAAACAATCGAAGCCATCTTTCGTGAATTGCACAGCGGTTGTACGCACCTGAGAGAGAACATTCGAGTCGCATTTTTGGGCCCCGTTTACAGTTACAGTCACATCGCCGCAATCAAACGCTTTGGCCAGAGCCATGAGCTGGTTCCCGTAGGCACCATCGCAGCGGTGTTTGAGTCGGTGAATCGCGGCCAATGCCAATTCGGAATTGTGCCGATTGAAAATTCCACAGATGGCCGCGTCGTCGACACGCTGGAGATGTTTGCTCGTTTACCCGTGAAAATCTGTGGCGAAGTCAATCTACACATCCACCATTTTTTGCTGTCACTTTCCCAACTTGCCGAAATCAAAGAGATTTATAGCAAGCCACAAGCGCTGTCCCAGTGTCGGGGTTGGCTCGCGCGGCATATGCCAAGCAGCCGGCTTGTCGAAATGACAAGTACCGCAGCGGCCGCCCAACTAGCAAGCGAAAAACCAGGGGCCGCGGCAATCGCAAGCCTGCAGGCGGGTATCAATTACGGTCTCCAGCCGGCTGCATCAAATATCGAGGATAACAAGAACAACATCACACGATTTGCCGTTATTGGAGACGCATCTCCCAAACGAACAGGACACGATAAAACATCCCTGATGTTTCAGATCTCACATCAGCCGGGCGCGCTGGCCGACGTGATGGCGATCTTCAAACGGAATCGCCTGAACCTGACCTGGATCGAGTCGTTTCCCATGGCTGGTACACCAAATGAATACCTGTTCTTTGTCGAACTGGAAGGACATCAAAACGACGCGAAAGTCAAACGCTCTCTGACATCACTGGGAAAAAAGACCGTGCGCCTGGACGCATTGGGAAGCTACGGAATTTCTCAGGCTGTGCAATAGCCTTTGCGACACGGCATCACACACGATGACCGACGCTTTAGCATTCGTAGAACGGCGTAACGCGCTGCGACAACGCCCCATTCTTATTTCGAGGACAAAAACGTGAAACGATTCCTGATTGCCGGAAACTGGAAGATGAACCTCAATCGCAGCGAGGCAGTACAATGGGGACAACAGGTGGCCAGTGCGATTGCTGAAGACCATCCCGTGGACGTCATCGCCTGCCCACCGAGTGTTTACCTGCACGCTACTGGCGACGCGTTAAGAGGTTCTCCTGTTTCTTTAGCCGCCCAGGATATGTATCACGAACCAAATGGAGCCTACACCGGCGAGATTAGCGCTGCCATGCTGGTCGACTTGGGTTGTCGGTACGTAGTGCTCGGACATAGCGAGCGGCGTCACATCCTGGGCGAGTCAAACGGCCTGGTCCAGCAAAAAGTACAGGCCGCGATCGCGGCCGAGCTGATCCCGATTGTTTGCGTCGGTGAGACGCTGGAACAACGGCAAGCAGGCCAAACTACGGACATTGTGCAAGAACAGGTGGCTGGTAGCCTGGGCGACCTCTCCCCCCAGCAGGTTTCTCAGTTGGTGATCGCCTACGAACCCGTCTGGGCTATTGGAACTGGACAAGTCGCAACACCCGAGCAGGCCGAAGAAGTGCATGCAGACCTTCGCACGATCCTGGAAAACCGTTACAATCACGAGGCTGCCACGCAAGTACGGATTCAATATGGTGGCAGTGTAAAACCTGAAAATGCCGCCGAGTTGCTCGCCCAACCAAATGTCGACGGTGCTCTGGTCGGCGGCGCATCACTGAAAGCGGACAGCTTTCTGGGAATCGTGGAGGCAGCTGCAACCTGCCTGAACTCTTAGGGTTCGAGCAGTTGCAACCCCTGCTTCGCGGTGGCCCCAGTTCCCTGCAAACAATACCCGTGTAGTTAAAATCCTTTCACCTGGAATCGCAGCCGGTATGGTGTTCGTACACTTTCCAACAAATCGCGACCCCGTGACCGGCGCCCTCGAATGATTGGTGTGCTTTTCAAAAAACGCCAACGATCGAAGCAATTCCTGGATCTTTTCAACATTCAATCAACGTCGTGAAACACGGAGTGACGCACGCATGTCAATCCTAGCGATTCAGTGGGTTTGGTGGTTTCGAAGCACAGGTGGCTTGCTGATGTGCGTGACGTCGCTGTTCTTGATTTGCCTGGTGCTGCTGCAGCGTGGACGGGGTGGCGGATTATCGGGTGCTTTCGGCGGGGCCGGTGGTCAAAGCGCCTTTGGCACCAAAGCGGCCGATGTCTTCACCAAATTCACCATCGGCACTGCGGCGGTCTGGATTGCACTCTGCATCGGATTGATTTTTGTTTCCAGCAGCAGCAGCAGCAGCTCCAGTTTCTCGAACTTCGACGCAGAACCCGACACAACTGCTGTCGGTACGTCTGAAACTGAAAACACCGATGCGGGCAACGCTCTGACTAATCCCCTCTTGGAAGGCGCCGGAACCAGCGCACCGGACACCACACCCCCTAAGGGCAAAACTGCCGACAATCCCTCACAAAATGAGGCCACGCCGGAGAGCAGCGAGACTCCCTGAATTCCGCACCACATGCCAGACAGCGACATGTGCTTTGTGTTGAACGCCGTGGGAACAGCAACTTGTTACGTCTACCAACTCCGCAAAACGCGATCGTGTAGCAAGAGGTTACCTGGCAAGCTGTCACACGCTGCCGGGCACCTGCAAATATATACTCAAACCAGGCGGGGTTAGTTGGCCCGCAAAACGTGGGAGTGTTTTCCGTTGCTACTGAGCATGACCGGACATGGCGAGTCGTACTATGAGTCCAACGAACAAAACGTTACGGTCGAAGTGCGCAGCGTCAATAATCGATACCTCAAAGTTAACGTCCGGGCAGGAGATACCCACGCCTCACTTGAGCCTCGCATCGAAACACTCGTCCGCGAGTTGATTCGTCGCGGCACAATTCAAGTGTCTGTCAAGATCGAGCGCAGTACCTCTGGTAAAGACTACTCCCTCAACGAACAGATTCTTGGCGGATACCACTCGCAATTGGTCAAATGGGCCGAGGGAACCGGCGCGTCATTCTCCGTCGACCTGGCGACGCTTTTGACCCTGCCAGGGGTCGTGGAAAACAGAACTCGCGACGACCTGAATTTGGAGGCAGAGTGGATCGTTCTCGAGCCAGTCATCCGTGAAGCGCTTGGCCGCTTGACCCAAATGCGCGCGGAAGAAGGTAGCGCGATGGCACTCGATCTGCGAACCAACTGCCAGACGATTGCCGATCAGCTGGATGCCGTTTCAGCCCGAGCGCCTGATGTCGTTCGCGCCTACCACAGCCGCCTCACAGAACGCATCAACCAATGGCTCTCCGATTATGAAATTGAAATCAAAACCGTCGACATCGCCCGGGAACTGGGGCTGATTGCGGAACGCTGTGACATTTCCGAAGAAATTGTGCGGTTGCAAAGCCACCTGGAACAGTTCGATTCGATCTTGAATCAACCCGCCAACAACGGTCGCAAGCTGGAATTCGTGATTCAGGAGATGTTTCGCGAAGCCAATACCATAGGATCTAAAGCGAACGATTCAGAAATCTCAAAATACGTCATCGAAATGAAATCAGCGATTGAACGCATGCGAGAAATGATTCAGAATGCGGAGTAAGTCAAATTTGAGTTGACCCGAATTCAGCCCGGCACTCGCTTCCCCCCCCGAAACCTCGGCCTCCCTCGAATTTGCATGGAACTTGGAAATGGCAAATTGGTGATTATTTCTGGACCTTCGGGTTCCGGAAAATCAACGGTAGTGCGTGGCCTCCTGGAAACCTGCGACCTGCCGCTGGTTGTCAGCGTATCCGCTACGACCCGTGAACCGCGTACCGGGGAACGCAACGGCTTTGACTATCATTTCCTTAGCAAGGAGACCTTCGCGGAGCGACTCGCAGCCGGCGATTTCCTGGAATCCAAAGAGGTTTTCGGACGCGGGCACTGGTATGGAACGCTGCGTAGTGAGGTCCAGGCTGGCCTTTCCGACGGAAAGTGGGTAGTTTTGGAGATTGACGTGGAAGGCGCTCTGGCGGTTTTAGAGGAAGTTCCAGACTGCATCACCATCTTTGTACACACCAATTCCCTGGATGAATTAGAGCGACGGTTGCGAAACCGGAAAACGGACTCGGAAGCGTCAATCCGACGACGCCTCGAAGTCGCACAACACGAGTTGGACCAAAGGCATCAATACAAGCATGCCATCCTCAATCAGCGAGTGAATGACACTGTTCAGAAAGTCTGTGAAACGCTCGCACAATATGGAGAAAATACCTGATGCTGGAAGAGTTAAAAGAAGAAGAGATTGTCAATAAACTCGGTGGTCGCTTCAAACTCTCAACCCTGATCCAAAAACGGCTCGTCCAGCTGAATGCGGGTAGCCGTGCACTCGTCGATCTCGACACGACCGACAAGATGTCGGTCGTGCTGCAGGAAATCACTCAAGACAAGATCTTTCTGGATACTTCTAACGAAGTACGCGTCACAGGTGAGATGCCAGAGGGCGGTGACAGTCCCGAACTGGACCTGAACGATCTATGAGCGGCCCGGAAATTATCGTTGGTGTGACCGGGGGAATTTCGGCCTATAAATCGGCAGATCTGGTCAGCCAACTTGTGCAATCAGGTGTACTCGTCAATGTTGTGATGACCGGGGCCGCCCAGGCTTTTATCGGCAAAGCGACATTTGCGGCTCTGAGCGGCCGGCCTGTCGTGGACGAATTATTTGATAGTCAGCGACACCCGCTAGGGTCGCACATCACGTTGCCGGAACAATCACAGCTGCTTTGTATCGCTCCGGCGACCGCGGATTTCCTGTCCAAAGCCGTCAACGGGATCGCCGATGATCTGTTGTCGACACTCTATCTGGCATTTTCCGGACCTGTCGTCATGGCTCCGGCGATGAACTCATCCATGTGGTCACATCCGGCCGTGCAACGAAATGTCAAACAATTGCAAGAGGATGGTGTCCATCTCGTCGGCCCCGACGCTGGCTGGCTGAGCTGTCGCAGTCAGGGGTTGGGGCGCATGGCGGATCCCACCACGATTGCCAACGAAATCCAACTGCTACTGGATTCACGTTGAACAAATTCGTATGAGGTCCACGTCAATGCCCGGTATCGAATGCGCGAGTGTTTACCGTGCCCGGCAAAGGCACGTGCAGAGGACCTGGCAAGCCTGCCGCGAGTTCCATACCGGAAAAAGATACCTGAACAGTAACGGCGCAACTTTCATCTCGGTCGTAGCCCCACACCTGCCCGAAACTAGTTCAAATCGCTAGTTGGGACGGCAAGTCAAGAATCTAATCCACCCAAGAGACCATTCTCCCAATGCGTGATTTTCGGCCTATGGTGATTTTCGACAAGCTTTGCTCAACGCTTCAACTACTCCAACGCATTTGACACCAACACATTGACATTTCCTGGCCCAGGCGAAACAGTTCAGAGCGACCGGTAACTCCCGACAAGCATTGCGTAGAGAGAGCTTCTCCATCGTGCAACAACGTCCCAAACAAATCGCGGTTATCGGGGGAGGTATCTCTGGGCTATCCGCAGCCCATCATCTGCAAGAGCTCGACTCGCATTGTCGCATCACTCTGTTTGAAGCATCAGATCGGATCGGAGGCGTCATCCGCTCTGAACAACAGGCTGATTGCCTTGTTGATCGCGGTGCTGACATGTTCACGACTCGTGACCCGTGGGCTCTCGATCTATGCCAGCGTATCGATTTTGACCAACAGCTGATTTCAACCAATGCCAAACAACGGCGCGCGTTTGTCGTTCACCGTGGCAAGCTCTGCGAAGTACCTCCCGGCTTTACTCTGATGAGTCCGTCACGTATTTATCCGGTACTGCGTACGCCGCTCCTGTCCTGGAAAGGAAAACTCCGACTTGCCGCCGAGTTACTGGTACCGCGAAAGAAGGACCAGATGGACGAAAGCCTGAAGGCAATGGCAACACGACGTTTTGGTAAAGAAGCATACGAGCGACTGATTCAACCACTCATCGGGGGTATTTATACCGCCGATCCACAAAAGCTGAGCATGGCAGCCACCATGCCTCAGTTTGCCGAAATGGAACGTGAATTCGGCAGTCTGATTCGCGGTGTCCGAAAAGCAGCCCGGCACAATACGTCCGCCAGTGGTGCGCGTTACGGGATGTTTGTCGCGCCCCGGGGTGGCATGACCGACCTGGTGAATGCCATCGCCGCCCGCCTTCCAGCCAATACCATACGACGCCAGCAAACCATTTCACGAGTACAGCGGACGGCAACCGGCTGGGAACTACACACCAGCCAACCACAACAGTCACAGATGTTCGATGGTGTGATTGTAGCAATACCCGCCTTCCGAGCAGCCGACCTTCTGGCAGACAATCACCGGGAACTCACCACACGGTTACGCTCAATTCCCTACGCCAGCGCCGTCGTAGCGGCATTGGTTTATCGCCGTGAACAAATCAAACACGCCCTCAACGGCTTTGGCTTTGTCGTTCCGCAATGCGAAGGGCGAAAGGTTCTGGCTGCCAGTTTCTCACACGTGAAATTTTCCGGGCGGGCGCCGCAAGACCTGGCATTGATTCGAGTTTTCCTGGGTGGTGCACTACAACCACAACTGCTCGACCTCGCAGACCACGAACTGGAACAGATTGCCCGCGCCGAGTTGAACGAGTTAATCGGCGCGCAAGGGGAACCCATTGCCAGCCAGTCGGTACGTTGGCGACAGGCGATGCCACAATACCATGTGGGCCACCTGGAACTCGTGGACAAAATCGAACAGACAGTTGCTACTTTGCCCGGACTGGAACTCGCGGGCAATGCATACCGCGGCGTTGGAATTCCATTCTGTATTCGCAGCGGAGAACAAGCGGCCGAGAGACTACTCACCTACTGCAATCAGGCACTCTGAAAACAACCCGCGGCCTCTGCCCGGCATGAGCGCATGTGTCCCCTGAAAACGTAATGGCAGGCCTCGCTCCCTGCATTCGAGCAGGCCGCCTCAGTGATCCCCCGCATAGTACGGTTCAATGTGCACAACGACGTCCTGCACTGCAGGCCATTCCGTACGAATTCGTGCGCGAACGTGCTGGGCAATGACATGCGCGTTGCGGACTGTCGCGTCGGGGTCAACCTCCACATCGATATCAACGTGGGCATCAGGGCCTGCGTTTTGAATACGAATCTTCTCGACCTCCAGGACACCGGGAACCTCAACAGCTGCGCGTTGGACCAAATCGAACCACTTCGCTTCGGGAATGCGGTCCATTAACTGATGCAGGTTCTCTCGCGCCGCCACAATTCCTAATACAATCATCATGGCTGCCAGCAACATAGCAAAGAGATGGTCGATCAACAGACTCAGGTCTTGCCATCCGAAGCCAGGCGCCATAGTAGCCACCAGCAAGCCAACAGCCGCCAACAAACTGGAAATCGCGTCGATGCGGTAATGCGTTGCCTCAGCAACCAGTGCCGCACTATTTTCTCGCTTGCCGATTCGAGAAATCCAACGATAGCTGACTTCCAGCAATAAGGCCGCCAAAGCCGGAATCGCACAAGCCCAAACTGTCACGACACCGACCGCTGGCTCCACCACGGCTGAAAACAGCTGCTGCCCGAACAAATAGCAGCCCACCAGGGAAATCAACAACGCCAGCTGCAAGCCAGCCAAGGGCTCGTAGCGGCCATGTCCAAAAGGATGTTCTCGATCGGGCGGCCGTTGCGCAAGGCGAATGGCAACAACGATGGATAGACTCGCCACCACGTCAGCAATCGTCGCCAGCGCATCGACCAACAAAACGGAGTAACGCCAATAACTGAAGCCTGCCAACTCAATCACAATAATCAGGAGCCGCACGCCGACTCCCAAAAAAGCAACTCGTGTCAAACGATGGGTTCTTTCACGCCGTTCGTGCTGGATTTCATCCGGAACACGAACGGGATCCGGAAATGTTTCGGCGTTCAGGCTGTCGCTGCTGCCAGGATACTCTTGCATAGGTTTCAAGCATGCACTTGGAAGCACAGTTTTGACAATCCATCGCATCTGTTTTCGACTATGCAAAATCGTGCAGCGCGTCACCCACCTCGCCCGTCCCTCAGCTGGATAGCTGGCCCCAGGTGCACCGCATGATCGGCGTGCGGGCCCAGCGCGGTGGATGTGGAAACCGTACGATGTGCTGCCATCCAAAAGTTTGACGAGCCAGATGAGGAGCGATAGGATGAGGCGCGCATGCCAGGTCGGGAACTCGCGAGGTGCTGTGTTTTCCCGCGTGGGATCCCGTGATTTCCACGGTACAGGTGCATAAGGAAGAGACCTGCGTGCACCGATCCGATCGGGAACTCCAACTTGAGTGACTGGTGATGGGGTTGACTTACTTCAAACGTTACCGCATGGAAATCGACTTGTCCGATGGTATTTTTGCGCCGCCACCAATGCCGACAGGTTATCGACTGCTGTCCTGGTCGACGTCCTTGCTACAACATCACGCGGAAGCGAAATACCAGAGTTTCTGCCATGAAATTGATGCAAATGTTTTCCCCTGCCTTGGACAGCGGGAAGGCTGTCAGAGGTTGATGAAAGAGATCTCGCAGCGCCGCGATTTTGTTCCCCAGTCAACCTGGCTGTTGCAGTGCCAGCAGAGCCCATCCTCTGTAGATGAAATGTCCGGTACGATTCAGGGCATTCGACAAGATCGCAATACCGGGTCGGTGCAAAACATTGGTGTAACGCCGCAACATCGCAGTCAGGGGCTGGGTACCCAGTTACTGCACGCGGCGTTATCCGGATTCCAGGCGGCCGGCATGTCTCGTGTCCAACTCGAAGTGACGGCGCAGAATACAGGAGCGCTGCGACTTTACCAACGGCTCGGGTTTCGCCGCATCAAGACCGTCTATAAAGCAGCCGAAGTCGTCTACGCGTGATGCGTGGCACGACCTCTCGGTTTCCCACTTCCCAGCGACCGTACACGAGCCGCGTCCTGGAGACGATAATGACATTGAACGCAAGGCACATCGATCTCTGGAAGTCATACCTGCGCGTCTCCGAAGCCTCATTTCCAGGACGACTTCAAAAGACATCGGCAGCAACCGTCAAAGCAACTCAAAAGATCTTTGTTGGATGGGTAGTCTAGCGGGAACGCGAAGCGGTAAACTGACGGTAGGCCGCTCTCTTCCGACCCGCGTATTGGACCGATGAGCAAATGAGTAACCCGTACTCCGGCGGCCTGACCACGTCTCCTTCGAACGGTGTTCGCCAACTCTGAATAAAGATCAACGTGACACAAAACGCTTTCTCTCACTCGCTCTCTAATGGTCTCGTTTTGCTGGCAGATCCCATGCCCTGGCTGGAATCGGTGGCGTTTGCAATGCTGTTACCTGCCGGCGTCCGGTACGATCCCGATGATCGTGCCGGCCTCGCGAATCTGACATGTGAAATGGTGCAACGTGGTTGCGGCAAACGCAACAGCCGCCAGTTTGTCGAAGATCTGGAAAACCTGGGGGTTGATCGTTCCGCTTCGGTTTCCAATGCCCACACCAGCTTTGGCGGCGCGATGCCCGCGGAGCGGCTGGGTATGGCGTTACAGATCTACGCAGATCTTGTGCAACGTCCGCTGCTGCCCAGCGAGCAACTCGAGGACAGTCGACAAGTTTGTCTCCATGAAATTCGCGCCATAGACGACGACCCTGCACAGAAAGCGATGCACGAGCTCCGCAATCGACATTACGGAGAACCTTACGGAAAGCCGACTCCAGGCACCCTTGCCGCGGTCGAGAACATTTCCATCAGTGACGTACAGAACCATGTAGATGCAACCTACCAACCCGGCGAAGCTATTCTCAGCGTCGCCGGGAAATTCGACTGGGACGAGTTGCGCAAACAGATAGACGAGCTGTTTGGTGATTGGCCAGCACGACCGACGCGGTCGATTACGGAAAAATCCGGAACCGGTGGCTACATTCACATGGACCACGACTCCAGCCAAACGCACATCGCGATTGCGTATCCCAGCGTCCCGTATTCCGATCCACAATATTACCAGGCCCGTGGCGCTGTCGGTGTCTTGAGTGATGGCATGAGTTCGCGGCTGTTTGACGAAGTTCGAGAAAAACGGGGCTTGTGTTACACCGTACATGCACACTGCCATTCTTTCCGTGACCGTGGCAGCGTGATTTGTTACAGCGGTACAACAACAGAACGCGCGCAAGAAACTCTCGATGTCCTCATCGGAGAACTGACACGGTTGTCAGAAGGCATCCGGCAAGAGGAGCTCAATCGCCTCAAAGCAAGAATCAAGAGCGCACTGATTATGCAACAAGAATCCAGTGCCGCCCGTAGTGGATCGATTGCCGCAGATTGGTACTACCTGAAACGTGTCCAGACATTAGAGGAAATCGGTCGCATCATTGACGATCTGAGTTGTGACAGTATCAATGCGTATTTGGCCGAACATCCCCCCGCCGATTTCACGATTGTGACGCTGGGTGAAAAACAACTGGAGATCCCTCTTGGAATTTCGTCAGCAAACGCTCGATAACGGCTTGGAAGTGGTCGCCGAATGCAACCCGCAAGCCTATTCAACCGCGATCGCTTTCTTCGTGAAGACAGGTGCTCGGGACGAAACGCCCGAGCTCGCCGGAGTGAGTCACTTCCTGGAACACATGGTCTTCAAGGGCACTACCACGCGCACCGCCGAGGATGTGAACCGTACCCTGGATGAAATCGGCTCTCATTCCAATGCGTTTACGAGTGAGGAACAGACCGTCTTTTTCGCCACGGTCTTGCCCGAATACCAGGACCATGCTGTTGAACTGCTTGGCGACATCATGCGACCGGCTCTCCGTGAGCATGATTTCGAAACGGAAAAGCAGGTGATTCTCGAGGAGATCGCTAAGTACGATGACCAGCCTCCTTTTGGTGCCAACGAAAAATGTATGGCCGCACATTTTCCGCAGCATCCATTGGGACAAAGCGTGCTGGGAACCTGTGACAGTGTCACCGCGTTGAGCGCCGAACAGATGCGTGGTTACTTTGAAGAGCGTTACAGTCCGCAAAACATGGCGTTAGTCGCAGCCGGGAACGTCGATTTTGACCGTCTGGTCGAGCAAGCCAGTCAGTCGTGCGGACAATGGAAACCGTTTCCGACGCAACGTGAGACACCCCGCGCCCAGGCACACAGCGGCCTGGAAATCGTGCAGCACAGCGCTGCACATCAGGAATACGTGGTCCAAATCACGAATGGACCGGCTGCCGAAGACTCCAGTCGCTACGCAGGGCGTTTGCTGGCAACCATTCTTGGCGACGACAGTGGCAGCCGGCTCTTCTGGGAGCTGGTCGATACGGGTCTCGCAGAATACGCTTCCGTCGCCGCCTATGAATTCCAAGGTACCGGCATTTTCATGACGTTCCTATGCTGCGCCCCGGGGGACACTTCACGCAACCTCGAGCGAGTACGTGAAATTGAATTGGAACTGGAGTCTGGTGGAGTCCGGCCGGAAGAACTGCAACAAGCACAAAACAAAATCTCGGCACATCTCATTCTGCAAAGCGAACGTTCCACAAACCGCATGTTTAGTGTCGGAAACCATTGGATTCAACGCCACGAATATCGTACGGTGAGAGATATTATCAACGCTTATCAAGAAGTCACCTGCGACCACCTTGCCAGGCTGATTCAGCAGTATCCACTAAGTGCTAGCACCACTGTTGTCGTTGGGCCACACGCCGAACTCACACCGTCCTGATTGGCAATTACCCAGAACAAGCAATTCAACCCATTGGCGAACCAAGCCGTCAGGCCTGGTCCGCCAACCAGTGGAGGTCGTCGATGCTGTTACGCCAGCGTATCCTGCAGGCAAGTCTGTGGCTCCTAATTGGAAATCTGGCACTTGCTGCGCGGGCCGCTGATTGGCCCACCTACCAGCAGAATAACCGGCGCAATGCCCACACCAACGAACAGCTCGACGTGAAGCAGCTCGTGGTGCAATGGAAGTGGACTTCCGCAGCGTTGCCTGATCCCGCCTGGTCGGGACCCGCTAAATGGGATGCATATGCCGGCATCCGCGGTCTGCGCTCCATGCGCAATTATGACCCGGTTTTTCATCCGGTCTCGGTGCAGCACAAGATTTGGTTCGGATCTACTGCGGACGAAGGCGTCTATTGCCTCGATGCGGCAACCGGCAAGAAAATCTGGATGTTTTCTACCGGGGGCCCGGTACGAGTGGCTCCAACCTGGGCTGACGGACGGCTGTATTTTGCCTCAGATGATGGATTTGCCTACTGCCTCAATGCCAACAGCGGAGCACTCATCTGGAAATTCAAACCCAGTCCCGAAAGCGATCAGATCGTGAACAATGGACGACTCATTCCGTTCTGGCCATGCCGCAGCGGTGTACTCGTCGATAAGAAGGTAGCCTACTTCACTGCTTCAATGCTACCCTGGAAGACCTCCTATCTGTGCGCTGTGGATGCCCTGCGGGGAACCCCCGAGGCCGAGGGATGTTTTGTCCGTGAAATCAACGAACAAACGATGGAAGGTCCGCTCGTTGCCTCTCCCACAAGGCTCATCGTGCCTCAAGGTCGGGTCGCACCCCAGCTATTTTCGCGGACGGATGGAAAACCCCTCGGTGCCCTGAAAGGTGGCGGCGGATCGTTTGTCGTACTGGCCAACGAAGATTTAATCCTCCACGGTCCCGGTAACAAGAAAGGCTGGATCACCGCCAGCAAATCGACAACGGGAGAGACGATCGCCACTTATCGTCGTGGTAATGCGATGGTCGTAGCCAACGCGGTGTCATACATGTTGACCGACGATACGCTGGCCGCAACCGACGTCGCCCGGAGAAAGCCCCTATGGCAGACCCCTTGCGATTGCGGACTGGCACTGGTTCTTGCGGGAGATACGTTGTTTGCCGGTGGCACCGATCGCGTCTGTGCATTTCGGGTCAGCGACGGACAGCAAGTCTGGGAACACGAGGTCTCCGGGAGAGCCTATGGCTTGGCAGTCGCCAACGGCCAATTACTCGTCAGTACCGATCTGGGTGTGCTCTACGCCTTTGCCCGCGGCGAACCCCGCGCGGTCACAGCCAGCACAACGCCAGAGGAAACTGCCAGTGTTGAGATAACGCAAAAACTGTCACCCATCCCCCAAATCGATGATGCGGGTCTGGCTGGCCGCTGGGTTTTCCATCGGAGCCAGCGATCCGCTGGAGCGATCCGCAACCTCGCGGGAAAACGCGCCGCAACCTTGACTGGAAAACCTCGCTTCGCGCGCGTTGAAGATCATGAAGCACTCGTACTTGACGGTAGTTCGACGCAAGTGCTGATTGCCAAAGACCATCGCACGGCCAGATTACCCAACCGTGAAATCACGGCAGAAGCCTGGGTACGCATCGATACGCCACTCCAATGGGGCGGAATCGTGGGCGCTATTCAAGACAACGGTACTTTCGAGCGTGGCTGGTTATTGGGGTATAGCGAACTGAATCCGACCTTCGCCTTAGCCAGTAAAAAAGGCAGTGGAAAACTAACTTACTTAAAAGCAAAAACTGCGTTACGGCAGGGCAAGTGGTACCACGTGGTGGGCACCTACGATGGACAACAAATGCGACTGTACATCAACGGCAAGCTGGAGAACCAGTCGAGTGCAGAGCAGGGGGATATCTTTTACCCGCCCCAGGCGTTCTTCGAAATCGGCGCGTACCACGACAAGGATGAGAATTTCAGAATGACTGGAATGCTCAATGAAGTCCGTATCTATCGCCGCGTCCTCACGGCCACAGAAATTCAACAACACGCAGAAACAAAAACACTGCGCACTCCTCCACCGGCCGACCTCGCTCTGGGGCCGTATCTCCAGTTCACCGAACCCGGCAAGGCCGTCATCCGGTGGCACACGCATCAGCCGACCAGTACCCACTTGAGTTATCAGTTAGACAGTAGCGAGAGCACCCAGCGCATACATCTCGAAGGTTCACGCCTGGAACACGAGGTCGTGTTAACCGGATTACGACACAACCGCGTCTATTCTTACTCTATTCATTTAGACGATCCGGCCAACCCATCCGGAACTGCCGGGCCCTACGAATGCGATACCTTCTTCAATTACGAAGCCCGCCGCGTCAGGGTACCTGTGCCAGGCAGTTCCGCTACAGCATCCGCTGTCAACCAGGCAGCAGTAACGCCCCAACCTGTGGTGGACCTTGTTCAAGGGATCCTACAAAACACGCCCGCAAAACGCGGGATCTGCCTCGTACTGGGAGCAGATGTGGAACTCTGCCAATCGTTGGCACGTCAAAGTCAGTTCCGCATCGTGGTCGCCGAACAAGAACCAACCCGTCTGGCAAAACTCGTTCCGATAGCATCTGCTGCGGCCGGTCGCATCGTGTTACGTCAGGTGACCTCTTTTGAGCGGCTACCCTTCACCAGCGCATTCGCCAACCTGGTGATCTGCAGCCAGATGACAAAATCAGGAACACCAGTGCCCATTTCGCCGCAAGAGTGCCAGAGACTTGCACGGCCCGATGGTGGCGTCGTCTGGTGGCCGGCTAGTGACAAACGCGGACAACAGTTCTTTCCCCGATCGTCTTCGCTGGCAATCTCTGGACACAACCTGCTACGTGCCCAGCGCGACGCGTTACCTGGCGCTGGAGAATGGTCGCACCTCTACGGCAAACCAAACAACTCAGCTTTTGGTGGAGAAACACTCGGCGGTGCCGCCAACGTCGGCGAACTGGAAGTCCAGTGGGTCGGCAAACCTGGCGCGCGTTATCAGCCGGACCGCAACGGCCGTAAACCTGCACCCTTGTCGACCGCGGGTCGTCTTTTCCTGCAAGGCTTACAGCGTTTGATCGCGCTCGATGCTTACAACGGAACCGTCCTCTGGTCATTAGAGATCCCACCACTCGGCCGGTTCAATATGCCACGTGACTGTAGCAACTGGTGTGCCGATCGCGACCATCTATTCGTCGCAATCCAAAACCGCTGCTGGCAAATCAATGCGGCCACCGGAGAGATACGCCGTTTTCACGAGGTACTGAAGGACAGCCGCTACGCTTGGGATGCGGATTGGGGCTATGTGGCACGGGTCGACAACCTCCTGATCGGAAGTAGTGTGAAGAAAGGCTCCAGCTTCACCAGCTTCTGGGGCGGTGCAGGGCAGGGGTGGTACGATTCCGTATCGGGAGAAGTCACTCACCAGGTCTGCAGCGATCAAATCTTCGCCATCGATTTGCCCGGCAAGCAACCCGCCTGGAACTACCAATCGGGTGTAATTCTCAACCCAACGATTACGATTGGTGATGGACACATCTTCTTCGTCGAATGCCGCCAGCCGGACATCCAACAGGAAGCCGTGAGGAGAATTGGTCGATCGGAACTCTGGCAGGACCAGTTCCTCGTCGCCTTGGACGCGGCCACTGGGAAAAAAGTCTGGGAAAAACCGCTGACCAGTGCCCCGGGTACTGTCGTGTTTTACCTAGCACAAAGTGATAACCAGCTGGTCCTGGTCTCCTCCACAGACAAACACTATCACACCTACGTTTATCAGACAAAAGACGGTACCCCTATCTGGAAAAAACGTTTCGCCTGGCAAAGCGACAACCACGGCGGTCACATGTCTCGGCCTGCGATTGTCGACAATACGTTGTATGTCAGGCCACGCGTATTCGAACTGGGTACAGGCCTGGAACTGTCCCGAAAACTGCCGGCAGGTGGCTGTGGTACCTACGCCTGTACAACCGATGCGCTCTTTTTCCGCTCTAGCCAGGTCACGGTATGGGATCGTGAACGTGGTAACACGACCCAGTGGAAGCGACTGCGACCTGACTGCTGGTTGAGCACAATTCCCGCTGGCGGGATGTTACTGTCACCAGAAGCGGGGGGCGGGTGCAGCTGTGGATCCTGGATGGAAACGTCGATCGGATTTCGGCCACGACTGCGCAACTAAGGAATCCTGGCGGCGACGGGATCGCTAACGGCCCAGCCACGCGTTGTGTCAGCGCAAACGCAATTCGAACGGGCGGAGTCGTGCAAAAACGAGACGGATTCTGCCAGGGCAACGTGGTTATTCTCGAGCCCGCATGAAGAAATAGAGCAGCGTCAGCATGCTGCTGATGACGGCAGCCACGTAGGTAAGCGCTGCCGCGTTGAGTACCCGATCGATTCCCTTCCGTTCATCCGGGTCAACGATACCGGCTTCCAACACGAGATGCTTCGCGCGTGAACTAGCGTCAAATTCGACGGGCAACGTAATGACTTGAAACAAGAGCACCAGAGAGAACAGGGCAGCCCCCACCAGTAGCAAGGGGGTCATCGACATCAAGAGACCGACTAACATCACTAGATAACCCAGCGACGATCCAATCCCGGCCAGAGGTACCAGCGCAGTGCGCATTCCCAGAAACGCGTACTTCTCTGCGTGCTGGATAGCGTGCCCCGCTTCATGGCAGGCAATACCAATCGCTGCCACCGAGGAGCTGTTGTAAACGTTTTCAGACAGCGCCAGCTGACGATTACTCGGATTGTAGTGATCACTCAAGTCACCATGCGTGGGGACAATCGTCACATCGTCGATGCCGGCGCGCTGCAACAAAATCTGGGCTGCCTGCGCACCGGTAATCCCGCGACGCGCAGCCACTTGTGAATAGCGATTGAAAGCCGCCCGAACCGCGAGGCTGGCAGCCCCCGAAATCAACATGCCGGGTAGCATGACCACCAGTACGTAGAGTGGGTCAAAAACAAACATCCTTACTCCTCCGAGGTGTCAATACACTGCCCGTTACCTAGCATTACCCCACAAAACAGGTCAAGTCCTACTTCCGGAGATTCCGATGACGACGCCAGCTAACTCCGCCCTCAATTGGAACCAAAAAGTGGTTTAAGTTGAGGTACGCACCTGTTCAAAGGGTTGTTCGTTCACCAAGCAACGATCTTGCCAGAGTTTTGTCGGCACAACAAAGGTTTTTCGTATTTCAGTGGTAGTTCCACAATTGCCCGGCTGCTCGGGGCTCGCTAGGCTCTCTGATCAGGAACAACCCTGATTATTCAGCCCTGTTCTCCAAATGGAATTTTCAACTCGTGAAAGCACTGCTCACTTTGCAGAAATTGATGGGGCTCATCGAAGCGCGGCGAGACCAACCTCCTGAAAACTCGTACACTGCAACGCTGCTGGCCGGCGGCATCAACCGTATCGGAGAAAAACTCCGCGAAGAAGCAGCGGAAGTCATTTCCGCTGCCGAGAAGGTCGATGGCAGCGAAACACGTCGCGACGAGGTCGTTCACGAAGCGGCGGACCTGATGTACCACCTGTTTGTACTGCTGGCTTTCAGCCGCGTGGGCCTCGATGAAGTATCCGCAGAGCTACGTTCCCGTTTCGGGACGTCGGGACTCAAAGAAAAAGCATCCCGGAAACCGCGACCGTAAACCAGTCTTCTCTCTATCCTCCACGGCGATCCGGTCTGGCCCACGCAACAAACATTACCACGAATCGCGTCGGCACGGCTCAGCGCAACGAGTCAAGATAAGCGAGTAAATCGGCCATCTTTACCAGATCGAGCTCTTTCTCGAGCCCTTCAGGCATAAACGACAGACCGGTACTGCTCATTTGGTCAACGTCCGCCCTGGGAACTTCAACTAGGACTCCGTCTGGACGTCGTAGCAAGAGGCTATTGGCGCTTTCCGACTCGACCATTCCTGTGATCACTCGGGCATCCAGCGTGGTCAATACGTAGGCCAGGTACTTGGGTTTGACTTCGCGATTCGGGTCCAAGATATTCAACAAAATCGCGGGAAGTCCGCGATTGCGGATCCCACGCAAATCTGCACCGAGTGCAGTGCCAACTCCTTCCAGCCGGTGACACGCCGAACAGACTTTCTTGAATACCTGCTGGCCGCGGCGTGGGTCACCCTGACGCTGCAGTGCGGGCTGGAAGGACTCTACGATTTGCGACCGGCGTCCCGGTTGGGGCGCACCAAACAACTCGGTAGCCCGGCGTGCCAGCAGCGGATCCGGTTGTTTCTGCAACAACGCAATCCGCGCCGGGTCCACTTCGGCACGGCGCACCCGATCCTGCCCCACCGCCTCCAGGAACGCAGCGATCCAGGAGGGACGCGATAGCAACGCCTCCGCAGCAGCCGCGCGCAAACCAGGACTCAGTGTCTGCCAGCGTCCCAGGAGCACTGCCGCCACCGCTGGCTCACTGTAGGAACCTAAGGTCTCGATCACAGCTGCCTGGATGCGGGCCGGTTGTTGCAGATCAAAACACTGCTCCAATAACTCGCGGGTATCGCTAAACGGCGCCAATCTCAGGCTGCGAACTGCTTCGACACGACGTTGCAAGCGTTGTGCATCATCCACCGCCACCACTTTGGCCTGACTGATCAGCTCCGCCAGAATTTCTGCGGCTTTGCCGCCCGTGGCGCTCAGTTCACGACGGCGTTTCGGATCTTTCAAACGCGTCACGAGCCCGGCGACAATGCGCTGCGCGAGTTTCCGTTCCAGGGTCGTCACCTGTTGCAGGGACTGAAGGACGGCCGCAACCTGGCTATCACGATTGGCTGCACCGATTTGCTCTGCCAATGCAACGAGGAAAAGAGGGCCGTGCTCACTCCCTGTAAAGTCGCGATCTGCCAGTAACTCGGAAAACACAACGCCACCTGTATCTTTGAGCGAACTAAGCAGCGCCAGGCGAACCCATTGATCATCTCCGTCCATCTTCGCCAGTCGAGCCAGCGCCTGAATGCTTGTCCGGCCATCCCAGGATCCCAATGAAAATGCCAATTGATACCGGACGCGTGGATCTACATCGTTCGTCATCTCCGTAACACGAAGGCCGATCTCGGGGGCTTCGGCGATCATCGGTTCAGCGAGCTTCAAAGCGTGTACACGGACCATCGGTTCGACGTCTTGCAAACCAGCAAGAATCTCCGCAGTCGTCAATGCAGAGAGGCCTCGCAAGGCATACATGGCGGTCATACGCCCCTGTGGAAGTCGGGCCTTAACGACCATCTCACGTAATGGTCGAATCGCATCCCTGTCTTGACGCTGGTAAAGGAGTCTGGCCGCCGTGTCCCGGTGCCAGCCGTTTGGATGATCAAGCATGCCTGCCAGCTGTTGTGTCGTTGCTGCCCGCAGATTGGGGGGACTGGTCGGCTGAAACTCTGCGGTAGCGATCCGATAAATCCGCCCCCGGTCGTTACCGCCAACGGGCTTCAAATGCGGAAGAAACTCTGGAGGCAAGAAAGCCGCACCCTCGATCAACGAGCGATAGATATCAAGGAGGTAGAGATTACCGTCTGGTGCATTGACAAACTGAACTGGTCGCGTCCAGATATCGCGAGAAGCCAGAAATTCGCGATCTGTTTCGGCGCGCCGCGCTACCAACCCTAAACCCTCGGTTACCAACCGTGCTCGATAAACCAGATTGTTAGCTGCGTCGCCGATCAACAAGCTACCCGCGAATTGCGCGGGCCAGGCATGGCCTCGATAGACCGTGATGCCCGTCGCCGCAGTAAAAAAGCCAAACGGCTTTCCCCCTTCATCGGACCCGCGAAAACGGCCCTCCCGACGAAGTGTCGTGCGCAGTACACGCCACGGTTCATTCGGACTGATACGAAACAAACGTGTAAATTTTCCCTGTGGCGTAATGTCTACTGCCGCGGCAGGAGATTTCGTGTATGGGTTGCGTGCCAAATAGCGATCGTCGTACATCAGCATCTGGGCCGGAACGCTATTGGAACACACGAATTTCCGCCCCCAATCATCCATGCTCATTCCATGCTGGCCGCCACCGCTGGTCAGTTCAAATTGACTTGGATCACGGGGATCAAAGATCAATCCGCGGCCGCGTACAGATACCGGTGCCGACGCTCCAGGCGTGTTAGGACGAACCTCCCCACCCGCAAGACTGGTGGACAGATGAAATCGGTTATCAAGACCCCACCGTAATGAATTAAGATGCGCTTCACCTGCCTTGTCACGACCGAAACCGGTGAATACCACCTTTCGTACATCGGCATGGCCATCGCGATTCGTATCTTTCAGATACAGCAAATCAGGCGCCGCGCCGACAAATACACCACCGTCCCAACAGGCGACTGCCGTCGGGTATTCGAGTCCATCGGCAAATACCACACTCTGATCATAGATTCCATCTCCATTGGTATCTGCGAGGCGGCGCACAGATCCTTTGGGAACCGGGGTCGTCACGGCGTAGGCGTTGTACTGTGGCAATTCAACGACGTACATCCGGCCAACAGCATCAAAATCAACGGCCACCGGATCGCGCACATCAGGTTCTGCCGCGACCAGATCGACACGAAATCCCGATCGCAATTGCATCTGTTCGCGCGACGCATTCGGTTTTCGAGGTGGCACAGGTTCGAGCTTTGCCGCCAATTCCGCGATCAGACGATTCTTGGCGTCTTTTTCCGATTCCTGTTGGGCGGTCAGTCCATACGGCAATAAGCCCATCGCCAATAGAACTGCCCCTATTTGCCCCCGAGACGCCATCCCCAAATCAAACATCTTCCAGAATCCTCCTGACACAAAGAACCGCATGTCGCGTACCGGCGAGTCTAGGCGCTGACAACACTACTTGTCAAAGTGATCGCCTTCAGCTCAAGCAGAGACTCCCGGCAACACCACATTCGTACCCATTTGAACAAACCGGACAACAGAACACGGTGTGCTAGGTCCGATTAAGTTCCACTCCCGCGTCTGCCCGGACCCATTTCCTGCCAGTCTGATTCGCACGAGAACTCCCATGAATAATCTGTTTGCCACAATTCCCGACGATTTACCCACAGAACTCTTTGACACCTTATTGGAAACACCGTCGCTGCGCATCGAACGCATCATTTCAGAGGGGCACACAACAGCAGCAGGAGATTGGTACGACCAGTCACAGAATGAATGGGTGTTGCTTGTCCAAGGTGCGGCACGTTTACAATTCGAGGACGAACCACATCAACGAGAACTGAAACCCGGCGACTACATCAACATCGCTTCTGGTGTCCGGCATCGTGTTACCTGGACTACACCTGACAAACCAACAGTCTGGCTGGCGATTCACTATGGGAATGATTGACTGTCTTTTCGGTGACCTCTTGCGGTAAACTGGGGACGGCATCTGCAAGGAGTTCTCTGTGTTCCTGATCCGTAAACCGACAGCCCTGGCAATCGACCAGTTTCGCCAGTCTCAAGCCGGCCTGGACTTCACTTACTCCGCGGTCGGTGCGACCCGAGACACACCACCGTCAGGCTTTGTGGTCGACCACACGCGCGGACAGATCGGAGTCGGCGAAACGGATTTTCGGCGTGCCCAGGAAGCGTTGCGTAATTGGCGACAACTGGAACTGGGATGGGTTTCCACCGGTACGCTTCCTCCAGCTGTCGAAAAAGGCGAAACGGTTTCTGTATTAGCTCGGGTGTGTGGGCTGTGGTCGCTCAACGCCTGCCGGGTCGTCTACGTCATACAACAGCAGACACCCTGGCCAAGTTTTGGCTATGCCTACGGCACACTTCCGGATCATGCGGAAGCGGGCGAGGAACGCTTCCTGGTCGAATGGACACCGAGCGATAATGCCGTCTACTACGATATTCTGGCTTTCTCGCGACCACAACATCTCCTCTCCCAACTTGGCTATCCAATAGCACGTCGATTCCAACGACGATTCGCTCGCGAATCGATGGCCGCAATGCGGCACGTTGTCGAGCAGGTCAAATAGAGTATCCCTTGCTGGAACTGGCGACGAGATGCGACTGGTGTAAACTGCCCATCTAGCACTGGCGGCCCCAAGCAGATCGGTCCGTACAACCGCCCGGACCATGCGGGTTCTATGCCCCACCGTTTGAGTTAGAATCTGCCAGAGAACAACCAGTGGTTTTCGCAGAGCAACTCGCCAACTTCCGTATCTCAGGGGCGATCACACCGGTCCCAGTCGATCATGCAAATCTCCAATTTCGAACTATTTCCCATCAGTGTTCCTTACCTGCACGATGAACGTAGCAGTCGCGTCCACCGCGGTGGTGTTACCGCCATTGCGATCCGTCTGTCCACAGATGACGGACACGTCGGTTGGGGAGAAGCCTGCGTCGGCGCAGACGCAGCGTCGATTCTGGCGGCTGCCGAATCAGCTCGTCCTTTTCTCATCGGGCGTTCCCCATGGCAGAGCGAGGCCATTGCCCGCGACTTCTTTGGGACTGGCCTTTGGGACCATCGGGCAATGACCGGCAATTTTGCCTTCGCCGGCATCGATATGGCACTGTGGGACCTTTGTGGCAAGTCCTGCGGTGAGCCCATTTATCGCATGCTGGGAGGATCCCTGCGCGATGAAGTCGACTACTTCTGCTACCTGTCGCAGGGTTCTGTTGAGCACCTCCGCAGAGAGTGTCAGGAAGGGGTGAAACGCGGCCACACCTGTTTCTATCTGAAGGTTGGTATCGACGCTGAAGCAGAGACTGAAATGCTGTCCACCGTGCGCGCAGCGATCGGCCCTGACCGCAAGCTGAGAATCGACGCCAATCAAGCCTGGACCGTGCCTGTGGCAACTCAACTCCTCAATCAATGGCACCAGGCCTTTTCCATTGATTTTGTGGAAGCGCCAGTACCCGTCTTTCCACTGGCCAATATGCGCGACTTGCGGCAACGTGTGGACGTTAGCTTTTGCGCGAACGAAGGACTATGGACTACAGCGGATGCCTACCGCGTGATTCGCAGCCGCTGTGCAGACATACTCTGCTTTAGCGGTTACTGGGTAGGAACATTGCGTCGTTTCCACACACTCTGCCAGGTCGCCCACCTGGAAGGTCTCGCTGTCTGCAAGCACACTCACGGTGAACTTGGAATCGCCGCCGCCGCCGCGCAGCATGTTCTCCTGGCAATCCCCAACGCCTGCGACGGCGCCCAACAAACTGCTGCGATGATGGCAGACGACATCCTCCAGACACCACTTCCGATCGCCTCGACAGCCCGCTGGGGACGCATCGACGGACCCGGTCTGGGCATCGAAGTCAGCGAAGAAAAAATCGCGACTTACGCGGAACTATACCGCCAGCAAGGGCAGTTCCTCCCCTATCAGTCTGATCCGCCACAATAATCCGAGCGGTGTTCCCGGCAGCGCTTCACGTCGCCGATCCCAACGCACGATTCACAATCTCGGCCACATCGTTGGAAAGCTGCGCATGCGAGCGAATTCGGTCCAATTGCGCCAACATCAATGCCTGACGTTCCTGGTCAAAGCGTTTCCAATCATTGAGCGCTGCCACCAGGCGTGCCGCGACTTGGGGATTCGCCCCATCCAGCTCCAACACGATGTCTGCCAAAAAGGCATACCCCCTGCCATCACTCGAATGGAATCGTAACTGATTCTGCATGCCAAACGTCCCGGCCAGGGAACGGACACGGTTAGGATTCGACAAATGATAGTCAGGATGCTGGGACAATTGCACAACACAGTCAACCGCATCGGCGCGTGTGGAAACAGCCTGCACACCAAACCACTTGTCTAATACCAGCGGGTCCTCTTTCCACCGGTCGTAAAACTCCGCCAGTGCCGCATCACGTTCCGGCACCGTTAAATCGATCAGGCAGGCCAGTGCAGACTGCTGATCGGTCATGTTGTCCGCTGATCTGAATTGACCGATTGCCAGATCGACGGATTCCTGCTCGCCCAGTGTGACCAGGTATCCCAATGCGGTATTTTTCAGACGCCGTGCCTGAATCGACGCCGAGTCTTTACGATAGGGGCCAGTTACAACACAAGCTTCGTACAATTCCCTGAGCGGATCCCGAAAGTGCGTCGCCAACTGGCCACGTAGAAATTCACGTGCCTGGTGGATACTGTCCGGATCAACCACTTCCATCTCTTGTCCCAACACCATCTCACCTGGCAGCGTCAGCAACAGCGATTTGAAGGCCCCATCCAACGCTTCATCGCGCAACAAACTGCCAAATGCTTCGAGAAACAACGTATCTACCTGCAACGGTACATCACGGCCAGCCTGCTCACACAATTCCAGCAACAACTGCGTGCCAAAGGTCTGCGCCGCATCCCAGCGATTGAACGGGTCACTGTCATAACTCATCAAGAATGCCAGCTCTTCACGATCGCGTTTCAGATGCAGGCGTACCGGGCTGGAAAACTCTCGCAAGACGGATGGAACAGGCCGCTCAGGAAAACCTTTGAACGTGTACCTCTCAGATTGTGCGTGCAACTCTAATAAATGCGTAGCTTGCGGCTGCCCAGGCTGTTCAGCGCACTCGGCCTCCAACGCCCTGCCATCCGCCCCCAGCCAACCAATCTTCACCGGCAAGTGCAGTGGTCGTCGATTCTGGGTTCCCGGGAGGTCATAGGCGTGTTTCGGGTAGCCCTGTGAAAACTGAAGCTCGTAAACCCCCTCGTCGGGCTTCCATGTACCGTCAACATGCAACTCAGGAGTACCCGCCTGCGCATACCAAAGACCGAATTGATCCAGATCCACACCGTTCGCATCCGCCATACTCGCGCGAAAATCATCGCAGGTCACAGCCTGGCCATCGTGCCTCTGGAAATAGAGGTCCATTCCCTTACGAAATCCATCTGCCCCTACCAAGGTGTGGTACATCCGAATGATCTCAGCCCCTTTCTCATACACCGTGACAGTGTAGAAATTGTCCATGGAGATGTAGGACTCGGGACGAATCGGGTGGGCCATCGGTCCGCTGTCTTCCGGAAATTGCCGCGTTCGCAGTTGTTTGACATCTTCAATCCGTTTCACCGCAGCAGAGGTCTGGTCTGCCGTAAACTGCTGGTCACGGAAAACCGTTAAACCTTCTTTCAAAGTCAACTGAAACCAATCGCGACAGGTCACCCGGTTACCCGTCCAATTGTGGAAGTACTCGTGGGCAATGATTGCTTCGATCAACTCATAGTCCGCATCGGTCGCCGTATCCGGGCGTGCCAGCACATATTTCGAATTGAAGACGTTCAGGCCTTTGTTTTCCATGGCGCCCATGTTGAAGTCGTTCACTGCAACAATCATGTAAATGTCCAGGTCGTATTCCAGCCCAAAGACCTGTTCATCCCACTCCATCGCCTTAATTAACGACTGCAACGCATGCTCACAGCGGTCAATGTTTTCAGGCTGCACCCAAATCTCCAGCTGGACCTGGCGACCACTCTGTGTCGAAAAGAGGCCGCGATGACAACGCAAATCACCAGCCACCAAAGCAAATAAATAAGAAGGCTTAGGATGAGGATCTTCCCAACTGACCTGATGCCTCCCATCCTCTAACTCACGTGACGCCACGCGGTTCCCGTTCGACAACAAGACCGGGTACTGGGTTTGATCCGCTGAAATCGTGACACGGTAGGTCGCCATGACATCAGGCCGATCCAGGAAGTAGGTGATACGCCGGAAGCCCATCGCCTCGCATTGCGTACAGAAGTTGCCACTGGACCGATAGAGACCACTGAGGGAGGTGTTCTCGTCGGGGTTAATTTCAACCAGGATTTCCAGCGTAAAACGCTCTGGGACTTGCTCAAGCGTCAAGAGATTGTCAGCAAGCCGATACTCTTGTGCGTTGAGCTCCCGCCCCTCAAGCCAGACTCCGAGAAGCTGAAGATCTTCTCCATTGAGTACCAAGGGGCCCTGCGGAACCTGTTCATTCTGGAAAAACTTGATCCTGCTACGAACACGAGTTTGCTGTTCCTGCAGATCGAAATCGAGTTCCACCGACTCGATCCAATACGTCGGTGGGGCGTACTGATTGCGTTGAACGACCGTGGGCTGCTTGGCGGACATCTTGATTCTAATCCGTGGGTGTAAGTCAACGTGTCAATAAGAAACCAAATGGAAGCATGCTCATCCGCGACCGCTGTACGAGCAAGCCCGCGCTGATCGCAGAGCACTGATCAAATCGAAGTCTGGCAGGTCGCCAGGCATTGCAACAGGCGTTCTACCACGTCCATCGAACCCACCATGCGAAAAGTTCCTCCACCGGGAAAGGGGCAATCAATTACTTTCCATGGTGGTGCGCTTCGAACAGGGGGTGCTTTGCATTACCACGAGAAACAACGTAGGCGATGAGATCCAAAATTTCTTCACGTGACAGCCGGTTCAGCAAGCCCTTCGGCATCATGGAAACCGGAGACTTCTGACGCGACTCAATCTCAGCGGTCAATAGCCGTGTCGGTTTCCCTTTGGCGAGCGGGTCGATCACGATTTCCACCGCCTCCGGCTTTTCACCCACAACCATCCCCGTGATAAGTTTTCCAGATTCCATCACAAAGACATAGGAGGCAAACTTCTCATCGATTTGCTTGGACGGATCAAGAATCGACTGCAGGATGTGCTCAGCCGTCTGTTTCTTGGGATCCAGTTTAGCCAAGTCAGGACCAAACTGCTGTCCCACATTATTCAGCTTGTGGCAAGCGACACAGTTGGCCACCTTGAACAGTTCTTTGCCCACCTCAAATGCCCGCCCGCCCGGCAACGGCTTCACGTTTGCCGCAAGGTCCGCAAACTTCCACTCCTGCGACCGCGTATTGAACTTCAGCAATTCATCCTTCAATGTGAGGGGTTTTGCTGCCAGATACGCCACCGGGTCGGCGCGGTACTCTTCCAGGTCGTCAACCACATACAAGGCGCCATACATTCTTCGCCAGTGACCTGGATACGTACAGACGTAAGGGTAGACACCTGGAGCCGTGGGAACTTCAAAGACCAGGGCCTGAACCTGGCCTCCCTGCAACAGGCGACTTGCCAGCAAGATCTGGTCTGACTCGGGAATGTACTGCCGCGCCATCGCATCCGCATCCCGGGCACTCGACTCAGCCAGCATGCCTACCTCTGCCAGTGAGCCGGGACGAAGAATGGCAAAGTTGTGGGGCATGTTATCTGAATTCGAGAAGCGGAATTCAACCGGTTTGCCGGCTTGAACAACGATTCTCTCCTTGTCGTAGATCATCCGATGTGGAACGGTGCCCACAGCAATCACCCGCACATCCAGATTCGTCAGCCGGTCCTGAATTGCCTGCCCTTCTTCGGCCGACAGCTTTCCGGACAGTCCACGAGCCAATGCCATCGCTTCGGTCGCAGCTGGACCGGTGCGGAATTCCGTTGGAATCTCGCTGAGGTAACCGACCAGGTTGTCCACCAACGGGCGGACTTCTTTAACCGGCCAGTGTTTCGTTGGAATCGCCCGCAGCGCCCGGATCGCAGCGTCGCGACTGCGGCCTGCCTTGACCAGTGCTGTCAGGTCAGTGACTTTTTCCTGCTCATGACCGGGAATCTCCGCAAAAGCGCGAATTGCGACGTCGTGCAATGTCTCACCACCCTGAACTGTGAGACGGTCGAGCGGAATAACTTGTTTCCGGAACCCGGGGCCAGCCCACCGAACCTGCAACCCATCCGCACCACCATTGTCGAAATAAGTTACTGTGATCGGATGGGAACCCGCGGGCAGATCGATAGCTCCGGATTTTTCGACCATGCCATGCAGGCCATCATTGTTGACCACCATCCGATCTCCGAGATAGATTCGTGAACCATCATCGGAGTTCGCAAAAAACGTATACCGACCCGACTTCGGAATGTACAACGAGCCGCTGAATCGCAGGGCAAATTGATCCGCCTGTTTCCGCTGCGGCACATCAATGGTGATCCGACTGGCGATCCCCGTCTCCTTGGGCTTCATTTTGGCGAGTGTCTCACGCGCTACGTTGTTAGCGCTAGGGTAAAAGTAATCAACGCGAAGGCCATGTTGCTGCAGATTGGCACCACCTTGTTCCGCCGCCAGCGAGCCGGGCAATTCAGAGATCAACGGCCGCACTTTGGTATACAGCGTCGCTCGCAGCGTTTCATTAGCAACACCGGGAATCGCGTCCAGGAAATCGCGCAAGCGAGATTTGCTCTGTACGGCGGCAAGATAGGCATCATCGGCTGACCCGGACGCCGTGATCCAAGCGGCATAGCCCAATTGGCGGGTTGCCTGCGAAGCACCCTTCGTTGCCAAAGCCTCAATCCTCGTTTGCAGTTTCTGCAATGCCTCCGTCGATTGCACCAGGAGCAGTTGGCCAAGTCCCTCAAGATTACTCTTGGGTTCCCTGGTGATACGATCCTCAATGACTTCCATTAATAACTCGGGCTCTGGGGCGCCGCGCACCACAGCTAAACTGCGCAGCGCCTCCCGCAGTGGGTCAATCGGCACACCGGTCCGTGAGAGGATCGCCAGGCAGACAGCCTCCGTACGTTCCAGCTTAAGCAGGTCGGTAACGCTGGCGTTACGGAGCACGTAACGCTGCGCCGCGGATGACAACGGGCGTCCCGATTTCACCGCGTCCTGGACAACCTGATCCACATTGATCCGACCTTGTGCATATTTAATCACCGTATCCAGTTCGGGATCGGTCGGACGCGTAGCCACCTCAAAAATAACCTCCGCCGCATCCAGCCCCGGAAAAGCTACCGCCGCTTTCACCGCCTCTGCGCGCACCAAAGCCGCAGTGTCCCGGGCCGCTGATACCAGAATATCTTCGCCCTCCTTAACACGCGTTCCCCAGTGACCCAGTGTTCGAATCGCTGCAGCCCGCACGCGCGGCTCCTCAGCCTGGAACACGGTCTTCAGTAAATCGAGATTCACAACCCGCTGCTCCTCCAGGACCCACAGGCACTCCAACAAGGCCTGCGCATCGGCGGGATCGGCGGGATCGAGACCGGCTGCCCAACGCCCAACCTCGGTAGCAACGTGGTCACGTTGCCGGCCACTCAGTTCCAGTCGCGCGCGGTACCGGACACCATTTTCGGCCGCGTAGAAAGCCTGCAAAACGTCAACGACCGGTTTACCTTTCAGCTTCACTGGGTCCAGCAACGGACGCCCTTTGTACGTAACGCGGTAGATACGACCATGCGCGTGATCCCGGTTGGGATCACGCATATTATGCTGCATGTGACCGATCAATACGTTACACCAATCCGAAACGTAGAGCGCGCCATCGCCGCCAACTTCAATGTCAGTCGGGCGAAAATTCGGATCCGATGAAACCAGAATAGGATCTACTTCATGCGCCGTGATATCTGCACCGTTGTAACGCACTTCATGCTGCAGAACTCCCAGGAATCCGATGCAATTGCAGATCAGGAAATTACCGTTATTACGCTCCGGGAAATGTGAGCTGGAGAGAATGCCAGTGGCGGACACGGGACGAACGCGTTTGCGAAACCACTGCTTATTTCCCACACCCTGGCCAATGTTTACATACGAGCCAGTGCCACTGGTTCCGTCGTTGGCAAACTGGTACCCCCATTGGTCGAAGACATCGCCGTGTGGATTGGGACCGATGGGAAACACAAAGCTCATCTCATAAGTCCGCGGATCAAACCGGTAGACCCCCGATTTGCCCGAACGAAACGTACCCGTTGGAGTCTCAATATTGGAAACATTGAAAATACCACGCGACCAATACAAACCACCGTCCGGACCAATGGTCAGCGCGTTGGCAGTATGGTGCGTGTCCGCACTCGACAGTCCTTGCAGAACGCGAATTTTGACGTCCGCCTGATCATCTCCGTCGCTGTCCTTGAGAAACCAGATTTCCGGAGGCGCCGCCACCAGCATGCCGCCTCCCCAAAACTCAAAGCCCGTAATACTGTTGAGCTGGTCGGCAAAAATCACACACTTGTCGGCAACCCCGTCACGATTTTCATCCGGAAAGCAGAGAATACGGTCGGTACGTGGTTCAGTAGGATTCCAGTGTGGGTAAGAAGGCCACACCGATGCAAACAGGCGACCGTCGGTATCCACCGCCATCTGCACAGGGTTGACCAATTCGGGGAACATCTCCTCCGAAGCGAACACATTCACCTGCATCCCCTCGGCAATCTTCATCTTGCCGATCGAGTCCTGGGCAGAAAGGTAGGGATGCTTGCCGCCAGCCAGCGCACCCGGTTTGTTCGTTTTCACAGCCAGCAACTTGGGGAGATTCTTATCGGATATTTTTAGATCACCGCCCGCTGCGACCGACCAAACACGTTGGTCACGATTCGCAGTCATCACATCAAAGATCTCCATTTCTCTGCGCATCACGTCTGCATTGGATTGGCCAAACCAGTTCAATTTCGACCTGCCCCCAAACACGTTATAGCCGTCAACGACGCGATAGCGACTGAACCAATGGAGATTCTTCTCAAGGACCGCTTGTCGCAGTTTTTCCAGCTGCTCGGGGTTAGCAGAAGAAGCGCCGGCAACACCAAACAGGTCCTGCATGATGACATCTGCGAGCACGCGGTTCCCGTGTTCCAGCAGGTGGATCCCATTCATCGAGAGTGGCTTGGACTGAGCGCTCGCATAACGCTCCAGCGTGGGATGAAACAAGTCGACGAACAACACGCCCGCCGCTTTACTGACGCGCTGCATGACCTGGGTGTAACGCAGGAGATTTCGGTTATTTTCGACACCATCCGGGAGATAAGGGAGATTCAGATTCTCGTGCGCGATCGGAGAAAACACAACGATTCGTGGTGCCGCCTGTCCGTTGTATTTCTGGCGTTTCATTCCGGCCAGCATCGCAGTCACGTTTTTCTCGAATGCCGGCAGGCCAGCCTCACCGCGCAACGCTTCGTTGTAGCCGAAAAAACAGAACACAACGTCGGCACCGACTTTAGTGAGCCACGCATCGGCAGTACCAAAATTGTCTGAGCGTGGACGGGACTGAACTTCGTCACCCGCAAAACCGAGATTGCGAAACGTCAAACGGTGCCGGGGATACCGATCATGAATCAATGTCTCCAGCCAGGCGTGGTGCTGCATGCGATCAGCAAGCGTGTTCCCGACATAACAGACGCGGTCTTCTGGCTGAAAGGTCAATCTCGGCTCGGCAGCCCCCGCCTGGGCCCACACCATCAGCAACCACACCCACAGAACACTGTGACTGACAAGAACACGCTGCTCTGAAATCATTCGATCTCTTTCCAAGTTGCCATGACCAACTGTAGCGATCTCATCGCCAACGCCACTTTCGCCGACGATACTCGCCGCATAGCTTAACAGAAAAAGATGCCGGCAAGGCAATTCTGCGGGTATTGCCGAGCCCTTGGCCGCTCAGCCGTCTGCTGGCACAGTCGCCACGTCGACAACATCGTGGAGTCCACATCGGCAATCGAACTCGCCCCGGTGACAAACCCTCGAAGTTGTCCATTGCCCTGCGGCTCCCACTGGCCGATAATGAATTTCGTGTGGCCCCGAAACCTGTCTTCCGAGGCTTCCTCGTGCTTACGTTTTCCGGTTCCCGACGAACACTCTGTGATGGTCTCAACCGCCGCCAGCTACTCCAGGTCGGCGGGCTGGAATTGCTCGGCCTGACTGCGCAGCAACAGACCCTGACTGCGCAGCAACAGACACTGGGGAATAACAACGCCACCCTGCCCGCGTTTGGGCGTGCCAAGTCGTGCATCCTGATCTTTCCGTACGGATCACCATCCTCCCACGAGACGTTTGATCCCAAACCCTCCGCACCTGCCGAAGTGCAGGGCGAAATGAAAGCCATTTCCAGTGTTGTGCCGGGCCTGTCGGTCTGTGAGCGAATTCCCAGCATGGCAACCGTGATGGACAAAGTCACGGTGATTCGCTCGATGACGCACCCCTACCCGCTGCACGGGCTAGCGTACGCTGTAACCGGAATCCCCACCTATACGCCTGCCCTGGAAACACGGGCACGGGACAAGCAGCACTGGCCCTTCATTGGGTCCATCGTCGATTTCGTCGACACCGCCGCGGGGCGCGGAAATGCCGAGCTGCCACGCAATATTGGATTGCCCTGGCTGGTGAACTCGAAAACCGACAACCCCGCTGTCAATGCCGGTCCCTTCGCTGCCTTCCTGGGGGCCGCCCACGACCCGATCTGGACCGACTTCGACGGTCCCGGGCTGCACATCGCGCCCAAGAACACGGTTGCCCAAACCGAACGGTTCCGCAATCCGTTCGGTGGGACACTGCCACGAGGACGATTTCACTTGTCCAGTGCAGCCGAACGCCCTGCTGACGTTTCCATCAAGCGGCTGGGACTGCGTGATTCACTGCTCGCGCAATTCGACCGGCAACGCCCCCAACTGGCAAACCTGCCGCGTGTCGCTGGCTATGATCGACAACGGGAACAGGCCCTGACGTTGCTGACTTCCAACCAAATGCGACACGCCCTGGATATCAGTCGCGAACCACAACGCGTACGCGAAGCCTATGGCATGCACCTGTTTGGCCAATCCTGCCTGGCCGCTCGACGGATCATCGAGGCTGGCGGTCGATTTGTGAGCGTTTTCTGGGACTGCTTTGGTCAATTTGCCAATGGCGCTTGGGATACACACCAATACCATTACCCGCGCATGAAAGAACTACTGCTGCCGGGATTTGACACGGCGTTTCCGACGCTGCTGAACGACCTGCAACAGCGTGGCTTGCTCGATGAAACTCTGGTGATCTGGATGAGCGAGCATGGCCGCACACCGACACTGGTTCCCAACCGTCCCGGTGGCGGTCGGGATCATTGGTCCCGTGCCTACTCCGCGCTGGTGGCAGGTGCCGGCACGGCGCCCGGTAAAATTGTCGGAAAAACCACACCCGATGGTGGAGATGTCTTGGACACGCCAGTTTCTCCGAAGGATATTCTGGCGACCACTTTTCATCTCCTGGGCATCGATCCACACCTCAATCTCATCGATCCGCTGCAACGTCCGCATCCCATCGCCGGCAGCGGTGTCGTACGCCCGGAACTGCTGGCTTAGTGCCACCCGCCACACCAGGCGACCGCGTGGCCCCTCCGACACAGGATTCACTTGAGCGTGCCCAGCCACCAAGGTTAAGATAGCCAGAGCGAATCGCAGTATGCGATTCCCGCAGTCCCGTTCGAGACAGGAGGCCTGGTGTGTTGGATCTGACCGGCTCAGCGACGCGCCTGTGCGATGGACTGACACGCCGCGATTGGTTGCAGATTGGCAAGCTGTCGGCCCTGGGACTCGGCCTGGAACAGGCGTTGCAGCTCTCGGCAACCCAGGCGGATTCCAGCCAGCCTGCTCCCCACTTCGGGCGTGCCAAGAACTGCATTCTGGTCTTCCTTACCGGTTCACCGCCCCAGCACGAGACCTTCGACCCCAAACCGGCTGCCCCCGCAGAAGTCCAAGGGGAAATGCAGGCCATCGATACCAACGTACCGGGCCTGCAAATCTGTGAACTCCTGCCGCACCACGCCCAAATTATGGACCGGCTGACCGTGGTGCGTTCGATGAGCCATCCCTATCCACTGCATGGAGTCGGTTATGCCACCTCCGCCATGCCGCTGACCAGC
>PBOG01000019.1 GCA_002724245.1 Planctomycetaceae bacterium
ATTTTCGTTCCGCTCTCGATCGCCGGGCACCCCCAGACTCATCCCGCGGGCATCGATGCAATCCCAGCCAAAACGCGTGGCCCAATCGATGACTTGACCGATCCCCAGCGGATGACGCCAGGCGATCGAGCCGTAAAGTGCCAACTGCATCGCCACCGCTTCGACTCCCTCCGCAACCAGGGCTTTTCCCGCGCAGGGGTGGAGTATAACTCCCTCCCTGCAGCGACGTCACCCGCCACCACGAGCGCCGCGCGGCCGCCAGCTCATCCGGCCAGCGTGTCCGGCCCGAACTTGCTTGCGTCGATGTCCGAGTTGCGGGTAGAGTGGCAACAGAGTTCGTCTCGTCAAGACCACATGACCGAATGTGCCCCACTCGTCACGCATCACTGCAGGTAAACGGTATGCTGCCCCTCGTTCGCAACCAGTTCCGCAACGGCGTCGCCTGGACGCTCGTGCTGATGTGGTGCGTGATGCTCGCCGCACCGCACAACGTGGGCGCCGCCAACGAGTCTCCCACCGCTACGGCTGAAATCAAAGCCTGGCTGGCGGCGCTCTCAGCGCGGGAGTTCTCCAAGCGTCAACAGGCAACCCGCAAACTTCTGGCAGCCGGCCCACGCGCCATTTTCGCACTCCAATCCGCCGCCACATCTTCCCAAAGCGAAAGCCGCGCCCGCGCCGTCAGCATCCTGGAAGAACTTGCCTTATCGACCGATCCCGAAACCTGGAAACCAGCCCAAGCAGCCCTCAGGGAACTGGCCTCTTCGTCCACGTCCAGTGCGCGCCGCGCCGCCTCTGTCCTGGCAGAACTGGGAGACAAGCAAACCCGTCGAATGACACGAGCCATCCGGCGTCAGGGAGGCCGTGTTTACAAACTCCAGAACGACCGTTTGCGAATCGACCTGAATGAGCAATGGGTGGGTGGAAACCGCGGAGTGCAGGCCCTCCCCAGATTGCCGGGCGTGATTTTCGTCTCCCTGGAACGTTCCAACGTCGGGGATCGTGGATTGGCCTGGCTCTCCTCGATGCAGAGTGTCCAACGACTTTTCCTGGGACGTTCGCGCGTCACTGGCGCCGGCCTGGTTCACCTGAAAGGGATGGCAGGCCTGACACACGTGTCCTTGCAGCATCAGGCGATCCGCGACGCAGATTTGAAACGCCTGTCGCAACTGCAGCAACTCGAATCACTAGGCCTCGACGATACACGTATTACCGACGCTGGCCTGTCCCATTTGAAGTTTCCCCAATTGCGAGAACTCTGGCTCGACCGCACCACCGTCACTGCCGCCGGCCTGCAGAACCTAACCCAGCTCGCCAACCTGGAGAGCCTCCACCTCGTCGGTACAAGAGTCTACGGCGCGCAAGTCGCCGTCTTGAAACAATTTGAAATGCTCTCGACGCTCTGGCTGCGCGACACACCTGTCGATGCGGCAACGATCACCGCGCTGGCTGGCTGTACCGGCCTGACCAGCCTGGGACTGGATCGTACGTCAATTCGCGATGAACATCTGCCACCTCTGGAAAACCTGACCAATCTGGAAACACTCTGGATTTCCCAGACGGGAATCGGCGACCGGGCGCTCGTCCATCTCAAATCTTTAACGAGTCTCAAGATCCTCCACTTGTCACAGACCGCGATCACGAACAACGGAATGAAGCACCTGGCGGCACACCCCGCTCTAAACTCACTCTACATCAACGAAACCGAGATCGATGACGCGGGACTGGCCCAGCTAGTACAGTGTCCACAGTTGCGGCGTATTTATGCGAAATCAACGCGCGTTACCGCCCAGGGCGTCACGCAACTCCGTGGCAAGCTGCCAAAGTGCCGTGTCTACCTGAACTAGCACGGCAACCTGTGTCCCAGCGCATCACGCGTCTTGTCAACAACCTCGCCTGCCGGGAACCGTGCAGCCCCAGCGATCGGTACGCTCACCGAGCCTAGTGTCGAAGACTGCGTATTACTGCCCGCGGGGCGTTCATTCGGTCGGCGACGCTGCTTCACCGGTGGCGCCGCACCACCCTTTTTTTCCGGCGCCTCGCTTGTCGTCTTCATCCACATTGCCAACAACAACGCGACCAACACCAGCCCGGCGGCGAACCAGCTAACCCGTAACATTCGCTTGCCGGAACGCAAACGAGCGCGCCGCTGGTTGCGTACAGTACTCACACCAGATTCAGCAGACGCGGCCGAAGTTTGCGGCTCTGGCGGCTGGCTCAGGGAGCCCGCTGGCCCCGCAACCAAGGGAGGTGCCGCACTGGAACTAACTCGCCGGGACGGCGGAACAGGTACGTCATGGGGATCGCCACCTCCGCGCAACCAGCCCCGTAATGCCTGCCCCGCAGCCGCAGCGGATGGATAGCGGTCTTGCGGCCGTTTCTGGATCATGCGCCAGCAGATATCACTCAGCGACCGAGGACAATCAGGACGGTCTTGCTGAATCTCCGCCGGCATCAAGTCCTGGTGATTGATAATCCGCTGCGTCACACTCCCCTCAGTAAAAGGCGCATGGCCAGTGAGCAGAAAATAGAGCGTGCACCCAAGGCCATAAAGATCTGCGGGCGGCCCTGCGGCGTGACTGTCAATCGCTTGCTCCGGCGCCAAGTAATCCGCCGTCCCCATCACGGCCCCCTGATCTGCGTTGGTCAGCGAAGAGTCCGCGCTCTCGTCCGAAAAGCGGGCCAACCCCAGATCCAGAAGCTTGACAACGCCGCTTTCATCGAGCAATAGATTCGACGGCTTGATATCGCGGTGGACGACACCTGCCTGATGTGCGTACTCCAGCGCATCACAGGCGGCCAGCGTATACCGCGCGGCGTCCGGGAAATCGACCGGACCATTTCGCTTCACGACAGCCTGTAAATTCTCTCCCGGCACATATTCCATCACCAGATAATGCAAATCACCATCGTGGTCGACATCATACGCCTGCACGATATTGGGGTGATCCAACTTGGCAATCGCCTCCGCCTCACGATAAAAGCGCGTCAGGTAGGTTGCCTCCTCGACCAGACGCCGCGGCAACACCTTGACGGCGCGCTGCTGTCGCATCAATTGGTGTTCGGCAAGATAGACACTACTCATACCACCAGTGCCAATAAGCGCCAGGATTTTGTACTTGCTGAGAAAAAATCCCTTGGCTTTCCCAGCGGCAAACTGCTCGCACTGCCAGCTGGTAAGAAGCCCAGCATCCTGCAAATACTGCAGCACTACTGGCCCTTCTGCTGGAACTTTACCGCCCTGCGTCTGCCGGCAATCGGCAAGCGCCGACTCCAACTCGTCCGGCTCAATCAATTTGCTGCGCCGAACCAGATCAACCACGGTCGGGCCATCGGGATGTGCCATAGCTGCCACACCAAAACTTCCGCAACAGGAGGCGACGGACCGCGCGGAAAACAAGGTCGCGCCGTGACAGGTTCGCCCCAAAGACATCAATTGCCTGCCGTGTCCTCCACTTGGACACAACGCGGTATTACCAACATACCACCGCCAGTCGACCTCGCAAAAGCCCACGTCAAAGACCAACGCACAGATCCCACGCCACCAGGCATGGCAGGACGGAATCACCCTCCGCCAATTGACGCGCCCGGGCCCGAAATGCAAAATCCCACTAATTGCACTCCCCGGACATCCACACCATGGAAGCTCTCACGACGCCAACCATCTTGTATACGCGACACAACTGCCCTCTCTGTGACGAAGCCCATCGTATTCTGATGGAATTCGGACTACGACCCCAGTTGATCGATATCGATCAGGATGTTCAATGGCAAGAACGTTACACCAATTGTGTACCAGTAGTCTGGATCGATGGTAAAGAACGGTTTCGGGGCCGCGTCAATCGAGTTCTGCTTCAACGACTGCTTCTGCGGCGCAGCAACCAGGCTCGCCAACCTTCTATTTCCCCAGAGATTCGCGAGGACCAAGAGCCATGACGACCAGACCGCAAACCGGCACAGGTCTTTCCCGACGACGTGTGGTACGAAGGATGCCCTGCTACGCCGCAGCGGCGAGCTCGTGGATGTCCTTCCGCAATCCGTTTCGACTGCGTCACCCGTTCGCTTTCACTCCACTTCTGCTGTGGGTAGTGGCCGGTTGTACCCCCTCCGACGTTCCCCCTGCCGTGACCGAAGAGACGGCAACAACCGCCCCCAGTGCAAACCTTGAATCAGGCGCCCAGGAGAAATCCGCCGCCAAGACCAAAAGCGAAATACCTGCGACGCTCCCGCCGGTAGCGGAATCCCCCAGCCCGCTCTCCGACGAAGACCTTGCGGATGGCTGGCTTTCGCTCTTTGACGGAGAGACGCTGTTTGGCTGGTCAGCCCATAGCGAGGTGAATTGGCGCGTCGAGCAAGGCGCCATTGTTGCCGACGAAGGTGCGGTCGGCCTGCTGTGCACGACAACTCAGTTTGCCGACTTCCAGTTGCGAGTCGACTTCCTTCCAGAAGCCACGACCAACAGTGGTGTCTTTTTGCGTACCGCGCCAGTCATCACGAAAGACGACGTGACCACCGAATGCTATGAATTAAACATCGCGCCAGCCGACAACCCGTTTCCGACAGGCAGTCTGGTAGGCCGAAAAAAAATCGACGGCGATTTCCACCGTGCCCAGTGGCAAACATTTCTCGTTACCGCCCAAGGCGATCAGGTTGACATCCAGCTAGACGGAAAGCAGATCCTCAGCTACCAGGACAAAAAGCCGATTCAACGCGGTCGCATCGGACTGCAGTTCAACTCAGGGCGTATTGCCTTTCGCAACGTCCAAATCAAACCGCTCGGATTACAGGCACTCTTTAACGGGAAAGACCTCTCGGGTTGGAAAGAATACCCGGACATGGCGACCCGGTTCTCTGTAGAGAACGAGGGTGTCCTGACTGCCCGCAACCAAAGCGAAGGGCGTGGCCAATTGGAAACCGAACAGACATACGGCGACTTCGTCCTGCAACTCGAAGCGATGACACATGCCCCGCATTTGAATTCAGGAATTTTCTTCCGTTGCATCCCGGGCGAAGTCATGAACGGTTATGAAAGCCAAATCCACTTCGGATTCGAGGCGGGAAACCGCCGTAAACCAGTCGATTGCGGCACTGGCGGCATCTTTCGTCGTCAGAACGCCCGTCTGGTCGTGGGTGACGACCAGACCTGGGTCCATCAGACGCTCATTGCCGATGGACCGCATATGGCTGCCTGGGTCAACGGCTATCCGGTTAGTGACTGGACCGACGAGCGGGCGTCAGACCCCAACCCGCGACGAGGAAAACGGCTAGAACCTGGCACGCTCATGCTACAGGGCCACGACGCAACAACCCACCTTTCCTTCCGCAACCTCAAAATCATGGAAATCCCGAAACGCTAACAGCGGATCGCCTGACCGGTCTGGGCGTCTGACAGTTGAGGGACTACAATCCGCGCCGCTCGCACACAAGCCTGTCGAGGCGCCTCTGATGACACCTGCACAACGGGTGCCCGGCCGCAGCGGCCAGAGTCTGGTTTCCATCCGCGACCGATCGGACACCAGGCATTATTACCGAAATTGAGGAGAGGAAAGCGGACACTATGAATGCCCCAGAACCGGATCGCTCACTGAATTTTGTCGAACAAATTGTCCAGGCAGACCAGGAAACCAACAGGTGGGATGGTCGCGTCCATACACGTTTCCCACCTGAACCCAACGGTTATCTGCACATCGGTCACGCCAAATCCATTTGCCTCAACTTTGGCATCGCAGAGAAGTTCAACGGATCCTGCAACCTGCGTTTCGACGACACCAATCCGACCAAAGAAGAGGTCGAATTCGTCGAATCGATCAAAGACGACATTCGCTGGCTAGGCTTTGACTGGCAAGATCGCGAGTACTTTGCCTCGGATTACTTTGAACAGCTCTATCAGTGGGCCTGCCAGTTGATTGGCGAGGGGCTCGCCTTCGTATGCGAACTAACACCAGATGAGATGCGTTCGCATCGTGGAACGCTGACTGAACCGGGTATTGCCAGCCCGTACCGTGACCGCCCCGCCGAGGAAAATCAGGAACTTTTTGCCCGCATGCGTGCAGGCGAGTTCCCTGACGGAAGCCGTACGCTGCGAGCCAAGATCGACATGGCGAACCCTAACCTGAATTTGCGGGATCCGGTGATGTACCGGATTCTGCACACTGAACATCACCGTACAGGCAATCAATGGTGTATTTATCCCACTTATGATTTTACGCACGGCCAATCCGATTCGATCGAAAACATCACGCACTCGATCTGTACACTCGAATTCGAAAACCATCGCCCGCTCTATGACTGGTACTGCCAGTCTCTGAAGATCTACCACCCGCAGCAAATTGAGTTTGCCCGGCTGAACCTCACCTACACCGTTCTAAGTAAACGTCGCCTCCTGGAGCTTGTTGCCCAGAATCACGTTTCTGGATGGGACGATCCTCGCATGCCGACTCTCAGCGGACTGCGGCGACGCGGCTTCACCGCCGGTTCCATACGACAATTCTGTGATACGATCGGCATTGCCAAGGCGACCAGTACCATCGACGTAGGTGTACTGGAAAACAGCGTACGCGAAGATCTGAACAAAACCGCATCTCGGGTCATGGCGGTACAAAAACCACTCAAGCTGGTACTGATCGACTACCCTGAAGATCAGGTCGAAATGCTTCAAGCGGTCAACAACCCGGAAGATCCCGAAGCGGGATCGAGAGACGTGCCTCTGTCGCGTGAGCTCTACATCGAGCGTGACGACTTCCATGAAAATCCACCTGGCAAATTCTTCCGCCTCAAACCGGGCGGTGAGGTCCGCTTGCGGTACGCATACATCATCCGCTGTGAAAAAGTGATCAAGGATGACGATGGAAATATTGTCGAACTTCATTGCAGCCATGATGCCGACAGCCGCAGTGGCATGCCTGGTGCAGGACGGAGAGTCAAAGGTACGCTCCACTGGGTTTCGGCAAACCACTGTCTGCGCGCAGAAGTACGGCTCTACGACCGTCTGTTCCTGAAAGAAGATCCCAGCGACGTGGCAGAGGGTGAAAATTACCTCGACAACCTCAACCCCGAGTCACTACAAACACTGACCGACTGCCGGGTCGAACCAAGCCTGGCAGAGGCCCAACCCGGCGATCGATTCCAGTTCGAACGGCTGGGATACTATTCTGTGGATCGTGACTCACAGCCGGAACTTCTTGTTCTGAACCGCACCGTCTCGCTGCGTGATAGCTGGGCTAAACTCCAAAAAACTCAGCAACAAGGGAAAAAGAAGGCAAATTCTGGTTGAGCTTGCCACGCCGTACCGGAACATTGACAATAGTGAGTGGCGCGTTGTTTGACGGCGATTGTCTGTTTGCCGGCGCTGTCCAACGACGCCTTCGATCAAGTTCGGTTCAAGGTGACTCTCAACCCCTAACACGACATTGCCATGCACGCTGCCACTCCTGGACATCCCGCAATTGCACGTCGGACCATGTTGCAGGCAGGTTCCATCGGCCTGCTGGGACTTGGTGACAATCACGTTACTGCGTTACGCGACGCATCGGCGAATACGGGTGCTACGAGCCCAGCCGCCAGGTCTGTCATCTTCGTGTTCCTTTCGGGTGGTCTGACGCAACACGACAGCTTTGACCCCAAACCTGATGCGCCTGCGGACATCCGCGGAGAATTCAAGAGCATCGCGACACAGACTCCAGGCCTAGCCATCTGTGAACATCTACCGCAGCTGGCCGCACGCAGTTCCCAGTGGAGCCTGATACGCTCGTTGACGACCCCCTACAACGGCCACTCACAAGGGCACATGTCGATTCTGTCGGGAAGAACCCCGCTGCCTCCTGGTTTCAACGGCAGCAAACCACAAGCCTCGGATTGGCCATCGATCGCCTCAGTTGCCAGCGACGCACTTTCCAGCAAGGGCAACAATCTACCACCGGCAGCAGTCCTTCCTGAGCGCCTGGTCCACCGTTCAGGTCGAGTCATCCCGGGACAGTTCGGTGGCATCATGGGATATCATCGTGACCCCTGGTTCATCGAAGCCTCGCCTTTCAATGCCACTTCCTACGGTGCCTATCCCGACTACGAGTTCCATTTCGTCCGAGGAAGGGAACGCAACGAAAAGCTAAAATTCCAGGCCCCCAACCTCAATCTCCCGCAGGGGCTTAGCCGCAGCCGCCTGGGCAACCGTGACGCTCTGCGTAGACTGCTCTCGGCACAACGCCAGGAGCTTGACCAGTCTGCCAATACTGAGTCTTTCGACCGCTACCGGCAAGCCTCGATCGCGTTGCTTACCGATTCAAAAGTACATCATGCTTTTGATGTTCACAGTGCGAACAGCAGAGTACTTGATCGATATGGGAGAAACGCATTTGGCTGGTCACTGCTCATGGCGAGACGTCTCGTCGAAGTTGGCGTCAGCCTGGTTCAGGTGAATCTCGGAAACAATGAATCGTGGGACACACACGACAATAATTTCCCCTTGTTGCGTGACTGTCTGCTGCCTCCTACGGATCAGGCACTTTCGGCTTTGTTGGATGATCTCGCTGAACGCGGGCTGCTCGATTCCACACTGATCGTGATGTGTGGTGAAATGGGAAGGACGCCCAAGATCAACAAGAAACTTCCTGGCCGTGATCACTGGGGTGCGGTGCAAACCGTTTTCCTGGCAGGGGGCGGGATCCCCGGTGGTCGGATTGTCGGAGCTTCCGACAAAGACGGGGCCTATCCGGCCGCAAGTCCACAGCAGCCAGAAAATCTAGCCGCCACGATCTACCGCTCGCTGGGAATCCCCTCGACTGCCGTCTGGCAAGACGAAGTCGACCGGCCACATGCCATCTACCACGGGCAACCTGTTTCATTTTCCTGACGACAAGCACGGCGAATCCGACCGGTTGCCACCTTACTGTCGACTGGCGCCATCTGCATCAGATCGCGCAGTGTGCTTGAACACCACCGTAGCCAATGGTGGCAGTGTGGCTCGAATCGTGTAACGACCGTTCGAGATCCGCTCTTCCATGGCCGGTAGTCCCGGGTGATTCCCGACGTTGCTCCCGCCGTAATAACGGGAATCCGTATTGAGTATTTCCCTGTACCAACCGAGTTGTGGCACGCCCACCTCGAAGTCCTCTCGCACGACCGGAGTAAAATTACAGCAAACGACCAGCTGCTCTCCGGGCTGGAGTCCGTTCCGCTGATAAATCAATACGCTTTGCTCACGATTGGAACAATCAATCCAATCAAATCCGGCTGCCTCATGGTCCATTTCATGGAGCGCCGGCTCCTGGCAATACATCTGGTTGAGGTCGGTAACCAGCGACTGTATTCCTCGATGGGCTTCAGTCTGCAACAAATCCCAATCAAGCTCTGTCTCGTGATTCCACTCCTTCCAAACGGCAAATTCATTCCCCATGAATAGCAACTTTTTGCCCGGATGGGTCCACATATATGCATACAGCAATCTCAGATTGGCAAATTTCTGCCACACATCACCGGGCATCTGGTCGACAAGCGCTCCTTTGCCATGAACGACTTCATCATGAGAAAACGGCAATGCAAACTTCTCACTGAATGAATACATCAAACTGAATGTAAGTTGGTCGTGATGAAATTGACGATGCACTGAATCGCGTCGCATATAACTCAGCGAGTCATTCATCCACCCCATATTCCACTTCAAACTGAAACCCAGCCCGCCGTTACAAGTCGGATGCGAAACACCTCTCCAGGAAGTTGATTCTTCCGCAATGGTCAATACGCCGGGAAAAGCTCCATGGATACGATCGTTACATTTCTGTAGCAGGGAAACAGCTTCCAGGTTCTCGCGTCCACCATCAGCGTTCGGCAACCATTCCCCGTCGGAGCGGCTGTAATCGCGGTACAACATGGAAGCGACGGCGTCCACGCGAAGGCCGTCGACGTGAAATTTGTCAAACCAGAACAACGCGTTGGCCAGCAGGAAATTACGGACTTCATTACGCCCGTAATCAAAGATCAAAGTACCCCAATCCGGGTGTTCACCTAATCGCGGATCTGGGTGTTCGTACAAGTTGGCTCCATCGAAGCGAGCCAACCCGTGATCGTCCCGTGGAAAATGGGCGGGCACCCAATCAAGAATCACTCCGATCCCATGGCGATGGCAATAGTCGACAAAATACTGGAAGTCTTCCGGCGTGCCGTAACGCGATGTCACCGCATAATAGCCCACCGTCTGGTAACCCCAGCTTCCTGAGAATGGATGCTCACTGATCGGCAGCAGCTCGACGTGAGTGAAACTCAATCGCCGACAGTAATCGACCAGCTGGTGCGCCAGCTCTCGGTAGTTCAAAACCTCTGCTGTCGGCTCCGGACCACGCCGCCAACTCGCCAAATGGACCTCGTACACCGAAATGGGCCGCTCAACAGGATTCCGTCGTGCGCGACGGTCGATCCACTCTTGATCACTCCAGCGAAACTTCCCCAAGTCCGTAATTCGCGATGCCGTGCGCGGTGGAATCTCCGCTGCAAATCCAAACGGATCTGTCTTGTCTACCACCCTGCCATCGGCAGTCGTCACGCGAAATTTATAGAGCTGGCCCGCGCTGGCCGCAGGCACAAACAACTCCCAGATGCCGCTATCTGAGTGCTTCTGCAACATATGGCGGTGGCCGTGCCAGTCATTGAACTCACCAATCACTGCAACGCCAAACGCCTGGGGAGCCCATACCGCAAAATGGGTACCTAAGACACCCTCAACACGGCACAATTGCGCTCCCAGCTTGTTATAAAGCTGCTCGTGATTACCCTCGGCAAACAGGTGCCTGTCGTAATCACTTAACAATGAGTCGAAAGCGTAGGGATCGTATAGTGTCGTTGTCGCTCCACCTCCATCGATACAACGCAACTGGTAACGGGGCCGCGCCTGACGCTCGGGCAAAGGGCAAATGGCTTCAAACAGCCCTGCGGGATGAAGCTGTCGCATAGGTCGTGGTGGCTGCAACTGGGATTCGATCACCCAGGCTTGACGAGTGTCGGGCAAGAATGCCCGTACGGCGACCGCTCGTCGGCCATCATGCTCAACTTCGTGAGGTCCCAACACCGAGCGCGGGCAGTGGTGACTCCCTTCCACCAGGTCCCGAATATCCTTGAGCGTTAGAGCGGTTCGCACAGTCCCCTCCGCACAGTCCTGTCGGTACTACCAGGCCTGCTACCCTTTCGTAGCAAGTCAGCTCGAACCAGGTCGCTCGGTTCACAATGCCTGCGATCCATGCCATACACGTTGTCTGAAAGTTTGTTTCGCAAGCCGAAAGTTGTCGTGTATGCAGCACGGATCCATGTGCACACACTGCCGCTACTTTCGTATTGTGGCGGCCAAGCGACGACTCGTAAAGGAGCAGCGCCGTTCCGTGCCCTGCAGACGGTTTGACACCCACAGGATTTGCTGGCTCGTCCAGCATGAAGACGAACACAAGGATCGCCAGCATCCCTCTGCACCACCCTGGCAACCGTTATAATTGGACGCTTGCCGTGAGTAATACTCTGCATCACCCCTGCAGGAAAGCTGCTCCGCGACTTCCGCTTCCCACATCACTTGAATTCAGGAGATCAAATGTCTGCCCGCAGGATCCTAATGCTTGTTGGGGATTACGTTGAAGACTACGAAGTCATGGTGCCCTATCAGATTTTGTTGATGGTCGGCCACGATGTTCATGTCGTCTGTCCCGGAAAACAAGCTGGCGATTCAGTAATTACAGCAGTACACGACTTTGAGGGCGAGCAGACTTATAGCGAGAAACGAGGCCATCATTTTGTGCTCACCGCAACATTCGACGATGTCGACGCAGAATCCTATGACGCCCTGGTTATTCCAGGTGGACGCGCTCCTGAATATTTACGACTTGATGCCACCGTGCTCGATATCGTAAAGCACTTTTCAGAAACGAATAAACCGATTGCCTCAATCTGTCACGGTGCGCAAATCCTGACGGCAGCGGGAATACTGGCCGGCCGCTCATGTAGCGCCTACCCCGCACTTCAACCCGAAGTCGAAACTGCAGGAGCGACCTATATTGCGGCCACCGCAGGTTTCGACAATGCCCACACGGATGGAAATCTGGTCACGGCACCCGCCTGGCCAGCCCATCCTGCATGGATGCGTGATTTTCTGGCAATATTGGGATCGCAAATCGAACCTTGAGTCGTTCTCACACCCGGTCCAGCAGACGAAAAACGCAAGTGAAAACGCGCTTGCCCCGAATCCGTCATCCCGTTAGTTTGCGAGTGCATTTTCCTGGCACACAGGGGCCTCTTTCGTGACATCTTCTCTTCCAACCAGCACAGATCGGGATAACCCCACATCGGATCTGGCAACCAACTGCTGGTTTCTCGTCGGATCGACAGCTAGTGGGAAAACCGAGGTATCCCTATCCCTCGCAGAGAAAATTGGCGCAGAGATTATCTCGCTGGACTCGATGGCAGTTTATCGTGGCCTGGACATTGGAACCGCGAAACCATCACAAGAAGACCAACAACGGATCCCACACCACCTGCTCGACCTGGTCGAACCCACAGTCGAATTCAATGTGACAGAATATGTCAACCTGGCCCACGAGAAAGTGTCAGATATCCGCTCACGGGGCCGGGAAGTGCTCTTCACCGGAGGCACTCCTCTCTACCTGAAATCGTTGCTGCGAGGCCTGCTCAGCGGGCCACCTGCCGACTGGGAATTTCGCAACCAGGTAGAGCAAGAGCTGCAGCAGGTCGGACTGGATGCCTTGCATGCCAGGTTGCATCAAGTCGATCCACTGACTGCCACCAGGTTGCATCGTCACGACAAGCGCCGTATTATCCGCGCGCTCGAGTACTACAAGATCACCGGCCAACCTATCAGCCATCAACAAACGCAATTCGAAGAAGGCAGGCCTGCTGAACGATGCCGGGTATTTGTACTGGCGTGGCCACGTCCGCAACTTCACGAACGTATCAATTCGAGAGTAGAACGCATGTTTGCCGATGGATTGGTCGCTGAAACCAGCGACTTGCTAGCGCGCCACGGAAGTCTCAGCAGGACAGCGATGCAAGCGGTCGGCTACCGTGAGATCATCGCGTACCTGGAATCGACGTGCGATCTTCCTGAAACAATAGAACGCTGCAAGGCCCGTACACGTCAATTTGCCCGAAGGCAAGAAACCTGGTTCCGCAGTCTCTCAGAATGCCGCTGGATCAATCAACAGACGGGAGAAACTCCGCTGCAAGTCGCTGAGCGTGTGTGCGCCGCTGCGGAAGCCTATCAAACTCATTAAGGAACACGGACACCTGCGCTGGCTCAGTGAACAGTACGGATTACCCGATTCCGGGTCATAACTGCGCGACGCGTGTTTCGACCTCAATTCGTGACGGCAACGACGGCTGTGCGCCCGTCTTGGCCACGGAAAGCCCCGCGGTCGCGATTGCGTAGCGTACCGCCTCTGCCAGCCCTTTTTCGTCCGCCAGCCCCACCGCAAGCGCACCATTGAAAGCATCACCCGCGGCAGTGGTATCCACGACATCAGTGGCAATCGCAGGAAACCTTGTTAACGTACCGTCATACATCGCCGCACCACGCGCTCCCAGGGTAAATACGACGCGACCGACTCCTGCAGCACAGAGCGTTTTACCTGCCTCTGCCAAATCCCGGTCTCCGTCAATGCGACACCCTGTTAACATTTCAGCCTCGCCTAGATTCGGTGTCAAAACGTCAACATCTCGCAACAAAGGGTGCTCTGCCAATTCACGACTCGCCGGTGCGGGATTGAGAATCGTAGTCAAGTTCGCATCGCGAGCTCGCCGCAACGCCGCTGCTGCCGTTGCCCATGGTGATTCCAGGCACGTCAGAAAAACGCGTGCTATCTGAAACGCTTCGTCGGGAATTGCCGCGACATCGTCCGGCCGCAGACAATAGTTGGCTCCGGAGGCTACGCTGATGCAGTTCTCGCCTTCCTGATCGACCATAATCAAGGCAACTCCGGTCGCAGCATCTGGCACCACCTTGATGTAGTCCATCAACAAGTTCTCTCGTTCGAAGCCGATTAGCGATTGTCTGCCCAACGGATCGTCGCCTACCGCTGCGATGAGCGTCACCGCATCGCGACTTAGCCGGGCCGCCGCCACAGCCTGGTTCGCACCCTTCCCACCCGCAGCCTGAAAGAACTCTGCGCCAATTACAGTCTCGCCAGCCACAGGTAACCGTTTTCCATGAGCCACTAGGTCAACATTGACCGACCCTAGAACCAGAATGGACGAACAGGACATGGGTAAACCACTCTCAAGTTGAGGTTTGAAAAACGCACCACACCTGCGTCAACCGGCCTCACTTACTTGCCAATGCAAAAACGGCTAAAGATTTGATCCAGAATATCATCCGTGTAAACCGCCCCGACAATCTGCCCAATCTCATCTAATGCAGCCCGTACTTCCACCGCAATCAGCTCTTCACCTGCCGCAGCAGCAACCCACGGTAACGCAGCCGAAATGCGTTCGGTAGCTCTGCGCAGAGAATCGCGACACCGCGCGGCGGTGCACGACACCACTTCGCCGCGCACTGCATTTCCCTGGGTGAGCCTTTCAGCAATTGCTGATTTCAGGGCAGCCAGCCCCAGACCGGTCTGGCTGCTGGTAACAATCGCACCAGCAATAGACGCCGCGGGGAACGTCACATCCGCCTTGGTCCGCACCACAAGTCTGGGGAGCGGAGAACGACCTGCCAACTGCTCCTGCTCCCAGTCAGTTGGCTCTCGTGTCGCATCCAGGCAGAAAAGTTCCAGATGCGCATTACTCCATTGAGCTTGCATCGCAGTCTGAACACTCGCAACCAGCGAGTCCTGAATCTTTTCTTCGACCCCTGCTGTATCGATCAACTGAAAGGTTACGCCTTCGCATTGGATACGTTGTGCAAGGTAATCTCGAGTGGTTCCCGATGCATCAGAGACCAGCGCACTGCCGCCATCGGCCAGCGCATTAAACAAGCTACTTTTGCCTACGTTCGGCGCCCCACGCAGCACAACGCGCGGCGTACCAGCTCCTTGTCCGCGGTCTCGAAAGCGGACCTCCAGGTCAGTCAACTGCGTGCGAATCGACGTCAATTCAAGCTGCAAATGCTCCTGTTCAATAAACTGAATATCTTCATCCACAAAATCCATACCCGCTTCAAGGTGTGCCAACAACTCCAGCAGGCGTTGTCGCAGGCCTTCGATCACACCGGATAATCCACCCGCCGCCTGCTCCAAAGCAACACGCAACTCGGTCTGATTGGCCGCATCGATTACCCCCAGCACGGCTTCTGCCTGGGGAAGATCGAGTCGCCCTGCCAGAAAGGACCGCAAGGTAAATTCGCCAGGACGTGCCAATCTCGCACCCGCGTCACAGACGGCACGCAGAATAGCCCCGAGAACTGGCGGTGAACCAATCGTATGAATCTCGACGGTAGGCTGGCGGGAAAAACTGCGTTCGGTGGGCCAGACGAATAAATGCACCGGCACTTCGGAAATCGGAGGGGCTGTATGGACTTTCGCCGGAGATCTGTAACTGCCCTTTGAACGCCCTAACTGGGTGCGTGTTTCAGGCGAACAACAGCGGGCTACGCATGCCAGCGCCTCACGTCCGCTAACGCGTACAATGCCCCGCGCCGACGCGCCGGGAGCGGTGGCAATCGCCGCGACGGTGTCTTCCACATCTACACTCATCGGGGCCTCACACCCGAACCCTCACCGGGCCGGGGCTACTTGCGACGTTTTCGTTGGGATTTCCCCGGCTTGGGGCGTTTTCGCCTCGGCGCGGAACTGGCCGGATCCACAGCGGGAGTCAGAGTCCCTCCGCCGGCTACCGCGACGGAAACATTTGGCTTGGGAATCAACTTTCGTTCCGCAATTCCCCATAGACTCGAAGCAATAAAGTAGACACACAAACCGCTGGGCACCTTGAAGAACATGACACCCATGAAGACCATCATGTATTTCATGATCCGCTGCTGCATGCGTTGCTGGTCATCAGTCGGTGGTGGCGTAAACATCTTCTGCTGAACAATAAAGAGCACAATGGTGACCATCGGCAGCAGATTGAAATAAGGCCCGAACCAGCCACCTTCGGCGGCGAACATATCTGGCACCCAACCGGGAAAGGCGAACAACCGATCCGGTGCCGCCATGTCGGAGCACCAATCAATCCCGGGGATCAGGGGCTCTTGCCGTAATGCAATATCGACAGAAAGTGATTTGTACAAACCGATAAAGACCGGCAACTGCAGGAACATCAGCAAACACCCCCCCATGGGGTTGTAATTATGTCTTTGGAACAATTCTCGCTGGGCCTGGCCACGTCTTTCGAGATTGTCCTTGTACTGCTCCGCAATCGCCTTCATTTCCGGAGCCAGTTCTTGCATCATGGCCGCATTCTTGGCCGCCATCCGACTGACCGGGAACATACAACTACGTACGACGACCGTGAGCATGATCACTGCAATGCCGTAATTCACCATCGGTAAACTGGCAAACAAGTGCAGCAACCCGGAAAGAAAGCCGGCGATCTGGGAAAAAGGCGTGATGCCGTAGATGATCAACTGACTCAGACCGTAGGCGCTGAGCGCGTCCTGCCGTTTGGGGCCGGTAAACAAAGTGTACTTGCCTGTCACATTCCCACCAGCTGGAACCGTTACCACGGGAAATTGCAACTGGCAGGTCACATTCACCTTCTTTGGTTTCACTTGGGAGCCTTCGTAGGCGCTGACAGCGCGCGCCCGGGCCTTGGCAAGATTCAGACCTTGATCGGTGTCGCGACCAACCCACATGACAGCAAAATACTTGGTATCGACACCTACATAGTCGACTTCTCCTGCCTGCGGCAATAACTCCAGCATGCTATCGGGGTCGCCTTCCTGTGTTGCCGAAAGGACTTCAGACGCGCCCAGTAGATTTGCATTTCCACCCGACAGCCTCCAGGCGACGTCGCGCGCGCCAGGGGTCGCAAACCAGGCGGTGTGGATCTTATAAGAATACCACCACCCTTCCAGCGGCAGTCCGTTGGCACCATCAAGCTCATAGCTGAGTGCCAACTCGTCAGGTCCCTGATTTCGTATTTCAATGTCGAAATCAATGTGATAGCCAAAGGCGCTGCGCCGATCCGTTTCCGTTGCTTCAGCAGCACTCGTTACAGGAGCATTCAGTTGGTAGCGTTTAATGATCTCCAGTGGCCCGGTCACACCAGCCACCTTGAGCGCCTCGGTGGTGAGTGCAAAGTGAAACTCTACGGTCATCCCAGACGCGTCGTTGCGTGACTCGACGCGCCAAACCCCTTCTCGCAGTGATGGGAGGCCAACAATTTCATCCTCATCTCTTTTTCGTTTCAGCTTTCCAATACTGGTCAGCGAGAGCAGACACGACAAAGGACTCGTGGCTAGCACGTCGCCTGAGGACTGCACCAGCACTAATGGCCTGCGCGTAAGCGTTGCAGAAAACTTCAATGCGAGTGATTCACCATTCTCGTCAGACCGATTCACCGAAAACTCTGTCGACTGCCCCGGCTTCGTAGCCGCAAGCCATTCCCGAAACGCCTGAACATCTCCAAACTGCTGGCCATCCACGTCGGTGATCAGGTCGCCACTCTGTAAACCCGCACTAACTTGCGAATCACTACTAACTGCCAAAGCGGCCGGGGTACCGCGTCCCACAACCTGCACGCGCAGGCCCCCCGCTTCGTCTTCCTGAAGCCCCAAAGGTCCCAGATATCCGCTGTCATCTACCAGAGACTGGTAACGAAATTCGCCGCTCGCCAGTCGCTCAGTCAACTCAATCCGTTCGATAGCGCCGCCACGACTATTGAGAACGACCAGCATACGACTGCCCTGCTCGGCCGAACCCAACACCACAGGAACCGCATTTTGCGAACCTTCAACCGGCGCTGCCTGATCCGACGTCTGTGGAGCAGCTGGATCGGCTGTGGCACCCGAAATCTCCGTCGCGCGATCCTGTGCTGCCGCCGCGTCATCGGGTTGCTTGTCCGCCACCAACTCTGACTTCTTCTCGTCACCAATTTCACTGGCAGCCTCTCCCTGCTTCCCCTTCTCCAGCTCATCAGCGAGGGGACCCTGTGCAGGGGGTACAGGCGGTAGCAACTTCTCCTGTAACCAAGTCCACCCGAACACAACCAGGGCAGCACTCAAACCAAAAAGAACCAACCGTCTTTCCACGATGTACCAATTCTTTCAAAAGAGGCGGCCACACTACCAGGTGACCACAGTGCAACAGGATCGGCAGAGCGATGCTTCACGGTCGGCAATCAACCGTTTTCAGCGCCCTGCGAGGAGTCGCTCCCCGAGCGAATCATCCAAATCTGGAATCCCGAAAATTTTGTTAGCCGTTTCCTGTTGAGGGTACTCGACACGATGAAATTCAACCTGCTGCTCTTCCAGCGTCACGTAACAACTCCTCGGATCACCATCGCGAGGCTGACCAACACTGCCAACATTGACCATCACTTTGTCACTACTCAAACGATACCGGTTGTTAATATCTGGTGGGCTAAAGAACTCATTGCTATCGGTGAATACTCCGGGAACATGCGTATGCCCCTGAAAGCAATACTGTTGAATGAGCTGGAATACTCTGGTCATCTTCTGCGAGTTGTAAACATCTTCCGGAAAAATATATTCGTTCAACGGACTCCGTGCCGAACCATGGACAAACAAGAGATCACCTTCACGGTGATTTCGTTGCAGCTCACAAAGAAAATCCCAACGCCGTATACGCTGCTGTTCGCCTGTTTCAGCTTCTAACTGTTGTCGCGTCCAAAAAATCGCCCGTTCGGCGCCGCTACTGAACGCCTCAGGATCAAACAGGGCACCATGGTCATGGTTCCCCAGAATGCAGACCTTAAAATCCATTGCCACGTCCAGGCATTCACAGGGATTCGGCCCATAACCGATCACATCACCTAGACAATAGATCTCGTCGACATCTCGCTTGGAGATGTCGTCTAGCACTGCCTGCAGCGCTTCCAGGTTGCCGTGAATATCACTGATGATCGCTCGCTTCACAGCGTAACCCTTGACGCAATCTAGCGACCTCTAGCGTAACCCAGGGAGCAGCCAGTATGTTGAACCGCATCAAACACACCCACACGCAACGGCTTTCCAGAGCCGCAAACTCAAAGTCTAGGACGACTTACGACAACGGTCAAGCGGCCTCACTGGGCCCCGTTGCCGTCATGTACCAGCCACTGCAGGCTGAAGTGTACCAGCCACTGCAGGCTGAAGTGATGTGTAGCGCGGACTCCACAATGCCTGAGGCCAATAAGCTGGTGGGCAAGGCCTGCAGCACCCGGTCCTAGCGGACGGACATCGGCACTCGAAAATCCCTCATTCAGCGTCCCGATTTCAAACGATCGCCGAGCATATTATCGAGTTGATCAACGCGGTAGATCTTGTTGGCAGTGGCCTCGAAATCATATTCAACGCGCCTGAAAATCAGGCGTTGCTCACTCTTATCAAGAATAACGTAGCTGCCACGCGGATCGCTGTCCCTGGGCTGGCCAACGGAACCCACATTGAACATTGCCTTGTCACCGGTCAGGACAACTTCGCCGCCGAGTTCATCCGGAGAACGAAAATCACCCTCGAGCGGAAACATGCCCGGAATATGCGTGTGCCCCTGGAAACAGTAGCCTTCAAATCGCGAAAACAAGCCCTCCATTTTCCGCAGGTTGTAGACATCCTCTGGAAACACATACTCGTTGGTTGGGTCGCGCGGTGAACCATGGACAAAAAGAAGATCGTCCACCTTGTGGGTTCTTGGCAATTCTCCCAGGAAGTCCCAACGTGCGTTAATTTGATCGCGAGCGCCGACCGCATCCAACTGGTCACGGGTCCAATAGATTGCCTGGAGGGCTACTGGATTGAAGCCTTCGGGATCAAAGAGCGCAGCTTGATCATGGTTGCCAAGAATCGTCAAAGAACAACTTCGCATCACAGTATCAAGACACTCGCAAGGGTTCGGCCCATATCCAATCACATCCCCCAGGCACCAAATGTCCTTGATACCTTGCTGACGGATATCTTCCAGAACGGCTCGCAACGCTTCCAGGTTGCCATGAATGTCGCTAATCAGCGCGAGCTTCACGCCATACTCCCTTGTCTTTTCGATCAAACGAGGAACTCAACACAGTACTCCAGCGTACCGCATCTCCCGAACTCTCTCTGCCTCTCCGACGACCTCAACACCGGTCCATCTCCGCCTGCCAAACTCGTCTCGATTTGAGCCCGGCGTCAACCTCACCCAGTGTACCAACCTGGGGCCGCGCGATTCAACGTGGGTTCTCGCCGCACCGCACGATCCCACCAGCAAAGAGCCAGCTAGTGCGTCATCCGATACCACCCGATGACCACTAACGGTATGCCGTCGATAGAGTGCTTTTGACTGATGACATATTACTGATGACAACGTCGCAAAAGAACCGCACCCGCGCCGTCGATCCAGACCATGAGCCCGGCGGCCCGGAACATTGGTCCTACTCAACCACGGCAAGTACGTCGTCCTCACATACTATGATCACTTCGTCGTCCATTAGCACTTCCGTCTTCCCGTTTCCATAAAACAGGACTCGATCCCCTTCCTGAACTTGTGGGCTAACACGCTCTCCGTTGGGGAGTCGACGCCCCTCACCGACCGACAAGACACGCCCCTGTTGCGTAAGTCCCTGGGCTGCCTCTGGCAGGAGAATCCCGCCGGCAGAGGTCGGCTCTGCAGCAATTCGCTTCACGACCAGATTATCGCCCAATGGTTCGACTCGCATTTGGCTCTTTATCCGTTACGAAGTCACCCTGCCACCCCAGCGGGGCGGCCTCAAACAAGTCGCAGATTCTCGCACGCGAATGGCACTCACACAAGTGGCGAAATTGGGCTGTTTTGGATTTCTCGCCCCCTCCGCTTCGCTGCCCAGCGGCCTACCGTTGACTGGGACCTGCCCCCCTGAAAAACCCTGCCAGAACAACTTCTACGACAACTCTGCCCTAGATCGTTAAGGAGAACTGACCGCGCATTCCGATAAACCGTACTATTGCCGCCCAAAATGCGTTCGGCGTTACCGCTGCGGCGATTGAATTTTCCTTGCCAAATGGTGGAATTTTCGATGAATGCTCGCCCGCAACAGCCGGACGCCACCAATCTCAATCCTGCCTGCGATTCCAACTCGGGCCACCGCTACGATGCGGCCCACTATTCCAGGGCCCCCTCACCAGATCATAACGTTACGCCGACGGCCCTTCCGGAAGTCGAGCTGCTGCAACGTCAGACGCAGCAACTTGAAACACACCTCAAACAGCGGCTCCACGAGCTGGACCGCCGCGAGGCACAAGTCCACGCATCGTGCGCACAACTGGAATCCGACTTGCGAATCGCCCGCATGTGGTGGCTGGATCATCAGTGTGAATTGCAAGAACACGAGCAATTTTCGTCAAAACACGTGAAACACTCCGTGGACGACAACACACAGCCCGCGGCAGTAACGCGCGCCACAAAACGACCACTCGCTTCAGACGAACAACAGCGGACCGACCTGGAAACCCTCCGCATTAACCTCGGACTCGCCGAATCGCCTGTACCGACGACAAAACAAGGTCACCCATCTCCACACAACACGGAGGCGAATCCGGGTGATATACATGAGACAACACTCCACACGGTGCTGGAAACCCTGAAACACAGTGCCAGTCGACTACATGCCGACCAGCGAACGCTCGCGCAAGAACGCGAGGCGTGGCAACAGGAACGCATGGATCAAGAAGCGGAACTGAAACACCGCGAACAGCAACTGGAGAAAAAAGTCACGCGTGCTGCACAACGACTACAGCAACGCCGAGCGCTACTTTCACGAATGAGCAAAACCGTAGCCGCCTGGGATGAACAAGCAGTGCAGCACCATCGTGCATCACTAGAAGCCCGATGGGTGGCGGAACAACTCTACCACGATCTCCAAGCCACCGTGCCATCGGGTCAGCTCCGCGATAAACGTCAGGCGGCGCAGCGACGACTGGAACAGCACTACCACAATCGAGAAGCCGCCGCGCAACAGCGTCAGCTGGTATTGAACCAACAGACCGCACAGTTACATCGGCAACAGGCTGAACTGGCAAAACAGCGTGCAACCATACTGCAAGAGACTGAGAGCCAACGTCGGAAGATTGCGCAATTGACTGCACGGCTCGTGGAGCGGCAACGTCAACTCGACCGACGTGAACAACTACTACGCCAGCAGCGTCAAACATGGCAAAACGAGCAGTACCAGCAACAGCAGGCGATCTACCAGCTACTGACGGAACGCGATTACGTGCCAACGCCACCTGCAGCCGGCAGCCATAGTCAATAGACCCAAAGTCATAGATTAATGCCTTGACTCTACGGCTCTCCATTCCTGGTCCATAGTGTGCCGACCAGCCAAACGGTCGGGCTTCATATCGTCAAGATATCGTCCAGATATGACACCACGCGGCGCGGAAAACCGTCCCCCAGGCCCCGACAGCACCCGTTTCTGCTAAGATGTGTTGCCCCTTTCAGATAATATGCCCATGGCCACCATCTACATCCCACCTTCGTTACAAACGCTTACCGACGGACTCGAAAAAGTAGAACTCGAGGCCCTGCGGGTCAGTGATGCTGTCCAAGGCCTGGAACAGCGTTTTCCCGGCATTGAAAGTCGACTGTGCGAAGGAGACCAGCTGTCGCCGGGACTACAGGTATCTGTAGACGGATCGCTGCGTGGACTGGGACTGCTGTGCCGCCTCAACCAGGATAGTGAAGTCCATTTCCTCCCCGCCCTGGGCGGGGGATAACTCAATTTCTTTCCAACACGCGCTCACATCATGAACTTACCCGCTCTGCAATCCGCGCCACATGACATTGACACACCTGCGCTCTGTGTTGACTTGGATCGAATGGAAGCCAACATTGGCCACATGGTCGCTTGCTGCCGTCAACACAAGATTGACTGGCGTCCCCACTCCAAGTGCCACAAATCACCTGCTATCGCACAGAAACTTGTGGCAGCAGGCGCCATCGGCGTAACCTGCGCAAAAGTCGGAGAAGCCGAGGTGATGGCTGCCGCTGGAGTGACTGACTTGCTCATCGCGAACCAGATTGTCGGCGCACAAAAAGTCGCACGCCTTGTCGAATTGCGCCGCACAGCGGACCCAATCATCTGCTTCGACCATCTGGATCAAGCACGGCCTATCGGCGCAGCGATGCATGACGAGGGACTGGCTATCCGCGCACTGATCGAAGTCGACATCGGTATGCAACGTGCCGGAACACTCCCCGGTGAACCCAGCGTTCAACTCGCAACGGCACTCGCCGAACTACCTGGAATTCAATTCGCCGGCGTCATGGGATACGAGGGGCACTTGTTACGCGTAGCCGACCCGGCAGAAAAAGAAGAACGCATTCGCACCGACATAGGGACTCTGGTCAAGACAAAAGAGCTGGTGGAAAGCCACAACATTGAATGCCCGATCTGCTCCTGCGGGGGCACTGGATCGTATGCTTATTCGGCGTCCCAGCCTGGCATTACTGAAATCCAGGCGGGTGGTGCAATCTTTATGGACGACTACTATCGCAAACAATGTCATGTCGAAGGTCTTGATTTCGCGCTCACGCTCATGGCAACCGTAGTCAGCCGCCCTGCCCCAGACCGAGCAATTATCGACGCTGGACGCAAGACGATGAATGCAGAACTCGAAATGCCGCGTGTAATTAGCCACACCGGCATCCAGGTTGAAGGGCTGTCTGCAGAACACGGCACGCTTCATCTAGAGCCCGAGGCGGCAGACCTGGCAATCGGTGACCGCCTCGTACTGATGCCCGGATATTCTGACTTTACATGCGTACTCCACGATCGTTTCTTTGCTTTCCGCGACCAAAATCTGGAGGAAATCTGGCCCCTCGAAGGTCGCGGTAGACTGCAATAATCCAGGCCGTTCTTCGGCCTTCCACTAGCCCAGGAATTCTGCCACACTTCGCCACGCTAAGCGTTCGTCGCTCTCCTTTTCAAAAGGAATCGTGGCATCATGTCGCGCAGATTCTGTCCTCTGCTGGTGGTCGTATTCTTCGTTGCTCTCAGTGGCGATGCGCCGGGCCAGATCCCGATTGAATCCGTGCCCGCCAAGGCCGATGCCACCCCGGCGGCCAAGTCTGAAAACACCGACCCGACGCTGGCCGCCGAATTGGCCTCACCGCGAGCTACTTTGCGTACTTTTCTGGAAGCCTGTCGCCAGGAGGATATGAAACGGGCGGCCTTAACGCTCGACATCTCCGAGATGCCCGGCAGTGACGACGCCCGCGCGCTTGCCTCGCAGCGGATCGCCGCGAAACTTAATGAAATCCTCAGCCGACTCCTGGACGTAGATCTATCAAGCGTCCCGGATGATCCAGAACACCCACAGGCATACTCGCTGGTCGAAGGCCAGGACATTCCGGATGAAACCGATATTGCCGCACTCGCCGCGATCAAGATCAGCCGCATCCCTGCAGACAAGTTATGGCGATTCAGTTCCGAAACCGTTGATCAAATTGACACGCTCCGTGAACAAGCCAAAGACCGCAAACCAGTCACACCTGGAAAAGCCGTGCAGTCAACCGACCTGGCAATCCGGTTGTCCGACCTGTTTCCCAACCTTCAGAACAAGACCCTGGTCCTGAAAGATTACCAGTGGATCTGCCTCGCCGTTCTGATATTCCTCGGATTTCTAGCTGACATACTAGTGCGTTTGTTGCTGCGTCACCTGACGGTCGCCTGGTTCCGTTTCATGCGTAACGGCGAGCAACGGCAGGCAGAAAAACACGTCTGGCGCCCTCTTGGTTTACTTGCCCAAGCGCTCGTCTGGTACGGCGGCATCTGGCTCATCGATCTAAACCCATTAGTCCACTCCATCTTCGGCTATGGTGTCAAAACACTGACTGTCGTGTCGGCGACATGGACGGCATTTCGACTGACCGACCTCCTCTCCGCCTACCTGGCACGGCGGGCGGCAGCGACTCCCACCCGCTTCGATGACTTGCTGGTGCAACTCCTCTCCAAGTCACTCAAAGCACTTTCCTTATGCGTGGGATTGATCCTGTTTTCACACGTCTTTGCCCTTGATCTCTGGGGCCTCATGGGCGGGCTCGGGATCGGCGGCCTCGCACTGGCCTTTGCCGCCAAAGACACGATCGGCAACTTCTTTGGTTCGCTCACCGTATTGGCAGACCGCCCCTTTGAAATTGGCGACTGGATCATCACCGAAGGTGTCGAAGGTTCTGTTGAAAACGTAGGGTTTCGCAGTACACGGCTGCGCACCTTCTATAACTCGGTGATCACTTTGCCCAACAGCCGTCTGACTACTGCGGTCGTTGACAACATGGGCCGACGACGGTTCCGGAGATTCAAAGAAACGATCGGTATTCAATACGATTCATCTCCGGAACAGATGGAAGCGTTTTGCGAGGGGATTCGTGAACTGATTCGTCGCCATCCGTACACCCGCAAAGACTACTATCACGTGTACTTCAACGGCTTCGGGGACAACGCCTTGAACATCCTCTTGTACTGCTTTGTTGAAACCCCCGACTGGGCAACCGAACTTCGCGAAAAACATCGGTTGTTCCAGGACATTTCCCGGCTCGCTGCCAGCCTCGGCGTGTCCTTTGCATTCCCCACGCGTACAATTCACCTGGTGCAATCGGAAAACACCCCAACGGAGGCTCCGCAAATGGGTGATCCAATCGATGCGGGACGTCTACAAGGTGCAGAAATCGCCGGACCTCCAGCGACCGCAGAAACACGCCCGGGACCCGTTGTCTTTACCAATCCGTAGGCAACTGCTGCTGCGCCTGCCGGCAATTCAGTCGGCCCCCTTCCAAAACCAGGCGCTGTAAATCTAAAACGACTGGCGACCGCGAGAAGGATTGCGGCAACTCGTCGAATTTCCGACTCTGCGGTAAACACGCGATAGGATATAATCCGAGTACGCGCCGTAACCCAGTGGAATCCCGTTAAATCTGGCTCGCAGGAGTCCCAGCATGACCGACGATGCTCCCCGCAGCGAGCAAGATCGTACCGATGCCGTCTCGGCGGAACTTCCCCGTTCAGAGGCAGGGCCAGGTACGGCCAACGAAGGCACCTCTGCAGAGCCAGACCAGGAAACATCCTCCACCGACAGCACGAGCCAGTCACCCGAGAACCTCACGGCATCCACAACTGAAAATGCTACTGAAACGCTGATCGAAATCGGCCCCAGTGGGATGCAAGAATTTGTGCAGCGGGGTGGTGCATTTGTTTTCTCGACCATCTTTCATCTGGTGGCCTTGCTTGTACTGGGGCTTTGCACCCTCAACACCGTTGTCCAGGAAGAAATCATTTCCCTGCTTTCTCCGGCGATTGAGGAGCAACCTGACGACGTGCCGGTCGAACTGGAGTTGGAGCAAGACCTGCAAGCAGCCACTGAAGTTACCCAGGCAGTCTTCGACAGCGCAGTGGCCGCAGCCGCACAAAGCGGAGCTACCACGGGCGAAGCAAGTGAACCACAACTCGACCAACAACTACTGGAAGAATTCAGTTCGCCGCAGGTCAAAATCCAGCCACCCTCGCTTGGACTTCCCAGCATGACCCGTGCTTTTGAGGCACTGCCTGAAGGCATTCTCGGCGACCCACGAATGGTTGTGGACAGTTATCAGCAGGCCATGGACCAGATCACGCAGGAAATACTATGGATGCTCGAACGTGGGAACGTTCTCGTGGTCTGGTGTTTTGACCAATCGCAGAGCATGAAAGATGATCAACGTGAAATTCGTGACCGAATCAACAAGGTTTACGCTGAACTGGGCCTTGTCGACCAGGCCAGCGGCAGTCATCTACTCACCGCGGTAACCAGCTTTGGAGCCGGATTTCAGATTCACACCACGGCCAACAACAAACCCAGACCAACGAGTAACCGCGCTGAAATCCGCGATGCAATCGATCTGGTTCCGGTCGATCCATCTGGGACAGAAAACATGTGCGGAGCCGTGCGTCAGGCTATTGGTTTTCATCGTCCGATGGCAAGAAGACGCCAGATGATTCTGATCCTGGTCAGCGATGAGAGTGGCAATCCACAAAATAATGCCGCGCTGCTGGAAAATACCATTGCCGAAGCCCGGGCAGCCCGCTGTCGGGTCTACACCATGGGACGAGAAGCGGTGTTTGGCTATCCTTGGGCGCACATCCGTTACAAACATCCACAAACCAAACGCACCCACTGGCTGCGCGTCGATCGAGGGCCCGAAACCGCATTCGTTGAGCAACTTCAAACCAATGGATTCCACCGTCGACACGACGCCTTTTCCAGTGGCTTTGGCCCTTACGATCAAGCTCGGCTTTCCCGAGAAACAGGAGGTATTTTCTTCCTGTTGCCAAGCATCGAAGCTGATCTTGTGGGTGGTAAAGCAGGTAAACGTCGCTACAAACTCGACGCCATGCGTCCCTACCGCCCCGACTTGCGAGCGCGTCTTTCTGTGGTTTCCGATCGCAACAAGTACCCCCTGCGATCATTGATCTGGAAAGTTGTCAATGACCTTGATCCCACGAAAGCCCGCCAGGTCAATATGCCCGTTGACTTCCCGCTGGCAGCCGCTCAATTTCTGCCAGCCGCGAGAGCCGCACAAACCAAAGCGGCAACTTATATCAACTATCTGGGGACCGTCCAGAAAATGCTCGAGTCAGGAAAACTACTGCGTGAACAAGAGCCAGAGCCTCGCTGGCAGGCGAACTACGATTTAATTCTGGCTCAGATTGTCGCCTACCAGGCGAGAATGTACGAGTATGGCGTCGCAATTGAACAATTCATCAAGACACCTAAGACTGCGGCGTTGACTCGACCGCCCAACCTGCGACTCGTCGATTGGAATATCACCACCAACCACAACGTACGTACCGAGACCAGCAAGCCTTACATCAAGCGTTCTACCGCGTTGTTCAACCAGATCATTGCCGATCACCCCGGCACTCCCTGGGCAGCACGGGCCCAGCAAGAATTAACAAGAGGGTTTGGAGTTGATCTGGTACCTGACTACGATCCACCTTACATTCAGGTGAGTAACCCCAAACCACTACCCAAATTGTAGTCCCCCGAGGCGAAGTTACTTTACGATCCCAGTCCGTTGTTTGCAGGCAGTACCACAGTGCCCATTCGACACACACCGCGTACAGGCGAACAAACTACGATTTCCAGCGGGTCAACGAACGATTCCCTGCAGCAGCGGCCTGGCAGTGGATTCTCGCGCCGAACTGCCCTGACCACCGCAACCGGCTGGGGAGCAAGCCTGCCATGGCTTTCAGGTTTTGCTGCGGCGAAACGCGACCCCGCCTGGAACAAGGCACTCGGCAAAGGACTCAACTGGGTCGCCAAGACACAGTCTAATCTGGGACATTGGACTTCAGGTAATCCTGGGCCCTACCCGACCGCAATGACCGCCTTGGCCGCCACGTCCCTGATTTGCGCCGGCGCGACGACAACACAAGGGCCATTCGCCCGCAACATTCGCCGCGCCGTCGACTTTCTTGTGCAAAAGAAGGCACGCCCCAATGGCCTGATTGGCGACCCGTTAACAGATAACCGCTACACCTATGGCCATGGTTTTTCGATGCTCTTCTTGTCACAAGTACTGGGCGAAGAAGAGGACCGGGACCGGCGTAGTGAACTGATCGACGTACTCACGCGCGCCGTGGAATTCAGTGTGCGGGCACAAACCAAGTCCGGAGGCTGGGGCTACGTCAGCGCCAAGGACGGCAACAATTTCGACGAAGGATCGACAACGATCACGCAAGTGCAAGGCCTCAGAGGTTGTCGTAACGCAGGGATCGCCGTACCGACAGAGGCCATCGAACAAGCCAAGAAGTACATCTATCGGTGCAAGAACAAGGATGGCGGAATTTCCTACAGTTCTCGCAATCGCGGAAGTTCACGGCCGGCAATTACTGCTGCGGCCCTCGCGTCGCTTTACAATGCGGGTGACTACGACAGCCCCCAACAAAAGCAGATGTATTCTTATTGCAAGAAAACACTACACAACATCAAATCCGGTTCTTCGAGGTCTTTCGGGCACTGGCACTACACCTACCTCTACTATTCGCAGGTGGTATACCGACAAGGTGGTGCCGAGTGGATCCCGTTTCGAGACAACTTGTTCAAGAAAATCGTTCGCGAACAGAATGGCAACGGCAGCTGGTCTGGCAACATCGGCCCTATCTACGTCACCGCCTGCAATCTGATCATGATGCAGCTGGATCAGGGATACCTGCCGATTTACCAGCGCTAGTCACTTATCTCCGGCCTTGCGTTGATACGCTATGCCACCCGGTATCCTCTGAGACCGGCGCCGCAGCCACCGGTTCGACAACTGCGATCGGCACCAGGTAGCTGGCTTTCGCAACCGCTGGTTGATCCCAGGCAATCAGCGCTGACCGTGCAGCTGACGTTCCCAACCGAGCAGTGTGACGGGGGTTCAACGGAACGGCAGGCCGACGGCGTGTCGCACTGGGAACGGTGCGATGCGCTGGATCAGGAATAGGCTGCAAGTTGATGTTTTGGTTTGGATCACGTCGCATCGGAGAGACGCGTGGAACCGCCGGCAAGGCCTGATTACGCTGTCGCTCAAGCAGAGGATTAACCTGTGGCTGTGGCTGAACGCCCGATCCCAGGGTCGGCGCACGGTCGGCAGCATTCGATTGTGGCGAAGGCACGGTTACCGCAGGGGCGGTGACTGCGGGCGCACCCAATGGAGGCATCGACGGTGTTGGCTGAAGAACTCCAGGCGCCATTGTCAGTGCCGGCGCCGTACCCAGCAATGGATTTCCGGGCTGGAGGCCAACCGGTATCGCAGGAGCGCGGTTCGCAAGCGACACCGTCGAATAGACAGGCCGATAACTGGTTACCGGCACGCGTCGCTGCTGCCATTGGTAAGCCGTACAAGGCTGAAGTGTCGTCTTCATGGCGGAAGTCGTCGGGTCCATGGCGGTAACTGGCCGGTAATAGGTTACCGGCGCAGGAATCCACTGCGTCTGGTATCTGGTGCGTGGGACATAGCCGACAACAACCCGCTGCAAATTAAAGGGTCGTGCGACGGAATAAGCACTACCGTTGCCCTGTGGAAACAGGCGCGCCGCCACAGAAGATTCCGCAGGTTGCCCCGTCAACCAGTCCCAAAGACGGCAAGCTTCCGCACGGCCGGCAGGTAAACTGCCCAATAGCAAGGCGAGACAAAACAAGTGCTTTTTTCTCATACGAATGCCCAACCGTAAATGGATCAGGGGGTTACGTCGATATACAACCGCCTATTGGAGCCTAGTTCAAGCCCTGAGAAAACGATAGTCTCTGGTGCCCCGCGCCCTGCGGATCACCAGAAATACATGGGATCACACGGATTGGAGGAAACGTGAGGGCCAGGCCGATCGTACCCACAAAGCGATAAGTCCTTTGGCAGCCGACGTTTGATCGACGACAATGCCCCGCCCAAAGTACGCCACGCGTATGGCAGCCTGATAGCCACCCCGGTACCTGAGCCCCTTGTCACAAACCTGCCACTCGAGCAGGCTCTCTCCGGCACATACGGCGGCAACCGTTATCAGGGCGCGGGAACCGTGCCGTCCACAGCCCTCCGTCGGCGGTGTTCAAACAGGTCATAGAGTGCAAACAACGTCTCACGTAAATTGCCTTCCTGACGGTAGTAGCAGTTTCGCACATCCTCTTCCAGAATCAGGTTCTCAGGACAGGACTGGAGCAAGCGTGAGACAATCTGCTGAACCCATGCCAGCGAAGCTTTTGTCCGCACCAGCCACGGCAACTGAACATCGCGGTGGCTGGTAACCAGTAAGCCGCAACCACGCCAGCCACACAACCACCGCAATACCCATTGTGCGAACCGTGGCAACTGTTCAAATCCGTCCACAATTAAACGAGTCCCACTGCGACGCGTTGCCGACAGAGCCTGCTGAAAACCCCGATGCCAGCCCTGTCTGTGCAATACCACTTTTACGACCGGCGCCGACCGTTGCAGCAACTGAATCTCTAATTGATTGACGAGCGTTGTTTTGCCAGATCCATGCGGCCCTACGATCTGTCCCCAACCCCGCTCAACTTCAAGTTGTCGCATTAGCTGGTTCAAACAAATACCCGGAAGCGGCTCAAAACATACGCGGCTGGGGTCAATCCAACGCACGGAAAAAGGATTACTGTCCGGCCAGCGCAATCCACCAGGCGTACCAATAGCCTGCACTGCAAATGAGGACTGTACATCCGGCGACGGCGAACACAACGAACAAGCACACTGGAAGAATGTCACTCGGTCACCTCGGCCTCATAAATCACAGGAGCATCCCCTAACTGAAACGGCACCTCCAGAAACGCGTCTCTTCCCCGACCTAAAAAAATACGTACTCGTACACACCACCGGATTTTCACGAGGATTCCAGAATAGCTCAGAGGGGTTCTCGGCAGCGTCGTACGAAAATGCCGCATCGGCCGTAAATCACCCGTGTTCCGATCTGCGGCAACACGACGCTCGAAATAATGGATGCCGAGATCTTCATCACCCTTTCCCTCGGTGTACCACATCACCGAAGCTTCAACGGCACGCAAATCCGCCTGCTCCACAGCATCCACCTGGTATTCACAATCAAGCTCCTGGCCAGGCCAAAAAACACGGCCCTGCTCTTTGAGTCGAATGCTAATCAACGGGTCTAACATGCCGTTCACTCGCTCACCACAGGTGCAATCACCACTGGAAAACCTCGCTCAAATGACTGCCAACCCGTGCCCTGGCCGCGCACCATAAGCTTCCATTGTATGACGTTGTGCTGGCCCTGAAACGAGTGCATTGTCTTCTCTGAAATCTGTAGCGGGCAACGTTCTTCATAGGGCTGTTCACGACGGATCTGACAATCCTGCCCTCGATGAATCAACTCCTCGACGACGACGCGACGCTCTGTGCGGACGTCGGTACCCTGTCGATAAGTCACCTCTTCTTCACATACCAAAAGCACTTCCAGCGTCTGCAAATGCAACCGACCGCACTGCGACATGTAGACTTCATATGCGTCCCCCGGATGCAAGGGGTGATCGGAAATCTCTACGGTCGTAGGGCCGATCCCGCCGCGCATGCGCACCTGCCGAACAAAAAACACGCTCGCCCAGCCGGCCATGGCACCGAAAAAACTGGTCAACGCAATCAGGGCGATTTGCAGATTACCAGTTACCCACTCGCGAAACAGTACCAGCAACAACACAATCGCAATGCCATTACAAACCAGGCATAAGAAACCCGTCGCCAGAAAGGCGAGCGTCTGAGTCTGAATGACTGGCAATCGATATCGCAGCTCGACACCGGGACTGTTGTTCAGTGACTTGTGATCTGGGACGCCAGGATGTTCACTGAGCGAGGGCAGCTCGTCATTGATCAGATCAATATCTGCAGCGCGCTTAACAAGTGCCGCCCGACGTTCCGTTGACGTCCCGGTCTGCAAAGCGGTGAGCACCAGCCCCCCACCACCAATCAGCAGAAACGAGGTAGAAATCAGCACCATCAACCAGAATTGAAATCCGACCGGTGGCTCGAGCAGCACTGCTGATGGCGACTGGGTATACCTTATGAAGACGTAAACCTGAACGATCCCGCCTAGTAACAAAAGCAGTCCAAAAAAAGATGCTTCTCCAACACTGCCAGCCAACCTGGATCCCGTCCGGCGCCGCCCTCGCTTCTTCTGCCAAACTCGAAACCACCTCGACACGGAATTGCGTCTCCTTTGAAATCCACCGCTGCCATGTTTCGTACCGCAACCAACCACAGTAACGCCAGGAGTCGGAATATACGCTGGCCTGCCCGGCCTGTGTCGCTCGTTTCCCGTATTTGCTGACGACACACTTCCGCAGGCACTTCCCTGCCTGGCGAACGCCTGGACAGCAGGGCTCGAGAAAGCAGACAATCGGCTCTAATTCCAGAACAAGCCCCCTACTGTCACACGCTTCGTCGTTCTGAGCGTGTATCCTGGCCCGAATATGATGGTCACGCAAGCTGCCTGGATGTGGCCGCTTCGCCAACAGGTGGGTAGAATGTGCCGCTAAAGTTAGCCCCCGCACTGGAAGGGATCCGCATGACCTGTGCTCACAGAGGAACATCCACCCGTTTCCTGGCCTCACTACTCATCGCTTCTGCGATGTTCCCAACCTGCCTGCCCACCGCGGTTGGCGGGGACTGGCCACAGCTTCTCGGGCCCACTCGAAATGGCTCGGCAACCGATGAGAATTTATTGGAAACCTGGCCGGCAGCGGGCCCTCAGAAACTCTGGTCGGTATCACTGGGCCAAGGCTACGCCGGTCCGGTAGTCGCGGGCATCCGAGTCATCGCGTTTCATCGTGTCGGTAACCAGGAGCAGCTGCTCTGTTGCCATCGGGACACCGGAAAAAAACTCTGGCAAACTAGTTTTCCAGCGAGATATGCCGGTGGCGTCAATCCAGACACTGGTCCACGTTGCACGCCAGTCATACACGCAAACCGAGTCTACGCATTCGGTGCTGCAGGCGTCATGCACTGTGTCACACTCGACACGGGAAAGGCCGTCTGGTCCCGTGATCTCTATGGAGACTATCGGGGAGATGAAGGCTATTTTGGCGCAGGGAGCAGCCCGATCGTTGCCGACAACAAGTTGCTGGTAAATCTTGGCGGACGGGACAACGCCGGCCTTGTTGCGCTCACCCTGGAAAGCGGCAAGACCGTCTGGCAAGTTACTGATGAACGCGCCAGTTACTCATCACCCACGGTCGTTCAAGTCAAGGGTAAAACCCACGTCGTCTTCGTAACACGGCTGAACACCATTTGTGTGTCAGCAGACAATGGAAAAACTGCGTTCCAGTTTCCCTTCGGTCGTCGCGGCCCCACGGTCAACGCAGCAACCCCACTCGTATTCAACGGCCACCTGTTCGTAAGCGCTGCATACGGTGTCGGCGCGCGTTTGACGCGAATTGCGAATGGTACCGCCACCGAGGTTTGGAGTAACGACACCTCGATGTCAAGCCAATATTCAACATGTGTATTTCATCGCCAATTTCTCTATGGGACACACGGTCGAGAAGATTTCAACAACGGAGAATTGCGCTGTATTGCCGCGCAAAACGGCCGCGTTCGCTGGTCGGTTCCCGGTTTCGGCGTCGCCAACGTACTGCTGTCAGAAGACCGACTGCTGGCACTGAATACAACCGGTCAACTCACCCTGGCTGCTGCGAACAGCAGCGAATACCAGAAAATCGCACAAGCGTCGGTAAGCCGTGGAACTACACGGGCCGTGCCAGCGCTTGCCCATGGCCTATTCCTGTTTCGAGCCAATACGCGTTCCAAAAGCGATCTGGTCGCACTGGTGGTCGGCAAACGGTAAGCCGTACCCCCACCTCCACGGCACGACACAGAAGTCTCGTAAAGCAAACAGGCCCTGCGCACAGCCGTCTCGCCGGACTCTTGCGCAGAATCTCCGTTGCGCAGAATCTCAGTGAAGGAACACAACAATCTTGCGACTGGCCGACAGAGGAGTCCATTTTCCTGGCACTGCACCGATCCATCTCTGGAGTATAGTAGAAAGTGAGCAGTCTACAGATCGCCGGCGAAACACCTCGTCTTTTGCAATTCTGTAGACCGAACCAGGAGCCCTCGGATTGACTACACACTCACAGCGAATTCTGGTAACTGGCGGGGCTGGTTTTCTGGGGTCACATCTTTGTGAACGATTAGTCGAGGCCGGTCACGACGTGATTTGCCTGGACAATTTCTTCACCAGCCAAAAAGCAAACGTCAGCCACTTACTCGACCAACCCAACTTCGAGTTGATTCGACACGACATCACCGTGCCAATCTGGCTGGAAGTTGACCAGATCTATAACCTCGCCTGTCCGGCAGCACCAGGACATTATCAATTCAATCCAATCAAGACGATCAAAACCTCACTCAGCGGAGCCATTAACGTCCTTGGCATGGCTAAACGCTGCGGCGCCAAAGTTCTCCAGGCATCAACCAGTGAAGTTTACGGCAACCCTACGATACACCCACAACCGGAATCCTATACGGGAAACGTCAACCCAATTGGACCACGGGCGTGTTACGATGAGGGAAAGCGCGCCGCGGAAACACTATTCGCGGATTATCATCGCATGCACCGGACCAATGTCAGAATTGTGAGAATCTTCAATACCTATGGCCCTCGCATGCATCCATTTGATGGAAGGGTTGTATCCAACTTCATCCGTCAGGCTCTGTGCGGCGAAGACCTGACCCTATTTGGTGACGGCTCACAGACACGTTCCTTCTGCTACCGAGATGACCTTATCGAAGGCATCATCCGCATGATGAACGCACCGGATGAGTTGATTGGACCGATCAATCTTGGCAACCCTGGTGAGTTTTCGATGCTTCAGCTCGCGGAAGAAATCCTTGAGCTGACTGAATCTGACTCGCAAATCACCTACTCCCCGCTACCACCGGATGATCCCCAGAAGCGCCAACCCGACATTACGCTTGCCCAGCAGCACCTGGACTGGCAACCGTCTATCCAATTAAGAGAAGGCCTGGAAGCGACAATCCGCTGGTTTCGCTCGATCACATTTGAAGACTTCCGTCCGCCGACCCCCAATTATTGACCTCTCCTTGCCTGCGGTAGACCACGATCAAATTTCTCGACATGAGATCCAAGTGGACAGCCCGCCCTCTGTCGGCAACTCTGTGTACCAGCGCACTTGCGGTGCCTTGCTTTCATGACCTATCTGCTACTGCATACATTTTTCAGTTCGCTATTTATCCTCTGGGTTCGCTGGGTGCAGCAGCGAGGTGACAAGGTACTAGTCATCGGCGCTGTGAATTACATCATCGCTGCGGTGATCGCCGTCGCCACCTGCGCAATCACTGCACAGCCCACCATGACTTTCAAAGCGATCGCGACTGGCGGCGCCAATGGTCTGTGCTACTTCGTAGCCTATTTTTTCCTGATCGCCGCCATCGCCTGGCAAGGCGCGGCGAATATTGCAGTGATCGGCAGGCTCTCCATCCTGTTACCCATTCTCGTGGGGATCGCTTTCTTCGGTGAACGTCCCGGAACAGCTCACCTGACAGGCATCCTCCTGGCCTGTGCCGCATTAATCGTGCTGGGCAAAGGTAGTTCTCCGCTACAGGACGCAAAACGCCCAGCTGCCGGTTACCTGGTTGTAACTGCCTTTTTCCTGATCGCCGGCAGTTCGCGCGTCATTCAGACGATGTTCAAACACCTCTGTGAGCCATCTGAGCAAACCGTCTTCCTGCTCTGCGCTTTCATGGTTGCCGGGCTCTCGGCATTCGGCCTGTTACTCTGGCGGCGCGAAGTACCAACTGGCAAAGAATGGCTACTCGGCGCGGGACTGGGCATCACCAATCTGCTGCAAACCTTGTTTATTCTGAAATCACTCGAATCACTACCCGGCTATGTGGTCTTCCCCGTGACTAGCGCTGGAAGCCTGTTATTGACCACGCTGGCCGCCGTCTGGTTCCTCAAGGAACGGCTCCGGTTCCACAGTTACGCGGCACTGGCGATCGCCATTGCCGCCTTGGCTTTACTGCAGCCCACTGCTTGAAACCAGAGAGCGACACGTCCCTTCAAGGAGACTCGACAAGCTCGTGCTCACCCAGGGGTAGTTAGGGCCTGCGAATGTCACCACCCTGGCCAGCCACCCCAGTCTCAGCATATGTTGAGCTGAGACAGTTCCGCCTCTGACTGGGAAACCGTATTGCATGACACTTGCCGACCCCCGACTCTTGATCCTGGGAGCGCATCCCGACGACGCCGAGTTCCATGCTGGAGGTCTGGCAACCGTCTATCGATCACTAGGCTACCCGGTCAAGTTGATATCTGTCACCGATGGTGGAGCTGGCCATCATCAAAGGTCACGCGCTACGCTGATCGAAACTCGACGCGATGAGGCCGCTGCATCCGGTGAGATCATAGGTGCGCCGTATGTCACCTGGGACTTCCCAGACGGGCATCTCGTAAATTCTCTCGAATTACGAGACCGGATCATTCGAGAAATTCGCACCTATCAACCGGATCTGGTGCTGACTCACCGTGTCTGCGATTACCACCCAGACCATCGCGCTGTCGGGCAAGCCGTACAGGATGCATCCTATCTTGTTACAGTGCCACTCGTTGTCCCTGAGGTCGCGCACCTCTCAGCAGACCCGGTAGTAGCCTATATGGCGGACCTGTTCACACGACCTTACCCACTGCAGCCTGACGTCATTCTGGACATCGAACCACTTCTACCTACGATCGTGAAGATGCTGGCCTGCCATCGCTCGCAAGTATTTGAGTTCTTGCCCTATAACCTGGGTAGTACTGTCGAGGTTCCTGACGATGAAAACGACAAATTAGCATGGCTCACGGACTGGTTCACTGCACATATCCATCCCAGGGCCAGCCGCTTCCGGAATGCACTCGTCGAGCAGTACGGACCTTCACGGGGCGCCGCCATCCGGTGGGTCGAAGCGTTTGAAATCAGTGAATATGCCTCCGCGCTCGACAAGGAGGCCCGACAACGCCTATTCCCTATTCCCTCGGTCTGACGTGATCAGACTGACCTGGATCACCGTCGCTCCAGGACAGCCTCCAGCGCGTCGGTCCGGTCGGGTATTTTCACGCGCTGACGCTCTGTCGGCCCCCTGCTACAATGACAAACCCGCGTCGGCCCGGTGCAAGGCATTGGATTCGCTACCGCGACAGCCAACCCGAGGAGTGTGTACGGACTGCCACGCGAAACATCAACGGCTGCTCTTTCGGGACGCCGTTTCCCTCGTTCATGGTGGACATCAATTGGGCCAGCCACGCTTATCTTGTTCAGGCGTTCTCGCGCACCTGCGAGATGCCGTACCGGCGATTCTGCCCTCGCTACTCCAATGTGATTTCGGGAATCTCGCAGCGGAGGTTCGCCAACTAGAGACGGCCGGCGCCCCAGCGCTACATCTCGATGTGATGGATGGCCATTTTGTGCCAAATCTAACCTATGGCATGCCACTGGTCGCAAGTCTGCGTAAAGTCACTGCCCTGCCGCTCGACGTACATTTAATGATTTCCGATCCGGAACGCTACCTTGACGCATTCCACACAGCTGGTGCAGACCTGATCACCATTCACATCGAAGCGGTGCCAAAACCCACGAAAGTACTCGAGAAAATTCATCAACTTGGCATGGCCGCTGGTCTGGCCATCAACCCGGAAACAGCCGTATCCTCCATCGAACCCTACCTCGATTCGTGTGACATGGTACTGGTTATGAGTGTTCGGCCGGGATTTGGTGGCCAAACATTCCAGGAAATCGCGTTGAGTAAACTAAAGCGACTTCGACAAATCGGCCCTGAATCGTTATTGTTGGGCGTCGATGGAGGCATCAAGCAGGAAAACATTTCCAGCTGTGGTAAGGCGGGAGGTCAGCTATTCGTCGTGGGATCGGCTATTTTCGGAGAACCCGAATACGGCACCGTCATGCGACAATTTGAAGCCAGGGCGAGCTCCCCGTAAGATCGGGAGTCAACTGCCACTGTTTAGTGCGGTTGACAACGCACGCCAACTCAACCACGCTGGACGTCTTGCCTCGACAAAACTCGTTCTTGGATGCAATGGTGAGCACAGTACACAGGAAACGCGTACGCCCATCTCGAGGAGCCCACGCGGCCGCGGCCGTGACGATCATTCCATGAAGCGGCAGAAGCGAGGTGTCCCTGAAGGTCTTTGGCAACGTTGCCCTGGTTGCCAGAACGTGATTTTCCGCAAGGAAGCGGAACGGCGGCTGAATATCTGTCCAGAATGTGAGCACCACTTTTACGTCTCCGCGCAAGAACGCATTCGACAGGTTCTCGATGAGGGCACATTTGAAGAATGGGACCAGGCCCTGGTGCCTACCGACCCCCTTGAATTCAAAGACCGCAAGAAACGCTACAGCGAACGGCTGCAAGCGGAACAACTGCGCACAGGACTCTCCGACGCGGCCGTCACCGGTGCGGGTATGATTCGGGCCCGCCGGGTCGCATTCGGAGTCACAGATTCCGCCTTCATCATGGGCAGCATGGGATCGGTCGTCGGCGAACGGCTGACTCGTCTTATTGAACGTGCAGGCCGAGAGCAGCTACCCTTGATCATTATTAGCGGCAGTGGAGGTGGTGCCCGCATGCACGAGGGCATCCTGTCACTTATGCAAATGGCAAAGGTCTCCGCGGCACTGGCGCAATACGATCAACTGGGAGGGCTCTTCATTTCCGTACTGACGAACCCCACCATGGGCGGTGTCGCAGCCAGTTTTGCATCGCTCGGCGATCTCGTCCTGGCAGAACCCAAAGCCCTTATCGGGTTCGCCGGCCCACGTACAATCAAGAATACAATCCACATTGAACTACCGAAGGGGTTTCAAACCAGTGAATTCCTGCTGGAACATGGTTTCGTCGATCGCATCGTTACCCGCCAGAGACTGAAAAGTGAAATTGCCCAACTAATCGACTACTGTGGCAAATAGACGGACTTCACCATTAATCGGGTGTTGATTTCCAGGCCTAGGGCCCCTGTCAACCGCGGTGAAATCATCACTTCTTCGGCCACGATGGTTTTCCGACAATGCCTTCAATTCGCTATAATGTTCAAATGGCATTGGACGACATGCGTCCCCCTGCCGTGGAACCCCTTCACTACCTCCAACGCAATCGTTTCGTATGGGCGTCTTCCAAAAGCTCCAGACGGTTTTCAAGAGTAACCGAAAACTGGACATTCATCAGCGTTTCGAACTCCTCAAAGAAGCCGTGTCGGGGACGATGTCCAACTTCTACATGGCCCGCGATCGAGAAACCGATCGCATAGTTGGCCTGAAAGTGGGTATCCGCGAGAAGGTAGATTTCTTTGAGAACCGGTTTAAGGGTCTCAACAAACCGCCAGAGGGACAGATTGCCCAAACTTTTGACCATCCCCGCATTGTCCAAACCTACGAATACGGGCGCACCTCTGACGACGTTCCCTTCATCGTCATGCAATATGTTCGCGGGTTTGGCATGCATATGATGCTGAACAATCATGACCCGAACCTTGATGGTAACCAACTGGAACTCGTCCGGCAGATGGCCGAAGCCCTCAACATCGTCCACAAGGCAGGCTACATCCATCGAGATGTCTGTCCACGTAACTTTATCTGTGCCGAAGATGGCAAAACACTCACGCTCATTGATTTCGGGCTAACGCTGCCCGCGACGAGCGAGTTCACGCGTCCCGGCAATCGCACCGGAACGCCCCTCTACATGGCGCCAGAAGTTGTCCGGAGACGCGACACCGACAAACGTCTCGACATTTTTTCATTTGGGGTCACCGCGTTTCATCTCTGCACCGGCGAGCTTCCATGGCCCGGCGGAGAAACTTCAGGGCTGGCCGCGATGTCACACGACACCGTTGAGCCAACCGACATCTTCAGCTTGCAGCCGGATATGAATCCCAAACTGGCACGCGTGATTACACGCTGCATGGCACCCAACCGGGATAATCGCCCAATGGAATTCGATGCCATACTTCGAGAACTTCGGCCGCTCAAATCGTTCAACAAGTGATTTCCGCGGTTGAAGCGACGGCGTTACGGCGCTATACTGAGCATCTCAACAGCCCAATCTGGAAGGTCCCCAAACAATGACGCTCGACAAAAGTCTCAAAGTCCGTGCTGGCTTGGCACGCCAACGTAGTGTGCTGAAGCGTGTGGAGCGTCTCGAAAAACTAAAAGAATCGGACCGCTGGTCCGAAGGTGCAAGCGTCTTCGGTCTCCCCAAGGTTCGAGTCCAGAAACTCGTGCTGAAGAAGAAGAAGAAAGAAAAAGTGGTCGAAACCGAGGAAGGCCAGGAAGCACCAGCAGCCGGCGAAGACCAGTCCTGATTCTCGATTGCCAAGAGCTGAATCGCGTCCCTCGTGGAACCTCGGGTGCCTGGCGTTGACGGTTGTCCAGGCCTATCGCCCACCCTGACCGCCGTATTAATTGGGGTGGAGTGTCATTTGCGCCTGGCACCCTCGATGACCGTCGCCAGGCCTTGCCGGTCGATTTCCTCAACTGGAGCACCACGAATAAGGCGAACCTGGGCATGCAAGTACACCTTGAATACGGCCGTGATGGCCTGAGTGTCGATCTTCCGGCCGACCGCGTCGTCCGCACTCTGGCATACAAGGACGCCGAACCGCTGGACGATCCGGCGCGTGCTTTACTCGCCACACTGCAGCACCCCATTTCCTCGCCCTCATTGGAAACCCTTGCGCAGGAACGACAGGATGCATGCATCGTTATCTGCGATATCACACGCCCCGTCCCTAATCGCTTGATATTGACTGAATTGCTGGCGACACTCCACCGTAGTGGTATTCCAGCAGAACGTGTGTTAATCCTGGTCGCAACCGGCCTGCACCGCCCCAGCACGACCGACGAAATCGTGGAGATGGTTGGTCCGGAAATCGCACGGCAGTACCGAATTGAAGACCACCATGGCCAGGTTCTTGAAGAACATACGCATCTAGGTGACAGTCCGCGCGGAGTACCGATCTGGATCGACTCACGCTATTTACAAGCTGATCTGAAAATTACTGTCGGGCTGATTGAACCACACCTGATGGCTGGTTTCTCGGGTGGTCGCAAACTGATCTGCCCCGGTATCGCTGCGTTGGAAACCGTGAAAGTCTGGCACGGTCCCGAATTTCTCGAACACCCCAAAGCTGACTGTGGCATTCTGGATGGAAATCCCGTCCACGAAGAGAACACCTGGATTGCGCGGCGCGCGGGATGCGACTTCATCGTGAACGTTGTCATGGACGACCAACGGCGACCGCTCAAATTTGTCTCCGGTGACATGGAAGCTGCATTTCTGGCCGGGGTTGATTTTGTGCGTAAAGTCGTTACTGACACGGTCGAGACTCCGGTTGATGTCGTCGTCACGAGCGGTGCCGGCTACCCACTGGACACCACCTTCTATCAGTCCATCAAGGGCCTGACAGGAGCTTTGCCGATCGTCAAAGAGGGAGGAACGATCGTACTGGCCGCGAGTATGTCAGAAGGTATCGGCAGCCCGCAATTTGAACAGTTGTTTGACGAACACGACAGCCTGGAAAGTTTTGTCGAACGCATTCTGGGGCGCGACTATTTCAAGCTCGACCAATGGCAACTTGAGGAACTCGCCAAAGTCCGCCGGAAAGTACGGGTCAAAGTGATCACGGACGGACTCACACCGGAGACCGTTAACCGGTTGTTTGTAGAAAGCGCTCCTAGCGTCGAAGAAGCGGTGGCCGACTCTCTGGTTGAATACGGTCCTGAGGCAACGTTGGCCGTTATTCCTAAGGGCCCGTACGTCCTCGCTCAGGTCGGTTAATCGCCACGACGTTTGCTGCGCACCCCCAATGCGCACCATGTCGCCTCACCAGGTCACCGCAATTGCTCTAGGTGGCCAGCGTGACAGCTCCCTATAATGCCGCCTTCACCAGGAGGTTAACAATGCGTGGCTTTGTGTGTGGGTTAGTCGTGAGCGTCTGTTTCATACTCGGCACCGGGCGGGCATGGCACAGCCCCCTGCCCGCCACGCCGCCAGTGGTCGCCGCCCAACCGCAGAACAAGCCTGCAGATTCGACAGCAAAACCACCACGCGCACAGCCTCAAGCTGGCCTACAGCCACAAATGGCTCGTGAATTACTCGAATTAAGACGTCAGCTAGGCGATACCTGGCAATCAGGCCAGGAAGGCGACGCTGCGTTTCTCGAAGCACTCAAGCAAGTGGCAAAGCAGGATATCGGGACAAAATCAGCAGATGCACTGCCCAGAAACATCGCCAGCCCTGATGTAAAGACACACGACCAGCTCTTCGAGATCTGCCAGAAACTCCTCAGGCTGACACAACAGCTGCGTAGGAATGGTCAAATCCAGGCAGCAAATCGCCTCGACGCGTTCGAGACATTGCTGCGTGGGGAAATACAATACTGGACTGCATTCCCGTCACGTGCGGAATCCGTCGATACCACCCTGACGCCTGCAGAGACACCACAAAGTGCGCCCACGCGTTGACCATGGCCCGATAACAACTGGCCATCAAGAATCAGCAGGCGAAGGCAACCGCTCTGGCGCCGGCCGGGATGAGCGACGCTCCGGAGCGACTTCCTGTAGTTGCCTTTCGACTTGTTGCAGCCGACGCTTCAAAGCACGCAACTCGATCATCAGTGCCTGCAGCTGAAGCTCGAGGGCTTCCGGGTCGGCGCGGCGCAAAGAATCCGTGACGGGCCTCCGGACGCCGGGTAAGACACCCCGTTGCTGCGGCAACTCCTCGCGGCCCGTGGCTGGCGCATCCATCCGCGCAACACCCCCAATCGGCGTTGGACGACGAATCGCTGGCCCCGGTAGCAAGACCACCTCCCTACGGACAAATTCCTGGCCAATCCGCCACATCAATTGCAGTGAATCTCCAGGTCGACTCTGCTGTACCAACTGCTCCAAATCAGTAGCCCGTTGCAAATCCACACCATCCGCAGAAAGAATCACGGCATCAACTTTCAAGCCACATCGCTCCGCGGCGCTCCCCTTGCGGACTGCCGTCACCAGCACGCCTCGCTGTACGCCTCGCTTCTGCTTGCCACGTTCGGTCAGCGACTCAGCCGTAACGCCCAGCGTGGCACGTGGCCGTTCACTCGTGACTGCCGGAGGTGGCGGTGGCACGGACTCCGGAACACCGGGGCCCTGACTTGCTGCCCCGCCGGCGCCAAGTCGTGGAGCCAATGTCACGTCGACATCCAGTCGCTGGGCATCGCGTTTGATTTGCAGCTCGACACGGTCTCCAGCGGCTTTCGATTCCAACAAACTCGAAAGGCTATCGAGATCGATGACAGGCCGCTGGCCGACTGCTAAAACAAGGTCATCGACTTTTATCCCAGCGCGATCAGCAGCACCACCTGGATGAACCAGTGTGACTCGGACTCCATGGCCCTGCTGGCCAAAGTCATCCGCGCGCAATCCGAGAAAACCACGAGATTTACCTACCGGGGTCACAATCGTCTCGCGCGTCCGCTGCTCCACTCTGTCAAGAAAAGACTGCGATACGGCGGGCCGGTCAAGTGTTAAACACGCCACGACAGCCAGTGCAGCGATCGACCGCGATGTCAAAGCGAATCGCATTGGTGACAAACTCCTTGTACTGTAAATCTCAAGACGGCAGCCGAGTGGGCCCGCTACCCTGGCAAGATCGCTGTGCAACCCACCGAGCTTCCATTGACGAATTGTACGGTAGAAACTAACACCTTTGGAATATGGATGACTTGCGTGAATCCCCACAGAGCCCTCAGTTGAACATCGATTCCCCAAAATGACATCTACTGTGTACGCTGCCAGCGACTCATCGCTAAGAATTCAAACGGCAGACGAATCGTGGCGTGCGCAACTATTAACGGCGCTCCACAGGGAACCGAATGGTGGTCACGAGAGTAACGCCTCCCAGTTTCTTGAAGAGATCTCAACTCCCGCTATGTCGACGCGTTCCAGCCCGGACCTGCTTGTTGCCACCCGAGACGGTGAACACATCGTTGGCGCCGCGTGGTACCTGGTGCAACCCGGACGCGTAGGCATTGCAGGCTCTCTTTGGCTACCAACCCCAAACGCTCCGTCGGCAGCGGAACCAGGGACGCAATTACTGGCGGTACAACAGGAAATGCTGGCCGCACGGGGGTGTCAGCTTATCCAATCCTGGTTACCGCAATCGACTGGGAAGGCAGCGCACCGCTTGCGACAAGCTGGCCTGCAACATGTGGCCGATGTGGATTGCCTGGTATCACTACCGCATCACTGGCCGCAGACGGAGCCTTCTCTTGAGAGCCGGCTTCATTTCCTCAGCTGTCGATCCGCTCACCAAGAGCGGTTGAAAGCAGTGCTGTCCGCCACTTACACGGACACACTCGACTGCCCTGGCATCAATGCACTGCGGGACATCGAAGATGTACTGGAAGGCTACCACGCCACGGGAAGTCCGCGTAAGGATGGATGGTGGATCTTGCAATTTGACGATCAAGATGTCGGCTGCCTACTGCTGGCAGATTTCCCTGGCACTCGGCAAATTGAATTAGTTTACCTGGGACTCATACCAAGCGCGCGCGGCAAAGGCTGGGGACGGATTCTGGTACGATACGCGCAGTGGTTCACGTTCCAGGCAACCCGGGATCAACTCGTGCTGGCAGTCGACGCCAAAAACCACCCCGCTCGAACACTCTATTCAGACACAGGTTTCGTTGTCTGGAAGCAACGTTCCGTATTCATCAAACCTATGCCCCCCTTGCTACCTGCTCCTGAAAAAACTCCTGATTGACATTGATGTCCAGCCAGGTCGTGACGCGGCGTGGCAACAAATGCCCCTGTCCATCCCGGAAACACGGACGAACCGTCTCCACCAGTCTTAACCGATGCACCATGAGGGATTCTGAATGAAAGCGCTGGTCAAACGGTACGCCAAGCCAGGTCTCTGGCTGGAAGATGTTCCAGAACCGGAAATCGGCATCAATGATGTGCTGATCAAGATTTCACAAACCGGAATTTGCGGCACAGACGTACATATTCATCGATGGGACGACTGGGCTCGCAGCACGATCCCAGTCCCGCTGGTTGTAGGCCACGAGTTTGTCGGTGAAATCGTCGCAGTCGGTTCCAATGTCTCCGACTTCCATGCTGGAGAAATTGTCAGTGGCGAAGGGCATGTCGTCTGCGGTCGTTGCCGCAACTGCCTGGCTGGGCGCCGCCATCTTTGCGCTGACACCCAAGGGGTTGGCGTCAACCGCGCCGGGGCTTTCGCCGAATATCTGGTACTGCCCATGACCAATGTCTGGCACCACCACGCGGACATTGATGCCGAAACTGCAACACTCTTCGATCCCTTTGGCAATGCCGTGCATACCGCGCTCTCCTTTCCCGTCCTTGGGGAAGACGTTCTGATCACGGGCGCAGGCCCAATCGGCATTATGGCTGCGGCAGTCGCCAAGCACGCCGGTGCCCGTTATGTCGTAATCAGCGACATCAATCCTTATCGGCTGGAACTTGCCAAAACAATGGGGGCCACCGTTACGGTTGACGCCCGGTCCGAGTCGATTGGCGACATACAACAACAATTGGGTATGAAAGAGGGTTTTGACGTCGGCCTTGAAATGTCCGGCGACTCAACCGCATTTCGAGACATGCTGGCAAACATGTGCCATGGTGGAAAAATCGCCATGCTGGGGATCCCAGAAAAAGAAGTCGCCATCGATTGGAATGCAGTGGTCTTCAACATGTTGACGATCAAAGGTATCTATGGCCGGGAAATGTACGAAACCTGGTACAAAATGACGGCCATGCTCCAAACCGGACTCGAAATCCTGCCCGTAATAACCCACCGCTTCCACTACACGGAATTCGAAACCGCTTTTGAGACCATGATGTCAGGACAATCCGGGAAAATTCTACTCAGCTGGACAGATTAATCTCTCCCACAGCTGCCAGCAGCCAATGGATATTCCGGCAGCCAAAGATCCGCTAACGGTACGCGGCGAAGGAGCCACCAACCGGATTTGTCACGCGAACAAAAGTTAGGCTAAAATGAACCAACGGTAGGGAGTGGCAGCAAGGTCTGCTCGTTTCCTGCAAGTCGCGTCCACACGCACCTCGGACAAAGCAACAAACACAACAATTAACCGTGCCCAACGCGGGATTCGTACCAACCTGTGAGCCCTTTTTGGATTCCAGCCACTCAGCGACAGCAAACCACACATGACACAACCAATCCCACAACTCCCCGTTTCTCGTCGTACCATGCTCCATCGAATGGGCGCTGGATTCGGTAGCCTCGGACTGGCTGGTGTTCTGCAAGGCGCCGATGCAACGAATCGGTCCCAGGCCCCTGCACTGGCGTCCGCCGCTTCCCCACTCGCTCCCAAACTGCCGCATTTTGCACCCAAAGCAAAACGTATCATCCAACTGTTTATGCCGGGTGGCCCGTCGCAGGTCGACACATTCGACTACAAACCGGAAATCAACCGTTATGGCGGTCAACGACCAACACTCGTAAATCGAAAGTCGCTACGCAATACCAAAGGCGGTCTCTTCCCGTCGCCTTTTGGATTTCAACGCTATGGAAAATGCGGTAAGTGGGTCAGCGACTTGTTTCCACGCGTGGGCCAGTGTGTCGATGAGCTTTGTTTCATCCACTCAATGCATACTGACATCCCGGAGCATGCGGGTGCGATCTTGATGATGAACCTCGGGCATTTACAGCCGAGTCGCCCCAGCATGGGTTCATGGCTGGTCTACGGGCTTGGTACTGAAAACCAGAACCTGCCTGGATTTGTTTCCATGTCGCCACGCGCTCAACCGCGTGGCAAGCTCGCCAACTGGGGAAACAGCTTCCTTCCGGGGGCCTACGCTGGCTGTTACGTGAATATCGCCAGCATGCACCCTCAACGAGTCATGTCAGATCTGCAAAACCCAAATCTGTCCCGCTCCGCACAGAGAAAACAAGCAGACCTGCTAACACGCCTAAATCAACTTGACCTACAGCGGCAAGAGCGTGACCAGACACTGGAATCAAGTATCCAGGCAATGGAAATGGCGTTCCGTATGCAGTTCGCTGTACCGGATACATTCGACCTTAGTCGAGAAACCAAAAGTACTCTGGATATGTATGGGACCAGCGAATACGCCAAAGGCTGTCTGCTTGCGCGGCGTCTGATCGAACGCGGTGTCCGTGCCGTTCAGCTATCCCACTCGATCGATGGCTACGATATCGCCTGGGATACCGGTCACAACGACATCGCAGGCGGCCACAAACGTCTGGCGGATGCCTGCGACCAAGGAATTGCCGCGTTGCTCACCGATCTTAAACAACGCGGGTTGCTCGATGAGACGCTGGTCTTGTGGGGAGGAGAATTTGGACGAGCCCCCACTTCCGAAGGCCAAAAAGGGCGTGACCATGATCACTACGGTTTCACGGTCTGGATGGCCGGTGGCGGAGTCAAACCCGGTTTCAGCTATGGCGCCACCGATGTATTTGGGCTGACTGCCGTCGAAAATCGAGCCCACGTCCACGACCTCCATGCGACCATCCTGCACCTCATGGGCTTGGACCACGAACGTCTGACCTACCGATACTCGGGACGAGATTTCCGCTTGACCGACGTACACGGCCAGGTAATTCAGGACGTTCTGCTGTAAAATTGCAACTCGGCAACGGCCGTGGTTCCGGCAGTGCATACCAGGCGAAAGTCCTGGCTGGATGAACACCAGCAGGGACCCCGGATCACTTGTCGCGGCACTGCGCATTTGCTATGTTTGCACGGTTCTCGTCGGGTCTTTTGCGCCTGCTATTGGAGCGGCAGCTCGACGTGACGCCAGTTCCTCTTTTTTGTCGCGACGCCCTCGGTCTTCGTGATCGTCGTCGACTTGGAGCCTTGTTCAGCAAGGCATATCAACACCCATGGTCAATCGGAACCTCATTCGCAGCCTGGAAAACGACGCAGAACTTGAAGCCGCCTTTGAAGAAGCCACAGTTGGCGTCGAGGAGGCCATCGAGCAACATGTCGAAGCTGAACGAAGCTTCGAACTCAACAGCATCATCGACGGGCGAATCATCCGCATCGATGACGATTCGGCTCTCGTTGACGTCGGATTCAAGAGTGAGGGAACCATCCCACTGAACGAGTGGGATCCCCATGAAGACCCACCAGAAGTCGGTCAGAATGTGCAAGTTCTGATCGAAGAGATGGAAGACGAACTCGGCCGTGCGGACGACCCCTACGGCATGGTTTCGCTCAGCAAACGCAAGGCCGACAAAATCCGTGAGTGGCAACGTGTCATGTCAACGGTCAATGAAGGCCAAGTCATCACTGGAATGGTCAAGCGCAAGATCAAGGGTGGACTGCTGGTTGACATCGGCGTGAATGTTTTCCTGCCTGCCAGTCAGGTCGATATCCGTCGGCCACATGACATCGGCGATTACATCGACCGCTATGTGCAGTGCGAAGTATTGAAAATCGATGAAGCGCGTCGCAATATTGTTGTCAGTCGACGTTCCTTGATCGAAAAGCAACGCGAAGAAGACCGCGAACGGCTGCTCACTGAACTGGAAACCGGTCAACGGCGTAAGGGCATTGTCAAGAACATCGCCGAGTTTGGTGCGTTTGTCGATCTCGGTGGCATCGACGGTTTGTTACATATCACCGATATGAGCTGGGAACGGATCGGACATCCATCCGAAATGGTATCGATCGACCAGGAAATCGAAGTCAAGATTCTCAATGTCGATCGAGAAAAACAAAAAATTGCACTCGGCCTCAAACAACAACAAGCCAACCCTTGGGAAAATGTTGCCGAGAAATATCCGGTCGACTCCCGCCAGCGCGGTGTCGTAGTCAACGTCATGAGCTACGGTGCTTTTGTCAAACTAGAGCCCGGGATTGAAGGCCTCGTACACATCAGCGAGATGTCCTGGACGCGACGCGTCAACCACCCCAGTGAACTCGTAGAAATCGACGACGAAATTGATGTCGTCATTCTGTCTGTTGACCAGGAAGGGCAGCAACTCTCTCTCGGAATGAAACAGACTACAGAGAATCCCTGGGACAAAGTTGCCGAACGTTATCCTGCCGACGCGATTGTCGAGGGAAAAGTTCGCAACCTTACCAACTACGGGGCATTTGTGGAGTTGGAAGAAGGCATTGATGGCCTGCTGCACGTCTCAGATATGTCATGGACGCGCAAAATCAGCCATCCCAATGAAATGCTGGAAAAAGACCAACAGCTCAAGTGCAAGGTATTATCCGTAGACCGTGAACGCCGTCGCATCGCGCTGGGCCTGAAACAATTAGATGATGATCCCTGGTCGCACGACATTCCGAATAAATATCAGCCCGGCCAGATTGTAAATGGCTCTGTAACAAAGATCACTAATTTTGGTGTCTTTGTCGGGCTCGAAGATGGACTCGAGGGCTTGCTCCATATTTCCGAACTGGCTGACTTCAAGGTAGAAAACCCTGAAGAAGTCGTGAATGTCGGTGATGCGATCGAAGTCAAGGTACTGCGTGTCGATACCGAAGATCGCAAAATCGGGCTGTCACGGAAACGCGTCGAATGGTCGGAAGAAGAGGAACAAGCTGCCGACAAGGCGGCGGCTGCTGAAACAGAAGCGGTACCCGCCAGCACTTCCCAGGTACCACTGAAAGGCGGACTTGGGTCGTCCGGTCCATTGATCCAGCCCGCAGAACCTGCTGCGGAAGAACCTGCTGCGGAAGAACCTGCTGCGGAAGAACCTGCTGCGGAAGAAGAAGGGCTCGCTGACGTACTCGACGATGTAGATTCTCCGGACTCCGCAGAAGCGAGCGAAGGCGAGGAAAAGTAACGCCAACAGAGCGTGAAAGCCAACGGTGAGCATGCCGGTACACCGAATGCCTCTGCGGCGCGGTGACATGTGTCACGACGAGTCGTTTGTTGACAGCTAATCTGTCTGCGCCGATGGTGCGGCCGCGCACCTGGGTACAATCCGTGCCCCCAGGTAAATGCGCATCTTCCCTGCACCCGGTCCGCCCCCTCTAGGCGGACTGTGCCGCAGTTCCGTTAACTCTGTCAGGCTGCGCACATCTGTCGCATCAGGTAAAGCAGCGCGACCAATAGAGATTACTGCAGGCACGCGTCGATAACGTGAAAGCTCCTTTGCGCAGGAATCCATGTCTAAGGTAAAACCTAATGATCGACAGCACCGCAACCGCAACACGACGTACCCCCCGACACGACGAAGCGAATGCAGCATCACAGACAAATCGAGGCGTGCAGACACCCCTGGAAATTTATCTTCGTGAAATTAATGAGACACCGTTACTCAACGCTCAAGATGAACGTGATCTGGCGAAAAGTATTGCCCAAGGAGATGCTCGGGCCAGGGACCACATGGTCCGTGCTAATCTGCGTCTCGTTGTTAATATTGCCCGTGGCTACACCGGAAAAGGCCTCACTCTGCAAGATTTGATTGAAGAGGGAAATCTCGGATTACTACGCGCAGTCGAAGGCTTCGACCCAGAAGTCGGCACGCGATTCAGCACCTATGCCAGCTACTGGATCAAACAGTCAATCAAGCGGGCTTTGATCAACTCCGCCAAAACGATCCGTATCCCTGCCTACATGGTCGAACTGCTCTCTAAATGGCGCCGGGCCAACGCACGTCTCAAAGAGGAACTAGGGCGCACACCAACTGCCGAAGAAATTGCGCGCATCCTCGGCCTGCCCAAGAAGAAACTCCCAATCATCAAGAAAGCCATCCATGTCTACACGTCACCACCTCAAACTGACCAGGCTGATTCTGGATGGTCATTAGGTGAAATCGTCATGGATGACCGCGTGCGCAATCCGGAAGAGGAGCTACTGGAAACCGATGCGTTACGGACCGCGCTGGAGTTGCTAGCGGAATTGGATGAACGCGAATCCACCGTGTTGAAAATGCGTTTCGGTTTGGAAAACCTGGAAACCCACACGCTCAAAGAGATCGGCGAGGAGCTGGACCTGACCCGCGAACGGGTGCGACAAATCGAAACCGAGGCGCTCGCGAAACTAGCGCAAGGTCTCGAAGACCCGCGGGATCGTCTGCTATCGAACTTCCGCCGATAAGTCGCATTCCTGCCAACCCACACCCGCGCCAACGCGACACAACGCGTGATTTCCTGGGAGACTGCAGCACATCTCCCAGCCTGCGTGTCGCGTCCCGGGCTGGCGGGACGCTCCAATACGTGGCAGGTTCACAGGCGATCACTTAGAATGCTAGCCAGATAACCCGCAGAGGTTCAGCTGCACAGGTCTATACCTGTACCTGGTCTCCGAACCTGTGGTCTCGTGCTGTTCCAGTCAACCGCCAACCTTCCTGCCCCGGTTTCATCCAGTGAACATGATGCGCCTTCCACAGCTGACTACGATAGTTTGCTTCGCCGCCTTCCTGATCGCAGCGCCACGTCCTCTCACCGCAACCCAGAACAAGCTCCCCCCTCCCGCACAGCGCAAAGTCAACTTTGCCAACGATGTCCTGCCACTGCTGCAAAAAAACTGCTATTCGTGTCACGGCCAGGACGAACAATCCGGAGGCTTGCGACTCGACCAACGGCAGGCCGCCTTCCGCGGCGGCGACAGCGGAACGGCAATCTTACCTGGGAAAAGCGCCCAGAGTACTTTAATACGGCTCGTAGCCGGATTAGACAAAACGATCGGATTGATGCCTCCGGATGGAGAAGGCAAGCCCCTGACACGCACAGAGATCGGGATACTTCGCGCCTGGATTGACCAAGGGGCAAGCTGGCCAATGACCTTCGATCCCCAACAGGCCGCCCGCGCCCACTGGTCCTTTCAACCGATCCGCCGGCCTCCTCTGCCACAAACAGGCAGCACTGACTGGATTCAAAACCCTGTCGATATGTTTATCCTGTCCCGCCTGCAAAAGGAACAACTGACGCCATCCGCGCCAGCCCGGAAGGAACTACTGATAAAACGACTTTATCTCGACCTGCTGGGACTGTTGCCTTCACCAAACCAACTGCAGCGTTTTCTCAACGACACTCGCCCCGGATCCTATCGTCGCCTCGTCTCTCGTGTGCTGAACTCACCGCATTACGGTGAGCGTTGGGGTCGCCATTGGCTCGACCTCGCGCGCTACGCCGACAGTGACGGCTATGAAAAAGACCGTCCGCGGCCGCATGCCTGGCGGTATCGTCACTGGGTAATCCGCGCTTTGAACCAGGACATACCATTCGACCGCTTTAGCATCCAGCAAATTGCTGGTGACATGCTTGCAAATGCGACAACCGGGGCACAGGTCGCAAGTGGATTCCATCGCAATACACTACACAACACTGAGGGTGGTACCGACCGTGAAGAAGACCGCGTCAAAAAGACTGTCGACCGAACGAACACCTTAGGCACAATCTGGCTCGGTTTGACCGTTGGATGTGCACAATGCCACTCACACAAATACGATCCTCTTTCCCACCGAGAATACTACTCGCTCTATGGTTTTCTCAACCAGATCGAAGAACAAGACATCGCAGCCCCGCTACCTGTCGAAGCCGATCGACACGCGGAAAACAAAGCACGCTTTGACCAGGCACACCAACCATTAGTCGCTGCGGTAACGGCGTACGAACAGCAGCGTTTGCCGGCAGCACAGCTTGCCTGGGAATCAAAGGCGCTGCAAACCGGTTTCAGCTGGAATCCTCTGCAACTGATCTCGACCGATTCCAAGCATGGGGCGCAATTCAAGAAACAATCTGACGGAAGCGTACTGGCAACCGGGAACAACCGGGTTTCCGATGTCTATACAATTGAAGCTACCAGTACACTCAATCGTATTACAGCCATTCGGCTGGAAGTACTTCCCGACAAAAGCCTCCCAAAGAATGGTCCCGGTCGCGCAGAAAATGGAAACTTTGTCCTCACCACGTTCCGTGTAGACGCTACTTCAAAAGACGCAGCATCCGAATCCTCTGCCTACAAACTTCGTGACGCCCGCGCAGACTTTTCACAGAAGGAATGGGATGTCAGTCTGGCGATAAACGACGACGTCCAGGACGGGTGGGCAGTCAGTCCCCAAATCGGAAAACGACACGTCGCCGTATTCCGTTTTGCCGAACCTATTGAGGCAAAGAGTCCGGTCCATTTGAGAATCACCCTCGATCAGTCCTATACGCAAACTTCCTCTCATAACATTGGTCGCTTTCGCCTCTCCGTAACTGACCATACCGGGCCATTACAACTTGAGGGACTGACCGGTGCGCTCGTTGCCGCATTGAAAGTCACCGACGAAAATCGAAATCCCCAACAACGTGACTTGCTCGCAAAATACTACCAATCGATCGATCCCACACTAGCCGCATTACAACGCAAGGTCGAGGCACATACGAAACAGGCACCACCAGCTCCTTCCACCAAAGCACAAAGTGTGCGAGAACGCTCCAAAGCAAGAGTCGTACGAGTCCATTTGCGTGGCAACTTCTTGACGCCAGGCGACACTGTACCGATCAACACGCCACAAGTATTGCCACCAATTGCTACCCGATCGGACAAGCCTGACCGCCTCGACCTGGCACATTGGTTGTTCTCGCCAACCAACCCGCTGCCCGCGCGCGTTACCGTCAACCGAATCTGGCAACGCTATTTCGGCCGTGGCCTGGTAGAGACCACTGACGACTTCGGATTACAAGGTGAAAAACCATCGCACCCTGAACTACTTGACTGGCTGGCGAGTGAATTGCAATCCAGCCAATGGCAACTCAAACACATCCATCGTTTGATTGTGACTTCGGCCACGTATCGTCAATCCGCCGCAAATCGCCGGGATTTGTGGGAAAAAGATCCTGAAAACCGACTGTTAGCTCGTCAATCGCGGCGCCGTGTGGAAGCCGAAATTGTACGGGACCTGACGCTCGCCGCGAGCGGCCTCCTCGACACACGTATTGGAGGTGCCAGTGTCAAACCGTCACAACCTTCGAAACATGCCGGCCTGACTTACTCCAATAGCGCGAAATGGCAAACGAGCGCTGGTGGCAATCGTTACCGCAGAGGCTTGTACACCTTTTTCCAGCGTACCTCACCCTTTCCAATGTTGATGACCTTCGACGCTCCCGACTCGACCAGCTGCACCGCGCGGCGGTCAAACAGTAACACACCTCTGCAAGCATTAACCCTATGGAATGATGCGGTCTTTTTCGAATGCGCACAGCAGCTCGCTCGACGCATCGTTGATGAAGTTCCCCGCGTGCTTAACGAGACGCCGCTTAGAGATCGTATCCAATATGGTTTTCAACTTTGCCTGACTCGTTCCCCTACAGCGGCAGAACAATCCGCCGTCACCAAACTGTTCGATCAACAGCAGGAACTCTGCCAGCAAGATCCGGTCGCCGCAAAAGCACTTCTTGGCTCTACCCCAGTTTCCCCAGGCACGACAACCGAAGAACTGGCAGCCTGGGTACTTGTGGCACGTACATTACTCAATCTTGATGAATTCATCACCAAGGAATAGTTGCCAGAACTTGATGCCAGCTGTGGTTATCTCCCGTTCAGAACCCTGCTGGTAATGGAGAACAACAAACATGCCATTACCCGCTGCAATCCGCGATGCGCGGCGTGAGTTTTTTACGACCTCAGCAGCCGGCTTGGGCGGACTTGCCTTGACATCGATGTTGGCTGAAGAACAGCTGCTTAGCGCCGAGTCCAGCACCATCGATAAGAGTCGTCTGGATGTAAGGCCACCGCACTTTGCGCCTCGTGCGAAGCGCTGCATCCTGATTTTTCTGGCGGGTGCTCCCAGTCATGTGGACCTCTACGATCCGAAACCCGTATTACAGCAACGCCATGGGCAACAACCACCTAAATCGCTGACTGACACCGTGCGATTTGCATTTATCAAGAAAGACAGCGCCATACTGATGGGCAGCCCCCGAAAGTTCCCAAAGCGTGGGGAGTCTGCGATGCCCTGGTGCGACCTGATGCCGAGACTCGGGTCCTGCGTAGACGACATTGCCCTGATTCGTTCGATGCATACGGACGCGTTTAATCACCACCCTGCTCAACTTATGATGACCACAGGGGTGCCACGTTTTGGCCGACCAAGCCTGGGATCCTGGTTAACTTACGGCCTGGGCTCCGATTCACGGAATCTTCCTGGCTACGTTGTTTTGCCGGTAGGACGGGGTAGTAGCGGGGGCGTCTCTAATTGGACAAGCGGTTTCCTGCCTAGCAGCTACGAAGGTGTCGTCTTCCGCAGCCAGGGAGAACCGGTCTTGAACCTGAATAATCCCCCGGGCGTCTCGCGAAAAATGCAGGAACTGGGATTGGGTGCGATTACAACACTTAACCAGCAACGCTACCAGCTGTTACGTGATCCCGAAATTGCCAGCCGTATCAGTTCATATGAACTGGCGTTTCGGATGCAAGCTGCCGCACCACAATTGATCGACCTCTCAAGCGAGTCCCAGGAAACACTGAATGCGTACGGTGTGACTCGTCCAGAACCCAAAAAACACAATTTTCGCGGAGGAGGGCCGCACGTCTACCAGCAATTTGCAACGAACTGCCTGCTGGCCCGTCGCCTTGTCGAACAAGGCACTCGATGTGTCACTATTATGCACGCCTCGTGGGATCACCACAGCAACTTAACCGACGAGATCTCCTACAATGCNGGGATGCTCGATCAACCCGCNGCGGCNCTCCTNAACGATCTCAAACAACGCGGCATGCTGGACGAAACGCTGGTTGTTTGCGCCGGCGAATTTGGGCGNACGCCATTGGCTGAAAATAGGGGCGGCGCCAAACAGAATACGGGTCGGGACCATCATCCTTTTGGTTTCAGCCTATGGCTCGCCGGAGGTGGTATCAAGGGTGGCCAGGTGATTGGTGCAACGGACGATATCGGCTGGGCGCCAGTCGCCGATGCGGTGCATGTGAACGATCTTCACGCTACCATCATGCATCTTTTTGGTTTTGACCACCTGAAGTTTACACATCGCTTTCGCGGCCTCGATGTCCGCCTGACAGATCAGGGTGGCCATGTCGTCAATAAGTTACTGGCTTGAACCTGTCTAACCCTCTGCTACCCCAAACCTCTACCGGAAGTAGCTCCCCGTTACGGTCTTGCTGCGCCCCTGCTAGGTGCACGCTGTCTTTCAAGAGCAGGCACCCAACGCAGAACAGGACCGCGTTCCATTCCCGTTCTGCTTGTGGTGGATCGCCACACCCCAGGATCACTGGCAACAATACGATTCTGCCGCAATCGTGTCGGCGCACGAGTTGTGGACGGTTGGTCTTCATTGAAAGTCGCCTGACTACGCAATCGCGTCCATCGCGCGTCCCCACGCCGCTGGACGTCGGGAGCCTCGACTTCCTCTACATTCCCAATGATCCGCCCCAGAAATCGATGCATGCCAACCCGCCATGTTTCGGTCCAAGACACTGCAGCCGCCGTCGGTACCAGAGCGGCACGAGCAGGGAGCCTGGGTTGATTTCGGCAGGGGCAACCCCGTCCGGTCACGGACTGCGGCGAGAATTGTGAGCCGGACACAAATCTGTTTCTGCCGGAACTGGGTGATTGTGCCATTACGGGCTCCAGGATGCCCGGTGCCAGGATGCACAACAAGATCCACATCGTCAGTCGCATGAACCACCTCTCTGTTGCCAGGGCTCGCACCAACAGATTCTGTCGACCATGCGCCCCTCCAACGGCTATCGATTGCTTCCCACTCGTTCAGCCAGAATTTTCCACACAACCGGCAAACTCTTCGCACGTTACCTAAAGTAACACCACCCTTCTCGCCTCGGTTGACTGCCGCCGACACGGGCATCGCAAGCACATTTTGGAGACACGCGTCCCTTGGGATCGTCCCGGGATAACGACGTTGGCAGAACTTCCCGTGACGATTATTCTCTGCACGCCGTTTCGTTGAAAAGGAAACAAATAATGCCAACACGCTTGCACTTGCCTCTTTGCCCCCTCTATCTGGCCTTAGTGTCAACTCTCTGGAATCCTTTCCCCGCCACCGCTGCAGACTGGCCACAGTGGCGAGGACTCCACCGGGATGGTTTCTCACAAGACACAGGTCTACTACAAAAATGGCCCAAGGGAGGCCCTCAACTTCGCTGGCAAGTCCTCAATCTAGGCAATGGCTACTCCTCACCGACCATTAGTCGAGGACAGTTGTATCTCCAAACAACGCGTGGTGACCATGAGTTTACCCTTGCCTTTTCCGAAGCCACCGGCGAAAAAATCTGGTCAGCTCCGATCGGTAAGGTGGGACCTAACCGCGGCCCTCAATATCCGGGCACTCGTAGCACCCCCACCGTCGATGACGATCGACTCTACTGCCTTGCTTCTGATGGTACGCTAACGTGCCTGGACACCGCTTCCGGAAAGCAAATTTGGCAACACCACCTGGCAAATGATTTCTCCGGAAAAGTCGGCAACTGGGCTTACTCTGAATCGGTCTTGATTGATGGCGAGAAGCTCGTCTGTACACCTGGAGGCACGGAGGCGACACTGCTCGCGCTTAACAAACGCACTGGGGAACCAATCTGGAAATCCGTCATTGGAGAAAACCAACGTGCGGAATACGCCTCCCCTGTCATTTTTGCAAACGGCAACTCCCGTCAGTACGTCCAGTTCCTTTCAGGTGGAGTCGTCGGTGTCGACGCTGTCTCGGGGAAGCTCCGTTGGCGTTACATAAAGACTGCCGGTAACGCTAACATCATGACCCCTATTGCGACAGGCAATCGCATCTTTTCCTCAGGCTCGCGCACGGGTGGCGCTCTGCTAAAGATACAAATCCGTGAAGATACTGCGGTGGCAACGGAACTCTATTTGAATCGTGCTCTGTCAGCCAGCATCGGTGGCGCCGTCGTCTTCGATAAACACCTGTACGGTACCACCCGCAACTCCATGTTCTGCGCCCACTTCGAAACGGGGAGGTTACTGTGGTCGGCTCGCGCAGCAGGTGCCGCTTCGCTTTGCATAGCAGACGGCCGCATCTATGTACGTGGGCATGGTAGTGGTGACGTCTTGCTGGTAGAGCCTTCCCCCAAGTCCTTCCAGCCACGGGGAAAACTAAAACAACCTCATCGCAGTAACACCCGTGCGTGGCCACATCCGGTGGTGGCCAACGGCAGCCTGTTTCTGAGGGATCAGGGAACACTGCTATGCTACGACGTAGAAGCAAATACTAACTAAACGTGCGTCACGGCAAGTCCATGGACCGGAAAACGGCCTCGCCGTTTGCTCAGGCAAGAACCACTTCGGCATCTGGCTCAATTTCTGTCGCGTGGCAGCGCCGACTGCTTGCCACTGTCGACATGTCTCGGAAGCTGGATTATATGGCCTGCTTCTTTCAGTGTTTTCACCAATTGTGCAGGATCATCACTCGACAGACTATTCGGACGATAATGCAGTAGCCCGGCGACCTCTGCTGCGGTCCCCAGTTTCCCATTAAGGTGTAACTTGCATCCGGCCTTGCGCACTTTATCAATCACACTCACGTCCGTCAGCCAGCGAGGCCAGAGACGAATCATCGATACCCCAACTTTCGCAAAGGCTGCTATTTCATCAGGGTTTCCCACTAATCCCAACTGCCGTGCCTCGGGCAACAGTCGCCGAAACCGCCTGGCCTGCGCGACACTCCTGACCCCAATGATCGTACGCTCGCTATCTTTGCCACTGCGAACCTGGGCTGCTACTTTGCGATCGTATTCCTCGCCCGTTTCTTTCAAATCTAACAGTACATCCATTTTGCCACGGCAAATGGCGTAGACTTCCGATAACGTCAGAACTCGCTGGTCACTAAAGCGAGCATCAAACCAGGTACCCGCGTCGTATTCGCGAATCTCGGCCAGCGTTTTGCCACCGACGGGTCCGCTTCCTGTCGTCGTCCGGTCGAGCGTCGCATCATGAAGTACTACCAGCTGTCCATCCCGTGTTGTGCGCACATCCGCCTCGATCACAGTCGCCCCTGAGGACACCGCCGCCAGTGTGCTGGCACGCGTATTTTCCGGGTAACTGATACTAGCGCCTCGATGTGCAATGACCTGAATCGGCTGTTTCAATGTGGCAGCCCCCGCAACTGGAGTCCGCATTCCATGAGACGCCAGGATGATCCCCAGGGACAGATAGAACATCAGCAGCTTCATCACACTCTCCTGAGTATTGGTTTTTACGAGCACGTTCTCTGGTGCAGAAAATAGCTGCGACTGAGAATTACCGGCGACTTGCGTTTCATTTCACGGAGCATTCGCCGTGTTGCTCCTGACCCAATCCTGGGTAACAAACACACATTCAACTTCCAGCTCTCACCCTGGAAGTCTTTTGATACGATACCTACAACACGCAAGGCAGTTGCCCTCCGGCACCTTTTTCCTGCCAAATAATTTTCGCCGGCGTCTGTAATGGAACCTCTCACAATCAACAATCGCCGCTACCGTTGGCCCGCACGTCCAGTGGTCGTCATCTGCGCCGACGGCTGCGACCCAGAGTACCTGGAATGTGGCTTCCGTGACGGGATCTTACCAAACTTCTCAAAGTTGATCTCCAATGGCATGCTGGCGACCGCACACAGCGCAATGCCCAGTTTCACCAACCCCAATAATGTCTCGATTATTACAGGCGTCCCTCCCAGCTGTCATGGAATCTCCGGAAACTATTTTCTGGATACTGAAACTGGGACTGAAGTGATGATGGACGATCCACGATGGTTGCGTAGCGAGACCATTCTCGCGGCCTTCGCAGCACGCGGCGCCCGGGTCGGGGCTATCTCCGCCAAGAACAAGTTATGTAAACTCCTGAGCGCTGGCCGCTGCAATCCCGCTTTCGTATGCTTTTCCGCGGAATGCGCCGAAGCCTGTACCGTAGCTGATCACGGAGTTGAAGGAATCATTGAGATGGTGGGGCGTCCCCAACCGGAAGTCTACTCAGGAGACTTGTCACTCTTTGTCCTCGACGCAGGAATTCGTTTACTCAAACGCCAACGCTTTGATCTACTCTACCTGTCCCTGTCAGATTACATCCAACACAAGCATCCGCCTGCGTCGCCAGAGGCCAATCAGTTTTTCGTACAATTCGATGCACGGGTCGGCATGTTATCCAGCCTGGACATTACCCTGGGAATCGTTGCGGATCACGGGATGAGTGATAAATCGCAACATGACGGATCGCCCCAGGTGATCTATCTGCAGGACGAGCTGCAAAATCAATTCGGAGTTGACCATACCAAGGTCATTCTGCCGATCACGGATCCCTATGTCGTACATCATGGTGCTCTGGGTGGATTTGCCCGCGTGTATTGTGATAACCTGCCAATCGATCAGGTCGCTACTTTCATCCGGCAACTTCCGGGAATCGAACTCGCCTTGGATCGCGCAGCCGCATCTCAACGTTTTTCCCTGCCATCCGATCGCGAAGCCGATCTGGTCGTGGTGAGTAAAAAGCATTACGCCATCGGTACGCAACGCATGCACCATGATTTGCAGGCACTAGGCAACCACCGGCTACGGTCCCACGGCGGCATATCAGAACAGCCGGTTCCGTTCCTGGTCTCGCATCCGCTAACCAGGTCATACGCCGATCGAATCCAGCAACCGCTACTGAACAATTACGATATTTTTGATTTTGCCATCAATGGCGTCCTGTAGAAACGAACCCCAAGACGACAACTTATGCCTTCCCAAGCGCGCGCCGCCATCTACCCAGCACCCAACCAGCCCTTTGAAATCCATGACTTCCCTCTGCGCAACGTCTCAGACGAAGAGCTTCTGGTGCGGGTTTCGATGAGTTCGATCTGCCGGTCGGACATCCACTCCTGGCAGGGAAAACGCCCCAACCCGTGCCCAGGTTTGCTCGGACATGAAATTATCGGACGCATTGAACAACAGGGAAATTGTGTCATTCAAGACCTGCGAGGAATACCACTGGCCGTTGGTGATCGCATCACCTGGACCGAGTTCTTTCACGCAGGAACGGATTACTATGACGCAATCCACAACCTGCCGCAAAAGTCGCTCGGACTCCGCAAATACGGCCATGAATCTGCAGAGACGCAACCACATTTCCTGGGAGGCTTCGCTGAATACTGCTACGTCATGCCCGGAACTGGAATCCTCAAACTGGCTGACGAACTCACGGATGAAGAGGCCGTACCGCTGAACTGTGCCGCTGCGACAATGGCCTCCGTTTGCGAAGCATCGCAGATTGGGCTCGGTGACACGGTCGTCATACAGGGCTTGGGGTTACTTGGGATTTATGGTGCCGCTATGTCGCGGGCGCGTGGAGCGACCCGCGTGATTGGCATCGACACGGTAGCCGATCGACTGGAAACTGCCCGAGACTTCGGTGCCACGAGTTGTTTGAACGCCGCTGAAATGAGCGAACAAGATCTTGTCGCAGCAGTGCGACAGCAAACCAGCCCCGATGGTGCAGATGTCGTTCTCGAAGTCTGCGGGAATGCCAACGTGATTCCTGCTGGAATCCAGATGCTGCGCCGCGGAGGCCGTTACACGACGGCGGGGCTGGTCAGCCCTGGTGCGAACGTGACGTTCGACGCAAATCTTCTCGTCCAGCGAATGGTGACCTTGCGTGGCATCCACAATTACCATCCTCGACACCTGCTGCAAGCCCATGATTTCATATTGAGTGAACGCAAACGTTTCCCCTTCGGAGATTTGATCGAAGCCCGTTTTCCATTGGATCAAATCAACGAGGCGTTCCAGCAAGCTGCCGACCGCGTCGTACTGCGAGCATGCGTCACGCCTTGATTGGAGGACTTGCCCCGTCGGGCCTCGAGGGCTCTGCTCGCGTTGTACCCACTGATCAGGCTCCGCACCTTGGCTAAGGTGCGTTACTACCCACACAAAGCAGACCTCCGTCAAGCAGCGTCACAAGCACCTGTCCGTCGCGATCAACGATCAAGCCACCCGGAAACGGATCGGTTGGCAACTCATGTCGAAACTGCTCGACGCCCGTTTTCGCATTCAGGGCAACCAGAAACCATTGGGCTTGAGAGCGGAAACGCTGCTGGTATCGCAACACCGCGATGACCGCGTTCGGAGACACCACTAACGAGACGGTTTCAAATTTATTGGATTCCCCCAGGTCAGACTGCCAGCGCATCGCGCCCTGGTCTTGTAGTGACGTCGAGATGCTTCGCAACCAGCCTCGCCTCTCTTTGGTATCGCCGTAGCCCTCCTGCACCTGCGTAGCAACCGTAGCGCTGTCACAAGCTGCTAGTTTGCCTTGCTTGAAATTGACAACTGCCAGCGTTTCATCATTCCATGCGGGCGGGATGCCCCCGCTATTGAACCGATACGATGTATTTTTTCCATAGATATTGAACCACCCCTTGGTCGCAACGTTTTCTGCAGCGGAGTATAGAATTCGCCCGCCGACCATGACCGACACCCTCTGAAACACGCCCACAAATTGACCGGCGTTGGCCTTCGGCTGTCCCTGGTCAAAAGGTTTGGCCCGGCACTCTCCTGTGCGGCGATCAAAAATAGCGGGCGACACCTGGTTTCCACCCGCCAACAGGAGCTGATCTCCTAGCAAAGACAAATTCCCCTGGACACTAACCCCTTTGCGCAGTGCTGGGCTGAGGTGACCGCTGGTGTTGTTTTGCCATTTGATCTCGCCGGTAATCGCATCCAAAGCGTAGACATACGTTCCATCATGGTCGACAATCCCCGCCGCCAGGTAGGCGACACCTGCTTCGTCAATCAGGATGCCGCTATTCACTGGCCAGGTCGAAGCCAGATGGCCATAGATCATGATGTGACGTTCGACCGGAGCCGCACGAAACTTCCACAACAGCGCACCTGTCGCAGCTTCGAGACAGTAGGCATATCCGTCACCTGATCCGACGTAGAGACGGTCACGCCACAATGTCGGCGGCTGTCGAACAGGTCCAGCCGTGACAAATCTCCATTTCACGTCACCGCTGCGCCCGTCCAACGCACGAACGACACCATCTGTGCCTGTATGAAAAACCAGGCCACCTGCTGCGACAGCAGGTACGGGTCGAAAATCTCGATCGGGCAAGTAATTCCAGCGCCGTTGCACCGTAGCGGGTACGTCAACACGTGTCGAGGAAGAACGATCATTATCAGCACGATAGGTCGGCCAATCGCGTTGTGTAATCGAGAGCGGCGCGACCTGCGTCACGTCGTCTCGAACCACCGTAAGATTTTTCGCTACGGTCGCCAGCCGATCGAATTTAAAATCACCCGCTGAGCATTTGGCAATATTACCAATCAAGCTGAGATTACAATCGCACTGCCAGGGCCCGAGATACAGCAATCCGTGCGCGGGAATAGCGCCATCGTTGCAGGCAGGCCGCTGCGCGCCATCAATCAACACACGTTTTGTTTCACGGTCATACCTGAGTGTCCCTTCACCACGACAGAAAAAGGAATCCCCACTCGCAGTCAGACGCGTGCACGCAGTCTTGCGAAATCCGAGATCTTCCAGCTCGTTCCCGGACAACGGGTCGATCGCCACGTGGGTCCCGCCTTTCCCCACTCCTAAAATCACTTTCCCGTCCACAAAAATGGCATTTGGATTGTTGGTGACTTTGCGTTTCGTCCAAAGTACGTAACCGTCTTTGGTGGACAACGCGGTCACATTCATCCGAGTCTGTCCCTGAATAATCAAGGCATCCGGACTGGCCATCGTAATACACATGGTGCGAAAACCGGGCGTCGAAGTCAGGCCTTTACCTGGCTGCTGGATAAGGTTGCGGACTTGAGGATCAGCATTCGTCCAGATCACTTCGCCACGGTCAACCGACAGGCAGCGGACGTGCTTGTCCGGACAAAACAAGAACATTTTTTCGCCCTGAAGAGACATTGCTCGAGAATCAATAAGTGACTCTTCTTTGTGCTGCCAAAGCAGACGCTTCTCCGAAAGGTCATATGCGGCCAGCGTATGACCAAAACCATAGGGTACGTCTTTACCGTAGTACCCCGGACTTAAATCACCCCAACTCCAACCTCCAAAAGTACGGTCACCTTTCATCGGCCGTGTTCCTGGCTCCCGCTTGCCGGTCAGGACATAGAGCACATTGTCACGCAGAACCATCCATTTCCAGAAGCCCGTTACACCTGGCAATCGAATCTGGCCTTTCACCACGCCCGTTGCAGGATCCAACAGCTGGGCATGATCTCCGTTGATCATGTAGAACGTGGTGGCGGTGGCGATGAACGCCGAACGATGAACCTGATATCCCTGGAGAAGATCACGAGACCACAACACCGTACCGTTGTATCCATTCCGGGCAATCAGCTTGTACAGCGTATCCCATTCGCGAGCATGGTGGGCGATGTGACCAATCGCCAGAAACGTCCTACCCCCGGCTGCAGTCGTCACTGATGGCATCCCGATGTAGAGTGGATCCGCCATGAATTGGGTCATGTAGGGCGCCCGGATCACCGAATCACTCGAGACGGGGTTGTTATCAGGGCCTTTCTCCCAATGCGTCCATTCATCGATCCCCGCGCGTAACGGCTTCCGGAATTGAATCCAGGTTCCCGTTGCATCACTCCACGACGTTAGATCTGTTGTCGGTTTTCGCCCACCCCATTTTTTGAGCGCCACGGGATCGGCATCAGCCCCCGCCGACTGCAAGGCTTTACCAATAATGGCAACGCCATCTGGCCGCAACACACGCAGTATCTCAGGTAAAGACAAAACCTCCAGCGCTTGTCCACCCGCCTGGGTAGCAATCACCACATCAACGGTATTGTCCGCGTAAGGCAAGCGAGCGAGTGGACCATTTTCAGCGACAAGTCGGTCAATACCAAGACCATTCTCAAAGGCACGGTCACGCAGCGTCCGGGCACCGTCCGGTGTCCGGACATGGAGTAACCACTCAGTCGTTTGAGCCAGTTCTACTGCCAGTTCGAAGTCCGATCCCAACAGTGCCGTCACGGCTCGTTTCATACCCACTCGGGCTGTCAGTTGTTCGGTCAGTTCACTGGCGGTACCTTCCGAAGTCGCCAAAGCCAGCACGACGGCCATCGCAACCGACCTGGCAAACCCACGCCGATTTCCCACTATTGAATCGACCTGCATTGTGATCCTCTTTGCTTCTCAGGAGGTACAGTGTCCGCACCACGGAAACCATGGCCGGCCCATCTTTGCGACCGATATTCTAGCCGATCACGGCGCGGCATGTACGTGTAGCAATACCCCTGAACGAGGAACGACCACACAAAACCGCGCGGCAATCACACCGCAGAGCCCTCTTACAAATCGGCCTCCGACAGCGTCTGCTTGGGTGGAGCGGCAGAGACTCCTTCCAGACCGCCACTGACGCGTATCACTTCTCCCGTCATCCAGGAAGCGGAGCGTGAACACAAGAACCCCACCGCGCTGGCAATATCTGCAGGTTCACCCCAACGACCGAGCGGAATCGCCTGGCGAACCCGCTCAATCATCTCCTCTTCCTCGATGCCCAGGGACTCGCATCTTTGCGCCATCACGCGCTGGTTAAAATCGGTATAGACTGGGCCTGGGCAAACCGCATTGACACGTACACCGTAGGCTGCCAGTTCTAACGCCAGCGTGCGTGTCAAGCTGATGACTCCTGCTTTCGCCACATTGTACGCGGCTACTAGTGCCGCGGGATTGACTCCGTTGATCGAGGAGATGTTCACGATCGCGCCGGATTCCTGCCGACGCATCCACCTGCCTGCACTGCGGCAGCAGAAAAACGTTCCCGTCAAAGTCACATCGATTACCTGTTGCCAGTGTTCGTCACTAAGCTCAGTAATCGCCGCCACGTCCTGACCAAGCCCCGCGTTGTTGACCAGCACGTCGATCTTGCCGTCCTGCTGAGCCACGCCGCGAAAGAGCCCCTTGACCTGCTCACTGCAGGTCACATCCGCGCACACCCCACGTGCCTGACCTCCCGCTGCCACCACTTCTGCCGCCGCGGCGGTCACTTTCTCATCCTGCAAATCGACCATCACGACCTGCGCGCCGCCCTGCGCCAGATACTGTGCAATCCCCAGCCCCAATCCCTGTGCCGCCCCAGTCACCACGGCAATCTGACCTTCGTGTGCGCTGCCGTCCGTTGCCATCGTTTACTCCTTGTCTTGCAATTACGTTCTGCCACGAAAGCACGCTGCTCAACCGATGGTTGCAGGCAGTCTATAAACACAGCGTGCACAAGATCAGCAGTCTGCCCGAATGGTCACTTGAGCGGTCTGTCAGATCAGGGATCTTGCTGAGGGAGAATCACGAGTCCAGGTACACCAAGTGGAATGCGGAACAAACCGCCTCGACCACCTTTCAATGAACCGGTCACAAACAGATGATTCATCTGGGCGCCGCCAAATGCCACGTTACTGGTCCTCAAGTTTCCTCCGTTGTAGCGGCCAATCAAGCGTCCCCGTCGGTTCAGTACTTGAACTTGTTGCATGCCGTAGTGCGCGACAAACAGATTACCCTCCGCGTCCAGACAAATCCCATCGGGCTGGTTATCGATTTGGCCACGCTCCGCCTCTCTTGCCGGCAAGCGTGCAAAGACTCGACGTGGCCCCACTTTGCCCGGAGCCAGAATATCGTAAGCCAGAATGCGATTTTTCTGGCTTTCCGCAACCAGCAGCTGGCCGCCACTGGGTCGCACCACGATACCGTTGGGATATGCCAGGCCGCCGTCAATCAAGTGTGTAACCCCAGCGCGATCAACGTAGTGAATGGTACCGATGGGGTTTTCCAGATCACTCTCACCGGGATCCGTAAAATAGAACCCACCGTTTGACGTATCGAGTGACAAATCGTTCGGACCACGTAAAGGCGTGCCATTGCACTGCCTGGACGCGGGCTTGAGCAGACTGCCATCCGCTGCCAGATGCAACACCGCGTGGTGACTTGCATCGCACACCAGATGAGTCCCATCCGCCAAAACTTTGTGACCATTCGGCGCGCCTGTTTTCGCCCAGACTTCATGTTTGCCATCGACCGAAAAACGGGTGATCGTCTCACCATGGGAGATGTAGCCGAAACCGGCATGGTCAAAAACAACTCCTTCACAATACTCGTCGACCGTAAAGAGCTGCGCTGTCTCCACCGCGTCTGCCGCCGGCAGCCTGCCCGGACCATCGCCTTCGGTGCGAAATGGCGAAGCGGGCAATCCCGCTCCGTTGGCCAGATTCGGTTCCGCTTCCTGGTGCCAGGCGAAACGAACTGAAGTCGGCGCGGAAATCGAATCGGCGGAAACGACCACGGTGTCTCCATCAATGATCGCTTTGGCTGCCACAAATCTCTCGTCTTCTCCGGCAATCTGGAACCAGGTGAGAGGTTTCCCGTCGCGTGACTTGAGGCCACCCGCCGTGTGATCGAAAGAGATACGGATGCGTTTGCCTTCGCGATGCATGGCACGATAAAGCGGGCCTGAGAAGACGACATCTTGCTTGCCATAGGTGCCTGCCAAAGCCCACAGTGTCAGACGCCTGCCGACTTCCTGCTTGTTCCGAGGATGGATGTCGTTGACATTACCGATGTCGGTCGTGACAACCATACCGGTCTCCGGTACTGCCAGCGTCGCCAACTGGGCTTCCCAAATCCCCGCCAGTCGCGTCGGGTCCCCACTGTAACGGTTGGGCGCCAGTTGCACGAACAGAAAAGGCAACTCTGGGTTTTTCCAAACTGAACGCCAACCGGCAATCAGGGCCTTCATCTTTTCGTGATACAACATGCCCTCGCCATTGTTCGACTCTCCTTGGTACCACAAGGCACCGCGGATCCCGTAGGGCAAGAGCGGGTGGATCATCCCGTTGTAGAGTGCCAATGGACTTTGCGGATCGATCGCACCCGACGCATTCTTGATCGGGTAGTCTGCCAGCTTCTCGCTGATCGATTTCAAGGCCGGCACCTGGTGAAATCCAACCGGCGGCGTCCAGGGTTCGATCCGAGTCCCGCCCCAATTGGAGCCGATCAGCCCCACCGGTACGTCGAGTTCAGCCTGTAAATGTCGCGCAAAATAATATCCAACCGCTGTAAAGGCACTTACGGTTCTGGGTGTACACTCTTGCCATCCGCTGGAAGGCACATTGTCGGCCGGAGTCGCTGCAGGGCGATGAAGAATCTTGATGTGTCGAATACGTGGGTGTGTACCTGCGGCGATCTCTTTCTCAGGATTCAAAGACTGCTGCACCGTCCACTCCATATTGGACTGACCAGAACAGAGCCAAACCTCTCCGACGAGGACTCCGTCGAGCGTCACCCGGCTCGATCCTTGGATCACCATCTGATGTGGCCCACCCGCAGGCAAGGCAGTGAGATGGACAAGCCACTTACCCTGCGCGTCGGTTTTGCCAGAGACGCTTTGACCCGCGAAGGTGACTGACACCTCTGTCTCCGGGTCATCCCAACCCCATACAGGAACTGGCTGCTCCCGCTGCAACACCATGCGATTGCCAATCACCGAGGGCAACGTCACGTCTGCCCTCAACGTGCCAGTTGTAAATCCCAAACCGACGAGCACTACCAACATCAAACGGTTCATGGCTACAGCTTTCCCTGTCCAGTGGTGCACTTACCTCGCGCCGGCAATTCTAACCCTGCCCCGAGCGGGCTGCGAGCACCGACAGCCATTTGCCCCAAAGTGGTCACGACCGATACATTGGGCAACACCCGCTCGTCCTTAGCGAGCGCCGTTCACCCGGCACATCTGCCCATAAACCAACTCTTATGTCACAGGTATCACCCCAGCGTCCGCGTGGCCTGGATCAACTTGACCGTGACGGCTTCTGCATCCTGCCAGACGTCATTCCGCGGAAGAATATCACCGCAATCCGCGAAGAGGTGCTGGCCGTTGTGGCTGCACACCGTACGGAATCGGCACCGCAACAGGTCGGTTTTGTCCCCGGACTGATCAACCATACGCGATGTTTCGCGCCCTACCTGCTGGAATCGCAACTCGCCGTGTTACTGACTGCCTCCCTCGGGGCACATCTACGGATCTCATTTACTTCGGCCATTGTCAATGAGCCAGGGAATCAACGAGGTGGCTGGCATGCGGACTGGCCCTTCAACCAGACCAACGCCGGTCACATTCCCGCGCCGTACCCTGACGTGCGAATGCACGTCACCACGCTCTGGATGCTGTCCACGTTCAGCGAAAAAAACGGTGGTACGCTGGTAGTTCCCGCCAGCCATCGCCGCCGTTCGAATCCCACGGCCCACATCGACTGTGATGCACAGCAACCCTTGCCGGAAGAAATCCGGATTACCGGCGAGGCGGGCAGTGTGCTGGTGATGGACAGTCGGCTGTGGCATGCCACGGCCGCCAACCAGACTCAGAACCCCCGTGTCGCGCTGGCGATCCGCTACGCACCCTGGTGGCTGAACCTGGAAGTCCTGCGCCCGGACTCGGCGGAACGCCATCGCATGTGCAGGGAATCGGGCCGGGATGATAACCGGGTTCCCTCGGTGCCGAACGACGTGTACACCCAATTACCTGTCGAAGTACAGCCCCTGTTCCAGCACTGGCGTGAAAGTCCTCGTTGACCTGCGCTCCATCAGGCGTACTCCGGCAGCAGCCGCTTCCAGTTTTCATAGATGATGTTGTGGATCATCTCTTCCGGAATCCGCGGCAGCGAAGTTCCCTCAATCACGCGATTGACCTTGTGCTGACCCGCAATCACCTGAGCGGGGGTCGCAGAGGGGAAGTCAGACCCGAAGATCAACTTGTGTTCGACTCCGTACTCGATCGCGGACATAAACGCCTGGTAATGCCGCAGGGGCCGGTAATGCAGAGCAGAAATATTCGTGTACAGATTCGGGTGTTTGCGAATCAGCACCACGCATTCGTCTTCCCAGGGATGTCCCATATGGGCAATCACAATCCGCAGGTCAGGACAGGCGATGGCAATGTCCTCGAGTTGAATCGGATTGGCATACTTGAGTGGACCTGGGCGTACAAAGGACGTGCCCTGGTGGATGTTCACTGGAATCCCCAGTGACTCGGCCTTTTTGAACAACGGCAAATGCCGCGGGTCCTGTGGATCCCAGTTCTGGTAGATCGGCGAGCATTTAAGCCCCCGCAATCCCAACCCATTGACGTAATACTCCAACTGATCCACGCAGGCCTCATCATTGGGATCGACACTGCACCAGCCAATGAACCGGTCGCTGTGCTCTTGCACAAATTTCGCGATCAACTCTTGATCGGCAGTGATACCGGTAAAGGGCGCCTGGATCCCAAACACGATCACCCGGTCGGCTTCGGCGGTCGCCTCCAGCAACTGCTGGGGACGGGAATCGAAGGCGTTTGCCTCCTGCACATCACTGCCGGCAAAGTAAACATCATCCGACAACTTCATCTTGGCCCGCTTGGCCTCCCAGGCGAATTCGACAAACTCGTCCGACAGGTGGTCGGGATACCACATCAAGTTCGTATGTGTATCAAACAGCATCAGT
>PBOG01000020.1 GCA_002724245.1 Planctomycetaceae bacterium
GCGCCTTACAGCCCTTCGATGGCGCCTTACAGCCCTTCGATGAATTCGATCCAGTTCAATTCTGGATCCTGTGCGTATACCACACCTACCCTGCGGCCATCTATTTCACGAAAGTACGGCTCAGTCAGAAAGGCAACTCCCCGCTTCTGCAGTGTCGTACAGGTCGCCTCCAGGTCATCGACGCGGAAACAGACGTGCGACGAACCAAGCTGGTGGCGATCGAGGTGCCCCTCACTGGCCGGCGGATCAAGATATTGGACAAGCTCGATCTGGTGGTCATCGGGAAAACCGACAAACACCAGGCGGCGGCGCGCTCCAGGAATGCCCGTGTGATCTCCCTCGGCAGGTGCAGTGGACTGAAGATCGTGAAATACCTCAAGCCCCAGTTCCTCGGTATAGAAACGCAGCATTCGGTCCATATCTCGAACCGTCACACCAGTGTGATGAAAACCTGTAACTGCCATCGCGCTCTCGCAGGATTCGTGCAAAACTACGGATACCAAGGACCGGCAGGAAACCATCGCACAGCCGCCATCTGGAAAAGGCTACGCAATCGACTTCGGCCAAGTGCCGCCAGCGTGTCCAGTATACCGCATGCCACAGGCTTACAGCCACGCGTGGGTTGGAGCAGGTATTTCGTCTGTTCGCGGGTGCACGGCGCCGCACCAGGCCATCCGTCAAACAAGATATCAAGCCCCCGTCTCCGTTTACACAGCTGGGGTACTACTGGTACGGTAACGCACCACCACGCCAGGTGCTGTATTGCCTGATTTAAATCCCACTGCCGCGAAGTGACTGCCCATGGCGTTACCGCTTGACCTGTCACCTGCCATGATCGCAGCAAGTGCCTGCGCTGCGTTCGGCCACTTCGCGTTCTGGGTGATGGCCTACAACCAGGTTCATGGACGCATTCAGCAGCACGGGCGCGTACGACGATTGAGTCGAGCGATCCTGATCGCAACGCTGGTCATTCCCGTTTGCTGGTGCTGCTACAGTTACCTATCAGGAGCCAGTTTACTGGTCTCCTGGGGCGCCAGTAGCCATCCGACACTCGTCCGAGGCCTGGTCCTCATTTACCAGGTGGTGGCTATTTACATCTTCTGCTGTTGGCTCATTCAGCGGGCGAGCAAACCGCATCGCGGCAGGCTAACGGTCCTGGCTGCCCACACCATAGATTTAGCCAATCCGGCCGAACAACCGCCCCTGTTCCCGGAACAATCCCCCTGGTTCATGCGTGTCCCTGGAAACCAGGTCGCGCAACTCGAAGTCACCGAAAAACAACTTCAACTCCCTCATTTGCCACAGGCCCTGGAAGGCCTGACGATTGCACACCTTTCCGACCTGCACTTCGAAGGAAAGCTGCCGCGGGCGTATTTTGAGCAAGTCATTGACCAGACCAACGCGTTATCTGCCGACCTGGTGGCAATCACGGGTGATCTGGTAGATCATCCCGAGTGTTTGAGTTGGATCGACACAACCCTGAATCGATTGACAAGCCGGTATGGTTGTTTCTTTGTACTGGGCAACCACGACCTCAGGCTGGGAGATGTCACGCCACTGCGGCAAATGCTCACTCAGGGAGGTGCGATCGACCTCGGCGCCGGGCAACACTGGATCCAGATTCACGAGCAGTCGATCTACCTGGCAGGAAATGAAAGGCCGTGGTTTCCCCTGGACGGAAGTATGACGGCGCACGCTGCAGCATGCGCCGAAGCTGATTTCTCGATCCTGCTGTCCCATTCACCTGACCAGATAGCCTGGGCCCGCCAACAGGGCACCGACCTGATGCTTGCCGGGCACACGCACGGCGGGCAGGTGCGGTTTCCGCTACTGGGGCCTGTCATCGCACCGAGCCAGGCCGGTGTCAAATACGCTGGCGGCACGTTCTTTCAGCCACCAACACTCATGCACGTCAGCCGCGGTGTGTCAGGCCTGTTTCCGATTCGCTGGAACTGCCCACCGGAAATCACTCGCCTGGTCCTGAAAGCCGCCTGAGACAGCGCAACGCCAGCGGCGCTGCGATCAGGGCACCGGTTGCGAAGACCGCAAGAAAGCGAACAGATCGCGGACCTGTTGATCATTGAAACGTGTGAGGAGTTCTTCCGGCATCAGCGACTGCGGCGTGGCCGAAAGCTCTTCAATTGCATCGCGCTGAAGAATCGTAGTTTGGCCATCGGCTCCCCGCAAAACAACCAGCTGGTCATCCTGATCGACAACAAATCCAGTCAACACGCGACCGTCCTCAGTGATCACTCGGTAATTCTCGTAACCTTCGCGAATCTCCAGGCTGGGATTGACGACATTGACGAGCACGCGTTGTAAATCCTGCCGCTGAAATGACGTTAGATTGGGGCCAATCTCCCCACCTGCCGTGAAGAGTTTGTGACATTTACCACAACTTTGCATATACAGTTGCTTACCGTTATGCGGCACTCCTGAACCCGTCCCGATCACCTCAGTCAGACGTTTGATCTCAGCCAGCATTTGCGAAGTCGTCGCACCCTGCACCTTGCCGAAATGCTTGACGACGAGCGCACGGAGCTGCGCATCCTCATGCAACATCATCTTGCGTACCATCGCTCCGGGAATAGCCGCTGCCTTGATCCGTTGCGATTCCACTGCGTGCAGCAGTTGCAGCGCCCAGTCGCGGCGGCTACTCAACAGAGATTGGGCTGCCGCCTGTACCTCTGGCTTAAGGTCCGGATAAAGGGCAATCACGCGTTCACCAATCTGCGGTGCCTGAAACGCCTGCAGTGCAGTCAGTGCCGTAATCGTCAATGACGGATCGTGATTTCCCCCGACCAGCTGTAACAGCAAAGCCTCGGCCTGCGGTTGACGAATCTCTCCGAGAATCGTGACCAGTTCACGTCGTTCCTCTAGTGGGCTTTGAGAACTCGCAACCCGGCGCAACGCCTCCTGGAGTGCCTCTGGACTTCTCTGCCGCACGCGTAGACCAAGTGATCCTCCGCCCGACTTGATCACTGCGTCGACAAGTTCTGCTGGCCAGGCTCCCAGCGACCTCCCTTGGAAAGCGGTTTCCAACGCAGCCAAAAGCTGCTTTGCCGATTCCTGGTCCGGAGCAAAACCCAGTATTTGTGCACAGGCCATCAAGTCGGCACGCTTTCCAGCGCGGGCATAACGCCGCATAACACGTTCCAGCAAGTGTTTTTTGACGAGCGGCTGCTTCCAAAATGTGGCATTCTGAAAAAGTTGCAGTACCTGATCGCGACTTGACTCCGCATGGGTTTCAATGGCCCACCACAACAGTAACGGGACATGGATATCGTCCACATCTGCGCTGCGTGCTGCCAGCTGCGCGACTATCGGTAAAGCTTGCGATGCCGGCAGCCGCCGCGCCGAACAAGCCAGCTGGCTGCGCACCTCGACATGGACTTCCGCCGCGGCTCGCTTCTGTAATTGCTCCGCCTCTTTCGCGGTGACACGACCATCATCAGCCAGCAGCCGGACCGTCCACAAGCGGACATACGGATCTTGATGCTCCAGCAGTGCCAATGCTGTGGGACTGTTCAAACCACCAGAGAGGTGTAGCGCCCAGAGCGCATCGAGAGACGCCTGGCCTGTACGCTCAGCAAGGATCTCCATGAGCAGCGGCACAATCGAACGATCGCGGCGGTCGGCTAATACGCGTAGTACGGTCTGCCGGACCCATTTGTTGGGATGCTCGTCCGCGAGCAGTCCGACCAGATCCTGAGAATCGAGTAAGGCGATCCCAGGAATCGTCGGCCGTCCAGTTGTTTTACCACGCAATCGATAGATCCGGCCCGTCTCTCGATGAATCCGCCCCTGATAGTGACTCGCATGATCGATGCGCTGCTCGTAGAGATCCGCCACATAGAGCGCACCATCGGGACCCACCTTGATATCAACTGGTCGGCACCAGGGATCACGGCTTTTCAAAGGGTGGCCCAGGTCACGCGTTTGAAACGAGGAACCCTGGGGCTCAACCTGACTGTAAACCACGTGGCCCTGTAACGGCCCTACTCCGAACAACTTGCCATGGTAATTCGCCGGCAAAGCACCACCTTCGTAAATCACGAACACATGCGTAAAACGCTGCACGGCATGGTGCGTCATCCAGGGAAAATAACCAAACGCGTAGGGGTTTGATAGCTGGCCGTGCTTGCCAAACCCCTTCTGAAAATAGCCGCCTTGCACATAATGGAATCCGCGTGTGTTTCCGCCGTTGTGACCAGAATAGACCCGCCCCTTGGAATCGACTTCCAGCCCAAAAGAGTTGCCACCACCTTCGGCAAAAATCTCGTAACGCTGACTCTCCGGATGGTAACGCCAGATCAACTGGCCCAGGGAGCGAACCGGCGGATCCTGGGAACCGTATTTACGAATCGCAGCACTGACGGTACTCCCCTGACAACCATACAACCAGCCATCCGGACCCCACTGGAGACTATTGGCGATCGAGTGGGAATCTTCCAGCCCAAAACCCTCCAATAAAACCTGCGGATCGGAGTCGGGTACGTCGTCACGATCACGGTCCGGGTAGAACAACAGATACGGTGGATTCAAAACGAATACCCCTCCCCGTCCAATGGCAAATGAGGTCGCCAGGCTGAGGCCTTCTACAAACGTCTTATGCTGATCGTAACGACCGTCTCCATTCGTATCCTCGTGGATCGTCACTTTGTCCCGGCCGGGAAAATGGTGCGGAGGCGGGGGGGGAATCTTGTCGTAAACAGCGCGCAAATACTTATCCCGACTGACCATCTTGAGGCCCGCGGGATCTGGATATTGGAGATACTGGAGGACCCATAACCGTCCCAGTGCATCCCACTTCATCGACAACGGCTGACGCACGGCTGGCTCACCTACCGCAAGTTCCAGCGTCAAGTCATCGGGAATATCCATGCGACCGAGCGACTCTGCCGGCGACAGAGGGCGGTCGTCAGGATTCAGGCGTTTAAGCGAATCGAGAACGACTTGTGCATCTTCGATACGGCGAAACCGCGTTACCGCGGCCACTCGGGAACGCTCGGACAAACGCGCCCAAGCCAGATCGTCGCCGGGAGTCGCCTCCCACTTTCCATGCAGACGAATTGCTTTCTTACCAGCAAAAAGGACTGGCGCTGCCACGTTGAAATTGGAACGACTCTGATTTTGATGAATGCGGACCGCTACCAGATTCGCCTGACCGTACAGCACGAGCCCTGCTTTCAATGCCAGCCGTTCACTGCGACCCAAGCCACTGCGGTATTCGGGTGGAAACGTCCCCAGGCTGCCAACACGTTGTCCGTTAAAGTAAATCTCCCGGGCGTCGTCGACGGCTTCGACAAAGAGTTCCGTCGGCGTCCCCTCCCAATCCGCAGGGACCTCCACCAGGCACCGAAACCAGGAAAATCCCCCCTTGGAAACGTAACGCCCAGAGGTCAGGCGTTTCCAAGACCCCGGTACCTCTTCCAGTTTCCACTGCCCGCTTCCCGCTTCCTCTGCCGTGGCGTTTTTCTCGGGAACCGCCAAAATCTGACAAACCAGGCCTGCCCATAGCGCGCCCTGTAGCCAGCAACTACCTGTCGAGATCCGCATAATTATTCTTCCAGGAGGGAACCTGCCGCCGGCGACACAAAGCCTGTCACCTGGGCAGCGGTTGGAAATCACGATGTACCGTTATTTATTCACCAGGGTATTTATTCACCGGGGATGCAATCCACCTGCTATGCCGGGCGGATGGGATCTGGCTGCTTCCAGGGCAGTGGACAAGTCTGATCGACGCGTGCGAAGTGGTCAGACGGAATGGTAATTTCAAGTGCACCCACAGCCTGGGCAACTTGTTCCAATCGCTTGGCACCCACCACCAGCGAGCTCATCGCCGGCTGCGCCAAAGTCCAAGCCAATGTGTATTGAACCATCGGAATATCGCCTTCAAGAGCCAAGCCTTCCAGGACTTCCAGCCGATCGTATAAAGCGGTGTCACGTTCCCATACCCACTGCGGTTTTTCCGCGGCTCGCGAATCAGCGGGTGGCTCCGCATCCCGACGATATTTCCCAGTCAACAAACCACCCTGGAGTGACTGATAGGGTGTTACTCCGATCGCATGCCGCGCACAGAACTCCAAATCATAGTGAAGTTCACGCCGTAGCAAACTGTAGGGAATCTGGGAAGAGACAACCCGAGGCCCCCCCGATCGATCGGCCAACCAGAGCAACTCGCAAAGCTGGCCGGCATCATGATTCGAAGCGCCAAAATAGCGGACCTTTCCCTGGCGGACCGCAACATCCATCGCCTCCAGGGTCGTTTCCAGCGGCGTATTTTTGTCGGGCCAGTGAATAATGTAGAGATCGATGTAATCTGTCTGCAGCAACCGCAGACTGCGTTCCAACTGTTGCAAGATGTGGGTCTTCGACAACCCGCGGTCCTGTGGTCCCGGTCCGACAGGAGCACCGACTTTCGTCGCCAAGACAACGCCATCGCGGCGGTCTCGCAGCGCCTTACCCGTGATCTCCTCCGCCACGCCGCCGGCGCTTCCCAGCACGCGTTGATACCCTTCGTACACGTTGGCTGTGTCGATGAAGTTAATCCCCAGGTCAAGCGCACCATGGACCAGATCAATCGCCTCGGACTCAGGAACCGGCTCACCAAACGTCATCGTCCCCAGGCAAATAGGCGAAACCAACAAACCGCTGTTACCTAACGTTCGATACTGCATAAGGCTCTGGCTTTCTGATGAAAAACGGGCGTCCCTCAGGGACTTTTCAATCGCGTCGGTTATTGTGGCGGATTCCCTGGCAAATCGCTACAGCCGGCCACGTACTCTAGCTCATTGAACGCCTCCCAAATGGCGCCCCGCCGCAGGCCGCAAGGCCCCCTCCGACCGGATAGCAGAAAACACAGCATGGCACTGCTGGAACCATCGTAGTGTATGATCGTCAGCCTGGTGCGCTCGCGGCAGGACGCAACCCAGATCTCCGCNGGACACCGGGNCCCCTGACCNCCGNCCTGTTTCCGCAAGCCTTTCATGCGTCTGGTANTCTACCCCGCATTGGATTCCCAAGAATCCGTTGCCTTCATCACTGCCCGTTGCCTTCATNACTGCCCCTGGGCAAGGAGAGAACTCATGGTCCGTTGNTGGCTGNTTCGCGGCCTCCTGGTCGCTCTGATGGGAACCACCGTGGCCGCCTNCGCGGCGCCGCGCAACGTTGTNCTATTCGTAACNGATGACCAGGGGCTGGATGCCGGCTGTTATGGAAACACCGTGATACAAACACCCCACCTGGACGCCTTGGCGCGTGATGGCACACTCTTCCACAACGCGTTTTGCACGACCGCCAGTTGTTCCGCCAGTCGCTCGGTCATTCTGACCGGCTTGCACAACCACGCCAACGGGCATTACGGACACCAGCACCACTACCACAAATTCAGCAGCTTTGCGAATGTCGGCAGTCTGCCGGTGTACCTGACAAAAGCCGGCTACCGTACGGCGCGGTGCGGAAAATACCATGTGGCACCTGAGTCGGTCTACGCGTTTGAAGAAGTGATTCCCGGCCCCACTCGCAGCCCCGTCGTGATGGCCAATCGCTGCCAGGCCTTTCTCGAACAACAAAGCGAACGACCTTTTTTTCTCTATTTCTGCACGTCCGATCCTCATCGCGGTGGTGGCACCGCGACCGAACTGGCACACCAACCCAATCGCTTTGGGAACCCGGGTCCGGAAAACAAAGGCTACCCAGGTGTGCAGGAGGTGCGTTACGATCCGGCCGATGTCATGGTCCCTGGATTTCTTCCCGACACACCCACCTGCCGCGCGGAACTCGCGCAGTATTACCAGTCGATTTCTCGTATCGACCAGGGACTGGGACGCCTGATGGAATTACTCAAAACGACCGGGCATTGGAAAGATACCCTCGTGATCTACATTTCGGATCACGGCATCGCCATGCCGGGCGCCAAAACCACACTCTATGACGGCGGTATGCGGTCACCCTGCGTCATCCGGAATCCGTATCACCAGCGGCGTGGCGGGCAAACCGAGGCAATGGTGAGCTGGGTCGACCTGGCGCCAACCATTCTCGATTTCGCCGGCCAGTTGAACCGGCAGACGGGCACGCTGTCAGCCAACCTGCTGGCCCAACTACCAAACGTCCCACGTGGCAGCCAGAAATCCCGTGCCACCGGGCGAGGCACCTTTCACGGCCGCTCCTTTCTGGAAGTTATGGAGCGTGAAAAACCACCAGGATGGGACCGCGTCTACGCCTCCCACACCTTCCACGAAATCACCATGTACTATCCGATGCGCGTCGTCCGCGGAACAAAATTCAAACTCATCTGGAACCTGGCCTATCCGCTCCCCTTCCCGTTTGCATCCGACCTGTGGGCCGCACCCACCTGGCAAGCCCAATTCCAACTCGGGCAGCAAGCCCCTTATGGTGCCAAGACCGTCGGCAGCTACATTCAGCGACCTGAGTTTGAACTGTACGATCTGGAAAACGATCCACACGAGGGTGTCAATCTAGCAACCACCAAACAGCATGCCTCGATCCTGGCGGAGATGAAACAATCCCTGCGCAAGTTCCAGAAGCGCACAGCGGACCCCTGGATCTTGAAGTGGAATTACGAATAACCGATTGACACCGTGGCCAGCTGGAATCGCCAAGAACGCAGGCTCCTCATGTACTACGTCGACTACCGGCGAACGAAGCCGGCGTCACGTTAGAGGTCCGCAAAAGCGCCGATTCAAGCGGTCGAGCGGATTATGTGGGTCCCGCTGGCGTGGCGGCGGACACCCGAGCAATCGCGTTCAAGGTGGCGTTTTTTTGCAACCGAGTGAATCAAGAGCACGCGTATGTGCGCCAACGCCACGGGCTACCTCAGGTGGTGCCTCTCGTCCTATCCTCGATTCCACTCGACGACGCATGATCGTTCATGTCGGCCAATATTTGCAGGCAACGTGCGACCGCTGGCCCGATGCGCCGGCGATCATCGGTGCAACAACCAGCTTGACGTTTGGCCAACTGGCGGACCAGTCGCGCCAAATCGCCACCGCGTTGATCGGGCTGAGCCCCTTGACCCGGTGCCCAGTCGCGGTGCTCCTGCCTCGTGAACCGGCAACCGTCGCTGTGTTTCAAGGTGTGCTCTGGAGCGGTCATTTTTACGTACCGCTCGACCCGCAATCGCCCCTCGAACGACTGGGCAAGATACTCAGCGACCTGTCACCCCTGGTAGTCGTCCTGTCGCAGCAAGACCGGTCACGTCTGGCCCACATATTGCCAACCCAGACCCACGTGATCGAACTCGAAGCGACCTTGGCGTCCGCCCCGACCGATGCCCGTGAGGCAATCCAGGCACGAATCGATCAGACGGTCGATAGCGACCCCGTTTATCTCAAATACACCTCGGGGTCGACCGGTCATCCCAAGGGTGTTGTCCTGCCGCACCGGGCCGTTGTCGACTATATCGAATGGGCAGCGGTGACCTACCAACTCGGCCCCCATGATGCAATCGGCAACCAGGCAGCATTCACCTTTGATGTCTCGGTCCAGGACATCTACTTGTGTCTGAAAACAGGCGCGCCTTTGTACCTGATCCCAGAATCCCATTTCTCGTTTCCGGCCAATCTGGTCGAATACCTCAGCACTTACCAGATCAGTTACTTCTGCTGGGTGCCCTCAGTGCTGGTAAGTGTGTCTAAACTCAACTTGCTGGCCGAGGTCGAGTTGCCACAGCTGCGTTGGATCACCGTGCTGGGCGAGGTCATGCCAACCCGGCACTTTCAATACTGGGCAGCTCATTGTCCAACCGCCACACTCGTCAACACCTATGGGCCCACCGAAACGGCCATCGCATCGACCTACTATGTACTCGACCGTTCTTTTGAAGACGATCAGCCACTTCCCATCGGACGGGCCTGCCGCAACACGGAGATATTGATTCTCGACGAACAACAACTCCCCGTAGGTGACCAGCAAACAGGTGAAATCTGCATTCGCGGCAGCAGCCTTGCCCTGGGGTACTGGAACGACCCGGAAAAAACAGCCCGCGCCTTTCCGGAGATCGTCCATCGCGACCACTACCCCGAAAAAATGTACCGTACCGGGGACCTGGGCCACTGGAATGAACGTGGCGAACTGATGTTCGTCGGCCGGCTCGACACCCAAATCAAACATCTTGGCTACCGAATCGAATTAGGCGAAATTGAATCCGCTGCCAGTCGGATTGCCGAGATTCAACGTGCTTGCGTGCTGTACGACGAGGTGCGTCAACAGCTGATCCTGTGCTACGAATCCACCCATGAACTCGATCGCGGCGCACTCCGTAAAGAACTCGCAGAAACACTGCCCGCTTACATGTTGCCCCGCGTGTTGCTGCACATGGCCAGCTTCCCCCTCAACCCCAATGGCAAAGTCGATCGCCAACAACTGCAGTCCCACTACCTGTCTCAAACCACCACGCCCAACGGGATGGCATGACAGAGCTCAATCAGACCATTCATACGATCCTGTCGGAATTGAGGCCTGAAGCCGACTTCACAGCATCGACCGACTACCTGACCGACGGCCTGCTCGATTCGACGGACATCGTATCCCTGGTGGCGTCTCTCGACGGCCGCTATGGCATTTCGATCGAGGGAACAGACATCCTGCCAGAACATTTCAGCAGCGTGGCAACGATCGCCAATCTCCTCGGCAAATACGGAGTCGTCTCGTGAACTTCACCTTCCGGAACATGCGCATCGGAGGCCTGCTCGTAGTCGTGCCGGAAAACGAGTCGCGTTATGCCGATGAACTGGACAACTACAATTTCCCCATCGCCAATTCACGAAAACTGCAAAACGTAATTGGAATTGACCGACACCGACTGGTTACCGAGGGAACGTGTGCGTCCGACCTGGCGCTGTTTGGCTTGCGTCATTTGATCGATCGGGGTGATCTCCAACCGGATGACATCGATGGTTTGATCCTGGTTACCGAGACACCCGACTACTTCATGCCACCTACCAGCAGTGTCATTCAGGGCAAGCTGGGCCTCTCCCAGGACATGTGGTGTCTGGACCTCAACCAGGGGTGTGCCGGATTTGCAGTCGGCTTGATCCAAGCCTTTATGATGCTGCAGCAGGAGTCGATCCAACGCGTCGTCCTGGTCAATGCGGACACCCTGACGCGGACTTGTTCTCCCCAGGATCGCAATGCTTATCCACTACTGGGAGATGCCGCCTCGGTGGCCATCCTGGAACCATCCACAGAATCTACGACTATTCACGCAAATCTGCAGATGGATGGCAATCAGCACGAAAAGATCATGATTCCCGCCGGAGGCTTCCGCCTGCCATGCACGCCCGAGACCGCACAAGTCGCGCTGGCCAGTGACGGTAACTACCGTGGCCAGGAACACTACCACATGGACGGAATCGCGGTACTCAATTTTGTCCAGAATCAGATCCCGCCTTTGATCGACAATCTGCTGTCCGCGGCGGCGACCAGTCTGGACGAGGTGGACTGGTTCATGTTTCATCAACCCAATCGTTTCATGCTGGAAAAACTGGCTGACAAGCTGGGCGTCCCCAGGGAAAAACTCCCCAATGATGTTGTCGAGCATTACGGTAATGCCAGTAGTGCAACCATCCCCACAGCGATTACACATACGCTGGGGGCCGATTTAACCGAAAACACCTACACAATGTGCCTGTGTGGATTTGGCGTCGGCCTGACCTGCAGTTCGCTGTTGCTTGAAGTCGGCGGGCTGCGCTTTTGCGAGATGATCAATTATCCGTCATCACAACCGAGGGCCGACTGACGTCACGAAGATTCGCCCTGAGAGTACACACTGACCACCGATCAGCGCATATCGGGTGCGCCCCCGCTTCCCAACCCACCGTAGAGGAGCCAACGCGTTGCAATCGTTCTTCGAGAAGCTTGCCGAGTTGCTGGGGGTCGAAGCCGACGAAGTTCTGGCTGACAGCGCCTTGGACTCCTTTGACGAATGGGATTCCCTGGGCGCGTTAACCGTGGTCAGTATGATCGATGAAGACTACGGAGTGACCGTCCTGTCAGAAGAACTCGCGCGGCTGTCGACGGTCGGCGAACTCTGGCAGCGGGTGCAAGCCGGCCACAGCGCCCCCGGAGCCAACGACACATGAATGTCGCTCACCTGACTATCGACTCGGATGCCTTGGGCGCGCCCGTCCTGCAACTCGACGTCTCCGACGGCATCCAGAACCTGTCGGCTGTCGAAGCGAACTACCTGCAAACCCACCAACCGGGATATGTCTTCTGTCGGGTACCCGTGGAAGACCTGGCCACCACCGGACAACTCGAATCCCACGGCTTCCGTTTTATCGAGTTCCAGTTACGCAGTGAACTGCGCCTGAAAAAACGGTACCCCGTGGCTGCTTTCCCGTATCGCTACGAACCGGTGGCGACCGAAGACGAGCTGCAAACCGTTCAGGCAATCGCCGCCGAGACCTTCGTAGACGACCGCTGGACCGTCGACCCCAACATCAACGCAGCGAGCAGCCAAGCCCGGTACCGCCATTATCTGGAAGCCTCCTGGCAGCGCGAGGACGAGTACCTGCACAAACTGACCAACCCGCAGACAGGAGAAATCGTGGGCTTCAATTCGGCGCGCCGGCTGGACGGATCCCGGGTACAGTTGCTGCTGGCAGGTATCACAACGCGTTACAAAGGAGCTGGCCTGGGGACTATCCTCAACTATTTCGTGTTCAACGATTTTCTGGATCAGGGTTTGCGCCGCGTACGTACACACCACTCAGGGTGTAATTACGCGATTCTGAACCTGGAACTGGGCCATTTTCAGTTCCGCGTGGTGCAGACGTTCGTCGTGCTCCGCAAGTGTTACGAGCAACCACATCGCGGATCTTCCTGAGGCGTCCATTTTCACATTGCGTCTGCCGCGACAATCGGCCACACTCAAGCGTCATGAGTCAGACACCCGACCCTTACGCGCAAACCGATGCATCGTTTATGGCGCCGCCGCGCGGCTGGCGACAGACACTGCGACACCTGGGGCCAGGAATGATCCTGGTCGGATCGGTGGTCGGATCAGGCGAACTGTTGATGACCACCAAGTTGGGCGCGGTCGCCGGGTTCACGCTGCTGTGGTTTATCCTGCTGTCCTGTTTCATCAAGTTCGTCGTCCAGGCAGAAGTGGCCCGGCACACCATTTCCAGTGGCCAGACATTTCTGCAAGTGTTCAGCACCTTGCCAGGGCCAAGTAGCCCGCGTCCGCTGTGGCTAACGCTCCCCTGGCTGACCACCGTAGCCGTCGCCAGTGTCGCGGCCGTCGCTGTCTACATACAGTTGCCCACTGACGCGCAGACACTCGGCGCGGGCCTGTTGCTGGGCGGCGGCGCACTGGCCACCGTCTGCATTGCCGCGTTGATGCTCCGCACCGCCTCGCAGCGCCAGCTGCAAGCGGGCCAATTTCCCCGGCCTCAGGTCAACTGGTTTATCTGGCTGTGGTTGGCCTCGATGCTGCTGACCTTCGTTAATTCGGGTGCGATTCTAGGAGCCGCGGGCCAGGCGGTGCAAATCGCATTTCCGCTGTTTGACGAACACGGTGCTCGAATCTGGGCGATGCTGGTGGCCGTCGTAGCGGCCGTGTTGCTGCTCAGTGGCAGCTACCGCTCACTGGAAAAAACTCTCGTGGTGATGGTCGCCACCTTCACCCTGTTGACACTCGTTTGCACCGTGATGCTGCAATGGACCGACTACGCCATCAGCTGGCAGCAGCTGCAACACGGCCTGTCCATGAGTACGCCGCCGGCCAGCACGATGACTGCAGACGCTTACCGCGATGTCGTCCTGATCGCCCTGGCCGCGTACGCGGCGACAGGTGTCGCCTACGGCGAAATGTGGAGCTATACCTACTGGTGCGTGGAAAAAGGGTACGCGCGCAATGTCGGCAAGGTCCAGCCGGGAACCGAGTGGCCGCAGCGGGCCCGCGGCTGGATCCGCGTGATGTACACTGATGTGTTGTTGACCATGGTGGTTTATACCGCAAGCACCATCTGTTTCTATGTGCTGGGGGCGGCTATTTTGCACCGCAACGCCCTGCTCCCGGATGGCCTCGAGACGCTGGTGGTTTTACGTGACATGTACACCGAGAGCATGGCCGACTGGGCCGCCACCCTGTTCGTGGTGGGAGGCTTCTTCGTCCTGTTCAGCACCGTGCTGGCTGGCACTGCAGGCTTCTCACGTCTCCTGACCGACGCGCTGGGCATTGTCGGCGTGGTGAACGCGAAACATTATCCCACCCGCCTGCGATTCATCCGCATCTTTACGGTGGTGATGCTGGTGATGTTCTCGATCGCTTACTGGCTGTTCGAAAACCCACCCCAGATGCTGGCCATCACCAGTAGCCTGATCGCCGCCGTGATGTACCCTATCCTGGGCCTGGGCGCACTCTATTTGCGGTACCGACGCGTCGATCCTCGTATTGCCCCCGGCAGCTGGACAACAGCCTGGCTGTGGATTTGTGGCCTGGGCCTGGCCGTCATCTCACCAGGCGGGATTCTACTGACGTTGGCCATCAAGTTTGAATGGATCGCAATTGGCGGGTAACCGTGGCAGCTGCGCTGGCAATCGCAACCGGTCAGGGATCAGTGGCCGCCTGCAAGGCCGGCGCTGGCTCCGGCAGCGGCGGTAGCCCTTCCTCCAGCACACCGCGCGCCCGGCGCCACAACAACAGGCCCTCCACCATCATCCAGGCCTGCAGCGCCAGATTGCCCAGACCAATCGCACCCAGCAGATAGTTTTTTTGCTCGGCAGCTAGCCAACCACTGTTCGTATTGAACAGTTGCCAACTGAGGGCCCAGGCCGGCATCAGCAACATCACGGCCATCGGGCCGGCGGCAAACCAGACGGGCAAGTTGCGCCGCCAGAGATAAAACACGATCACCATAAATGCCAGACCGGCCAGCAACTGATTGGTGGCGCCAAACAGCGGCCACAAGATCAGGCCCCCCGTACCGACCCCTTTGGGACCGGGCACCATCGCCATTGCGGCCCCCAGCGCAACCGCCAAGCCAGTGGCTGCGTACTTGTTGGTTAGTGGAGTGATTTTCAGAGTGGCGGTCAGTTCTTGCAGTACGTAACGCTGCAGACGCGTCGCCGTATCGAGCGTGGTCGCGGCGAAACTGGCGACGAGTACCGCAATGATCCCGACTGCCAGCTCGCGGGCAATCCCTAGCGAACTGACAAAATTGGCACCGCCATCGACGAATGCACCCACCTTTTGGCCCAGACCGAAAGTGGCCCAGGAGCCGTTCGGATCGTACTTGGTGTGCCACGCGTCCAGGCCGGTCAGCATTTCACCCTCGGCGGCACCGTTGGACACACCCATACCCACCCCCGCACAACAGGCCAGGATCACGATCACTGCCAGCGCCCCCTCCAACAGCATCGCGCCGTAACCGACGTATTGGGCATCGGTCTCCGTTGCCACCTGCTTACTGGAAGTGCCACTACTGACGAGACAATGAAACCCGCTGATCGCACCGCAGGCAATCGTGATGAACAAGAACGGCATGATCGGTGGAGCTCCAGCCGGCGGTTGCTCAGCAACCATCGGTGCACTGGCCACCAGGTCCGCTTTCCCACTTAGACTGGCGACCAGTAATCCGCCGACCAGCAAAGCCAAGGCAACCATCAGTTGGTGGCTGTTGATGAAGTCGCGCGGTTGTAACAACGTCCAGACCGGCAGCACCGAGGCGATGAAGCAGTAGGTCATCAGGACGAGTGTCCAGACCACCACCGGATTGCCCACCGGCAAGGAAATCGGTAGGTAATAGACGCCGACGTAAATCCCCAGGTAAAGCAGCCCCAAAGCGACCAGCGACGGGACCAACAGGCCGCCTCCTTTGCGGTAGACCCAGAAACCGACTGCGACAGCAATCGGAATCTCAATCCAGACCGAAAGCACGGACTCCGGATACAACTTGAAGATGGTGGCAATCACCAAACCAAAGATGGCCAATACGACGGTCAAGGCGAGCGCCAGAATCAGCAAGAACATCATCCGCGCCCGTGGCGAGATCAGCCGGCCGGCCACTTCGCCGATCGTCTGTCCGCGGTTTCGCAAGCTGACCACCAGCGCACCAAAATCGTGGACTGCGCCAAAGAAAATCGATCCCAACACAACCCACAACAGTGCCGGCAACCACCCCCAGAACACGGCAATCGCAGGACCCACGATCGGTCCGGTACCCGCGATACTGGTGAAATGGTGGCCAAAGATGACCTCTTTTTTGGTCGGAATGAAATCGACATCGTCCCGCAGTTGCTGGCTGGGCACGAGCGCATCGGCATCCAGCCCAAAAATTCGCCGGGCTAACCAGCGCCCATAAGTGTGGTAGGCAACAATAAATCCGACAAAGGACAATACCGCGACCAGAAGCGTAATCATGAGCGGACCTCGGCGACTTGGAGGGGCGACTTGGAGGCAACACTCGCCCAGACAATAGCGGACCTATTGTATACGCCACCCAGGCAGACGCGACAGCCGCCAGCGCGGTGGACTTCCCCCTGTGCCATCCTATAATGGCCGCCATTGTGATCGCGTAAACAGGGCGTGCCAGGTATCGGCGGCCCCTGCGACTTGCCAGACATCACGCGCGGTTTCCCGCGGAAGCACGCGTCAGCAACTCAGTTGAGGGGAAACGGGAAGTGCCAGAACACGTCGTCATTATTGGAAGTGGTCCCGCCGGTTTCTCGGCAGCCATCTACGCCGCCCGCGCCAGTCTCAAACCTCTGCTCTTCGAAGGGACAGCGACTCCCGAAATGATCCCCTTGGGACAACTGGCCTTCACCACAGAAGTGGAAAATTACGCCGGTTTCCCGGCAGGCAATGTGCGTGCTTTCGTGGAAAGCGCGGTCGATCAGGACCGCCACTGGAACCTGCCCCCAGCGGCAGAACACGAGCGCGACGGCCAACCGCACTACGCGGTCCAGGGTGTCGAGCTGATGGAACTGATGAAGCAACAAGCGCTCAACTTTGGCACCCGCGTGGTCGGTGAGGACATTGCGGAAGTCGACTTCTCCGGAAAACCGCTGAAAGTGATTACCGCCGGTGGCGAAACCGTGGAAAGCCATACCGTGATCGTGGCAACAGGGGCACGCGCCAACTACCTGGGACTGCCCTCGGAAGAAAACTTCAAGAATCGTGGCGTCAGTGCCTGTGCCGTCTGCGATGGTGCCCTGCCACGATTTCGGGATCAGCCATTGGTCGTGGTCGGAGGCGGCGATTCGGCTGTCGAGGAAGCCACCTACCTGGCCAAGTTTGCCAGCACCGTGCATCTAGTCCACCGCCGCGACCAGCTGCGGGCCTCCCAGATCATGCAAGAGCGGGCTATGGAAGACCCGAAAATCGACATCGTCTGGAATCACACCGTCGACGAGGTGCTGGGCAGCGATGCCGACGGAGTCACCGCAGTACGGCTCAAAAGCACGGTCGATGATTCCAGCCGGGAACTACCGGCGGGCGGCATGTTTCTGGCGATCGGCCACACCCCCAACACCGATTTTCTCAAGGGACAACTAGAGATGAACGAGGAAGGTTACATCCAGTGGTCCCAGGCCTTCCGTACGGCAACCAGTGTGGATGGTGTGTTCGCAGCGGGCGATGTGGCAGACGACTATTACCGGCAGGCAATCACTTCGTCAGGCACGGGTTGTATGGCAGCCCTCGACGCAGAACGCTGGCTGGCTGCCAACGGACTGTAAACAAATGCCACTGCAGGCCAGCGTCACTG
>PBOG01000021.1 GCA_002724245.1 Planctomycetaceae bacterium
GCCCATGAGGTGAAGAACCGTCGCGTGGATATCCGTGACGTAGTGCCCCGGCTCGACGGCGTGGAACCCGAGTTCGTCGGTTGCTCCGTGGATGAATCCACGTTTGACTCCAGCACCAGCAAACCAGACGGTAAAGCCATGTGGGTGATGATCGCGCCCATCGGCGCCGCCAGCACGCCCCTCGACGGCTGGCGTGCGGCCAAATTCCGTACAGAAGACAACCAAAACGTCATTCAACATTCCGCGGCGTTTGAGGTCTTTCAGCAAGCCGGCAACCGGCTTATCGACCTTCGCACTCTGCGTGGCATGGTTCTTCTTGAGTGAGTTGTGCGAGTCCCAAACGCCATACGGGCTGGGATACACCTGCACGAATCGAGCGCCGCGTTCGACCAATCGCCTCGCGGCGAGCAGTCGTTGGCCGGCGACCTTCGTGTTGTTGTTGTCCAAGCCGTAAAGCTGCTGAGACTCTTGCGTCTCGCGAGTCATCCCGATTGCTTCCGGCACCGCCATCTGCATGTTGAAGGCAAGCTCGTACGACTTGATACGAGCCCGTACGGCTTTATCCTCGGGATACTCAACCGCCGCCAGGTGGTTCAGCTTTCCCGCCAATTCGAATTCATTCCGCTGCTCCGCGGCCAGTACATCCGCGTTCCGCTTTCCGTACGGGAGCGGATTGTTCGGATCGAGCTGCAAGGGGATGCCGGCGTACTTGGGCCCCAAGTAGTTCGACTCGATGGACTCCTTCGTATCGGCACGCGTCGGTCCACCAAGCACAATGAACTGCGGTAGATTCTCGTTGTGGCTGCCGAGGCCGTACGTCACCCACGCGCCAATGCTGGGTTGGGTCTCGTCGAGCTTATGCCTGCCCGTATGAATCTGGTTTTCCGCGGCATGATCGTTGTCGGTCGTCCAGACGTTGCGGACGAAGGAAATGTCGTCGACGCAGGTTGCCAGGTGAGGCCACCAATCCGTCACTTCGATCCCGAGCTCGCCGCGTTTGCTATAGTCGACCTGCAACGGAAAGATCCTGGAGTACTTCTCACGAACCTTTTCAATCACCGCGCGCGACCGCTTGTCGTGCAGCGGCGACTCGAGCGGGTTTTCGAACGGCGTCTCCTGAAACGTCATGCCGGCATACTTGTTCAGTGCAGGCTTTGGATCAAACGTCTCAAGTTGGCTATAGCCGCCAGACAGAAAGATCCAGATCACACTTTTCGCTTTGGGAGCGAAATGGGGTTTCCCACTCGGCGGCGACCAATTACCGGTTTCATTAGCTCGCGTGATGCCATCCTGGTGAAGCATGGATCCGAGCGCCAGGCCGGTGAAGCCCATTCCAAAGTCAGCGAGTACGGCTCTGCGAGAACGCATTGTTGTTCCTATTGTTGTTCCCCGCCCCAGTGGAGGAGAAGGCAACCGAGGGAGGGGACCTTGCTGGATCGTGATAAAGGGGGCCGGCACGCGTTTGCGCCCGGTTCTCTCGGTGTTTGTGGGAACCGTGGGCTAACGCCCGACGGCTGATAAATCATGGTCAATGGATGGTGATGAAGTCGTTATGGTTGAGTAATGTTCGGGCCAGGCTTTCGCGAGCACGCTGGCCGGCGTCCTGCGCGGGTGCGACCGAACCTTGGGGCGCGGCCGCGGCGAGCTCTTCGGGATCCGCCAATTCGTAGAGCTGGCGCTGTTTCGCAAGAAACTCCCGGCAAACCTCTGCCTCTTCTCTGGTCGGTTGCCGCGATAGTACCTGTTCAAACAGACCGATCACGAAATCGTCATCGACATTATCGGCGGACGCCAGCTTCTTTACCATCGCGCCGGCCAACAGCCGGCCTTGATTGATCGCTAACCGGCTGTTCGACATTGCGAGTGCCTGCTGCGGCACGATACTGTCAGTTCGGCGGTAGCAGTCGCCGGGATCCGGCGGATCGAACAGCGTCATGAACTGCATGGCGCCGCCCGCTTCCGGGTAGATCGTAAAGTAGAGGCTCCGTCGTAATGAGGACGCCTCGGATGTGGCGGCGATCTCGGGTCCGCCAATTGTACGATCAAGCTGCCCGGACGCGGCCAACATGCTGTCCCGAATCACCTCGGCCTCCAAGCGGCGACGGTCGAACTTCCACCACAGGCGGTTGTCTTTGTCGATCGCGAAGTTCGGATGACTGGCACTCCCGGGACGCGAGCCAAGCTGATAGGTGTTGCTCGTGACGATCAAGCGATGGATGTGTTTCATGCTCCAATTGTGTTCCATCAACTCGACCGCCAGCCAATCGAGCAACCGCGGAAGCGTGGGTTTCTTTCCGGAACGCCCAAAATCGAAAACACTTTCCACAAGCGGCCGGCCGAAGTGCCTCATCCAAATGTGGTTCACCGCGACGCGAGCGGTTAACGGATTGTCATTGTCGGTGATCCAAACGGCCAGGGCAGCTCGCCGGCCCGTGCTTGTCTTTGGGTATTGCGGGCCAAGCGGCGTGTAATCGCTGCTGTCGCCCGGCGCCTGCTGTAAGTCCGCGAGGGCTTTCTTGGCGGCCGTAATGTCTTGCTCGGCTTGCTGGACTTTCTTCTGATCGGGCGAAGCGGTGACCTTGTATTCGGCCAGCAGTTGGTTGGCCTGAGCGAGTTTGGCCCGGCTCGCCAGCGCCTTCGCTGTGTGTTCCTTTTCTGCTGCAACCTTGGCAAGTCCTTCCACATCGTCATCGTCGGTCTCCGCCTCGAACCTTGCCCGATCGGCTTTGATCCGTGCCGTGAGCGCCTTGAGGTCCGCGTGTGCGGCTGCCAGTTTCAGTCGATTCGCCACAGTCGCGAGACGTGCGGGCTCCATCTTACGACGGAGACCGCTGGCCTTCATTGCCGCTTGCTGCACGGCGGTGTTCGATGACTGTCCAACAGCGGCGGCGATTTGCGTGCCGTTCAAACCGCCTCGCGTGTAACGCACTTCGTCGATCAGCCCGTCGACGCGTCCCGTGCCATCGGAGTTGCCGATGTTGAAGCGAGTTTCGGCGGGTGGGCGGGCGAGCTTTGCGAAATCGTGTCTGTTCGAGTTCCGCGGGAGTTGCAACGATTGCAGGGGGGTCCGTAACGTGAGGTTGGCGACGTGAAAAACGACGGCGTGCTCGCTCACCACCAGACAGACGTAGTAGTCGTGGCCGGTTTGTAAGATCAACGGCTCGCCGTGATTTTTCGCATCGTGTGAGGTGGCAACATCACGAAGCTGTCCCTGATCGTTGAAGTACCGGACGCGCAATTCAAAGGTCTTGTCGTCGATCCCGCGATGGAGCAACGTCCAACTGCCTTGGTAGTCTGCGATCGTGCGATTGTAGTTCCGCTGCGAAACATCGAAATGGACGAACGCTTCCAGCGCAAAGGTATTTGCATAGAACTGCTCGTTACCCGACGCCGCCAGAAAAGCGAAGCTCCTGTTCTGTTGAAACTCGGCAGCTTGCTGGTTGGCCAGATCTTCTCCAGGGAGCTGGGGCAGGAATGCTCTGGTGGTTCCAGTCTGCGCAAGCGTCAACGGTTTGGCGGGAGGCTCCTCACCGGTAATGCGTTGCAGTGTGTGGCCCTTCCCGCTCGAGTCCGCCAGGAACCCGGCTTCGCTATCTGCACCTTCGAACCGCCACCAGGCAATCACATGGTCGATCGATCGCGGTTCGGGCGCCGCGACGTTCCCCGCTTTCTTCTTTGCCTCGGCAAGCTCAACGTCGGCTTCGGCCAGTTGTCCCGCCAACGGTCCAAACGTGGCAGTTGCTTTGACGAGTGCGGCCTCTGCTTCCTGGATCGCTGTGCGACGGCTGGCCGCCTCTTCCTTGTGAACGAACGGTTTCAGACCTGGATACCATGCAGTGGGCGGCAGATCGACTGGCTCGATGGCGAGCGGGGCACGACCGAGAATCGCCAGTGGGGCTGGTGCAACCGGTGGGCGATCGAACCGATCACGCGTGTCGCCCAACCGGTACATGAATGTCTTTTCGTCGTGGTAGAGATCGTAGACGCGCGGCAGACCGGCAGCGATCGGCTTCAGCGACGCGCCAGACCCCGGACCGTAGCGGATGTACTTCGCTAGGGCCGGGCCGCCGGGAACTCGGTCGTGGCGGAATTCAAGGGGCTCGAAAAACGCGCGAAACGCGAAGTACTCCTTTTGCGAGATCGGATCGTATTTGTGGTCGTGACAGTGTGCACAGTTGATCCGCAATCCCAGGAATGCCTTGCCGGTGTGCTCCACCAGATCCTGCTTCCACGTGTCGTAGTTCAACGAAAACCAATTACGAACGATAAATCCCAGTGCCGGCATCCGGGAATCGTCAGTCGGGTGCAATTCGTCCGCGGCTAACATCTCGCGGACCATTTGGTCGTATCCCTTGTCGTTGTTCAGCGATTGAATAATCCAATCGCGCCAACGCCAAATGTGCGGATAGCTGTTGCGGACATCTCCAACCTGCCGCCGTCCGTACCAATCGCTGTACCGCCACACGTCCATCCAATGGCGTCCCCACCGCTCGCCATAGTGTTCACTGTCGAGCAGGCGCTCGACGATTTTTGCGTAGGCTTCCGGTGAATCGTCAGCGAGAAATGAATGCAGCTCCTCACGCGTTGGTGGCAACCCGATCAGATCAAGATAGACTCGGCGGAGGCGGATTGCCCGAGAAGCAGCTGGCAGTGGAGCGAGACCGGATCGCTCATGTGCGGCGGCAATGAACGCGTCGATGGGATTGCGCTCCCAGGCGGCATTTCGTACGTTTGGCAGTTTTGCTCGCTGCGGCGTTTGAAAGGCCCAATGGTCCCGAGGGTCCTCTTCCGGGCGTTCGTTGTCGGGCGAGCGAATTCCATCGGCAACCCAACGCTTGATTCGGGCGATTTGTTCATTGGTGAGTGGCTCACCTTCCGGCGGCATCCGTTCGACCTCGTCTGAGGCGGTAATACGCTCGACGAGCGTACTGGCGTCGACCTGGCCAGCGACTGCGATGGGCCCGTTGTCGCTCCCTTTCCGAATAAACTCGCCCGTATCGAGTCGCAACCCGGATTCCTGCTTCAACGCACCGTGACAACTGTAACAGCGGGATTTGAGAACCGGTTTGATCTCGCGGAGATAGTCAACCGGTTCTGCATAGCTCAACGACGCTGTCGCGACGCAGCAAGCAAAGATAGTCGCTTGCGTTAAGCTGCTTCGATTTCGCATCTGGCTTGGGGGGGGAAGGGGGGGGAGTCGCGCACATATGCATTGTGGCCAAACCGTTGACCCTCTGCAACACGATCGCGAAGGGTGAAACAAATCGACCGACCGCGACGTCGTTAGGGAAGTTGCCTTCAGATCTTGGACAGCGCGCGCCAGGCAGGACAATTGATCGTACTCGTATGCTAAGGTAGTTCCAAACGAGCAGTGCCCGCGGGGCGGCCAGAGTGCGCAATCTGCCCTCCTCGTTTTGTATTTGGCCGGAAATGGAGACTGAAAAAATGAATCGATGGCTTGTCCAACTAGCAATGTACATACCCCTGATCCTGCTTGGTTCCAGCACGCGAGCCAACGATATCGCCATTACCGTTACCGAGCCGTCCGGTGTGGCTCGCGCTGCCTGGCCTGTCACTTCCGGAATCCCGCTGGGGCCAGGGCAACTTCGCAGCGATCAACAGGTCGCGCTCTTCGATCCGGCAGGCAAACAGATCCCGCTGCAAACCGAGACGCTCGCGCGTTGGGCTGACGGGTCCATTCGTTGGTTGCTGCTGGACTTCCAGGTCGATCTGGCGGCAGAGCAGTCAAAGCAGTTTCTGGTGCGCTGCGGGACAGCAGTCAAACGCGACTCGACGCACGAACCTCCGCTGGTCGTAACAACCCCAACACCTGCGCAGCCGATTGTGCCGAGGATGGAAACGGGGCCACTGCGGATCCAGTTGGCGGCCGACCACCTCCGCTTACTCGATGCGATCTGGTTGGATGTCAACGAAGACGGCCAATTCACCGACAATGAGCGACTGACCGACGAGCGCGAAACCGGAATTATCCTGGTCGCCACCGACGGCCGGCGTTACCGGGCTGATCTCTCGTTGGCCACGTGGACCGTCGAGCAACACGGACCACTACGCGCTTGCATCCGAATTGAGGGCCGCCACGGAGTTGGCAACGATTCGATGTTTCGGTACGTCGTGCGGATGCACGCTTTTCGTGGCCAACCGTTCCTGATGTTTGACTACACGTTTATCAACGACTACCAAGCGGCGCTGATGGCACAGTTTGACTCCATCGAGATCGTCTGTTCGCTGAAAGGGGGAGGCGGTCCATTGATTCTGAATCGAGAAACCGTCGACGCCTCGCGGCTCGTTCAAGTCGACGACCGGCAGTATCAGATCAACGGCCAGGCGTCACCAGGCCGCGCCGCCGGATGGGCTGCAGTAACAACGCCCGTCGGCGGACTGGCAATCGGGGTGCGCGAGTTCTGGCAGAATTGGCCGAAGAGTCTGGCGGTCAAAGCGGGTGAGTTGCGCATCGGGCTGTGTCCCGATTTCCCCCAGGGCCAATACGACGGCCACCCGCTGCTGGAGGAGGTAAAACATTACTACTACCTGCGCAACGGTGTCTACTCGCTCAAGGTGGGTACTGCCCGGACGCATCGGCTCTGGGCAATGCCGTTCGCCGGCGCCGTGAATACTGGCAAGCTGCGTGCGTTCTTTCGCGCGACCGAGCGGCCGTTGCTGGCACAGTGCACGCCTGACTACGTAAGCTCCACCGGAGTCCTCCCCGCCTGTCCGCCGGCGGACGCCAACCGCTACCACGGCTACGACAGCTGGTTCGACAAGATGTTTGAAAAACACCTCGCCGATCAAGAGTCGAATCGTGAGAACGGGCTACTCAACTTCGGCGACTGGTACGATGAAAAGAAGTTCGGCGGCGGCTGGGGAAACCAGGAATACGACACCTCGCATTGTTTCTTCGTACAGTACCTGAGGACCGGTGATCGGCGTTACTTCGATCGCGCTCAACAGGGCGCCGGCCACTTGATGGACGTCGATGTCGTACACGATGTCAATCCTCAGATCCGAGGCCTGGACCACCATGGGCAGCCGCAACCAGGCCACATTTGGACGCATAGCGTCGGACACACGGGCGGCTACTACGACGGCGCGGATCTGCCGGCACCCATTTGGTACCAGCGAGGCATGCTACAGAATCTGGGCCACGTCTGGATCGGCGGACTCTGCGATGCCTATTTGCTGACGGGCAATCGCCGCGCCTTGGACATCGCTCGGTTAGCCGCCGATCGTGTGGCCAGCGAAGGTGGCCGCTATTCGGACCACCTCCGTGATATCGGCTGGCCATTGAACTTGCTCATGACGGCTTGGGAGACCACCGGGGAAGACAAGTATCTGGTGGCCGCCCGCCGGCACTGGCAAATGCTGCAGAAACACCTTTCCCCCCAGCAAGGCTGGGTCACTATGCTGGCTTATGGCCACTGCACGATGCAAAACCCTGGCAAACGCTGCCGCGGACAGAATTCCTATCTACTGGCTCTTACACTCAGTTCTCTGGCGCGCTATCACCAGGCCACCGGTGACCCCGCAGTCTTGCAAGCCATTTCCGCCGGCCTGAACCAGATGATTCGTGAGTGCTGGGACGAGCGGTCCAACGCGTTCTGGGCAACCGCTTGCACCCACCTTCGCGACGGTGGTCGCCAGGGCAACAGCTATTCCACGGTCTTGCTGGCTTCGCTGGCTTTCGCGCACGAGATCAGGCTGACGGGCAATCAAGAACACCGCCGCATCTATCGCGCTGCATTTCATGCTGCGATTGTGTCGGGCCGGGAGCAGCTGGAGTCCGGACACGGCCAGGCCCAAGCAGGCTACGCCAGCCGCGCGTTCCATTTCACACCGTTTGGACTGGGCGCGTTGCACGACGATAAACCAAACGACAGGCCTGCCGGAGCTCCTCCTTAAATCGGCGCCGGTTGAGATCCTGCAGCTTGGCCATTCCTTTGAGATGCCCCCCCCGCATCGGTGACCTTGCTGCGAGCGAAGTCGATCCTAACCACTTCACCTTCCATATTTCGGCCTATCTTGGCACCAAGTCTTCCTAATGGCTCACCACGCCCAGCTATCCCCAGCAAACGGATGGTTCGACTGCGGCGGCTCCAAGTAACGTACCAAAGCCTAGCGTTAGAGAACTACACACGCTCAAAGGACATACTTCTTCGGTCGGGAGCGTGGCGTTCAGTCCGAATGGCCAGCGAATTGTCAGTGGTAGTGGTGACAAGACCGTGAAGATCTGGGATGCCAGCGAGCAAACCGAATAGCAGCACCAACAATTTTGCTCGCTCGTGCCACAGGCCTTTGCTTGCGGCTTTTCCCCGCCTCCGCTCCTGCCGCCGGTGCGGATCACAAGGCGACCTGCGACGCGGAGCTGTCCGCAAAGCTTGCACCTTCTCCACCGCCGCTGCCGGTGAGTGAGCCCGTCGGACCGGATCCGTTTGACTTGTTACCAGCGTTTCCTTCAGCCCGATCGCCACTCATCACCAGCGGCTGCCGCACGGCATCAGGTTCGCACTCCGAGCGTGCTTTCAGTCGCGGTTGAGGCTGTTAGATTGTCATGGCCGAACGGGCTAAACGTCCTTGACGTCCGGCACTTCAAAGCCCTTGTTGTTCAAGTCCTTGACCAACACGTTGGCGGCATCGGCATGTTCGCCGGTGTGCCTCTCGGTCTTGGGATCGAACGTGAGCCAAGGTCCGACCGTGTATTCGGCCTTGTCTTCCGGAACGCCGACACCCTTGGACATGATCTCGTGCAACTTCAGGAAGTGCTCCGATTCGTCCGTGTTGTCGCCGAACCTGCCCGCCTTGGCGTTGAACGGCACCCGCTTGCCGAGGCGATAGGAGTTATTCATCAAGTGACCGACGACACAACCTTTGTGCGCATCGATGGCGTTGCCGTTGGCCATGTTCGGATCCCCTGCCCGACAGGCAGCGATGAACGAGCCCCAGTTACCGCCGGGCGTGACCTTTCCCTTGGGTAGCTCGAGTTTTTCCGACGGCTTTCCAGGACGGTGAATGGTGTAACTGCCTTCACCGGTGATCTTGCTGCCATCTTCGAGGTAATACTCGTTGAAGACCTGNCGCTTGTAGCCTTTGTAATNGACATTGCGGACGTTGAACATCACGTACTGGCCGTTGGGATACTCGGAAACCGCGAACATCGTGTTGGGNGTTTCTCCCTGNTCGTTCCAATTGAAGCGACCGCCGATNGCCATTGTGCGGGTGGGGTGAGTTTGATCCTTGTCGATGGCCCAGCAAGCGACGTCCAACTGGTGAGTACCCTGGTTGTTCAAGTCGCCGTTGCCGGTTTCCCAGAACCAGTGCCAGTTGTAATGCACGTAGTTGCCATGGAAATTGTCGATCACTGCAGGCCCCTTCCACAGATCCCAGTCGAGATGCGACGGAGGATCGCCGGAAGTTTTTCTGCCGATGCTGCCGCGAGGTTTGCAGCAGTAGCCGTAGGCGATCTTGAGCCTGGGCAGTTTGCCAGTCTGCAAGGCTTCGTGCAACGCGGCGATGCCGGCGTTGCTACGGCGCTGCGTGCCGTGCTGTACGACCACTCCGTATTTCTTCTGCGCTTCAACCGCGACGCGGCCTTCGGCGATGTCGTGGCTCATCGGCTTTTCGACGTACACGTGCTTGCCGGCCTGTGCGCCCCAGATGGTCATCAGCGAGTGCCAGTGGTTGGGCGCAGCGATGGAGATCGCATCCAGATTCTTGTCTTCCAGGATTGTGCGAAGGTCCTTTTCCCCCTGGCAATTCTTGAACGTCCCTTGGACCGACTGCAACCGACGGCCCAGGACTCCTTCATCTGGATCGACCACATAGGCGATCTCGACGTTCTTCTGTTGTTTCCAACCGTTGATATGGCTGCCGCCACGACCATTGAGTCCGATCACCGCGATCCGCAACCGATCGTTGGCGCCGAGGATGTTACCCGATGACTTCGTTCCTCCAATGAAAAACGATGCGCCGATGGCGGAAGAAGCCTGCAGAAAACGGCGTCGTGTTGTACGTGGCATGTGCTTGCATCTCCTGCGGAAAGAAACTTCGCGGTGTGACCCAACGATGGGTGCAACCGACTAATATAGCATATCTTCAACACGTTATCACAGAGTATTCCGCCTTGCCTCGATTTCCAACGGCGAAGCTCGACGGCGTGACTTGGGGAACAGGCCATCCACAAACAACTGGCGCCCGGTTCTTTTCTGTGCGCAGGCGGTCGGACACGATCCTGTCACGTTCGGCCCGATCGGACTCGCCCCACTCGCTTGGAATGCCAGCGTACCGGGCGATTCGATTCCGTGCTACATCAAAGTCGCACTGTGCTGGCACGCCGTAAGTAGTCGGCAGCAATTGTAACGCCGAAGCCTGGTCCTGACGGTACTCGCATACTACCGTTGTGACACGCGAGGTCTGATGTGGCACATTCCAAAGGAATGCTACCGACCCCCTTGAATTCCTGGTGTTGTCCATCGTCCGCGCGCGGCGAAACGGGTGAGGGCAGGGAAGCACCTGCCGCCGCGGGTCCCGCCCGTCGGCGAAAAGTGGTCCATTCTGATCAACAAATACGAAAGAGTCCCATCGGTCATGTTTTTGGTGAATTCCAGCCGTGAGGGAATCGCTGGAAAGCGGCAGGGTATCGGTTGCGTCTGCTGCACGCTGGCGTTTGTATTTGAACCGTTATTTGCGAGATTCATCCGTCATGCGAAACACGATCGTTTGATCTTGAAGCCAGCGGGGGTAAACCACCGCTCGGCGTCACAGCCCGAAGAATGAGACACTTCGCTTCACGGTTCGCGACTCACTAGAGCAAACGATCTCTTCATTGCATCCGAGGTTGCCCGGCAGGCCTCGTCATTGTCCGTCGCATTTAGCTTTGCATTGAAAGGTTCCGCGCGAACGGGGCCGTCGTAGCCAATCTCAATCAGTACACCAAGAAACGTCTGCAGATCGATAACACCGGTCGCGGAAGGTAGCTCTCGTTTGCTATCGATCTGTTCATCAATTGCGAGACCGACTGGCGCATCGTTCAAGTCGCATGCAACGACGTCCCTGTTGGTCAGCGTTCGCAGATCGTCGACTGTCTCGTGTGCGGTGTACCAGTGCCAGCTATCAAGTACCAGGCCGACATTGTCTTGTCCGATTTCAGCGATCAGGTCTTTTGTCTCCGACATGGTGTGAATAAAGCTGTGACGTTCCGATGCCCAAAGTGTTTTGGGGCCGACGTACTCCATACCAAAACGCAGGCCATGATCGCCGAGCACCTTCACACAATCCCGCAGGCGACGTGCGTGCTGACGGAAATTGGCTACGTAGGTTAGCTCGTTGTGGTAGGGACGTAGCCACGTCCCTACTCGAGTGATGCCTGCGATCTCCATGGCTTTTGCCATCACCGGCAGGCTCTTCAAGCCTTCCCGAAAGGTCTCTTCGTCCCTGCGAAACTCCACGGGCAGACCCGCCGCTCCCCAGACGATTCCGTGCTCTTTCATGGTTGCCGCCAGCTCAGCACGTGCAGTGTCATCGAGCGCAGCCAGGAATCCAGGATCTGCGTAGACCGACTCGAAGCCATACTTAGCAGCGTATTTGATAGCCTGTAGCTGGTTAGCTCGAACACCAATCGCACCCCAGCTTAGATCCATCGTAAACTTTCGCTTCGTGTCTTTCACAGCAGATCCCCAGCCGCAGGCCTGGTAGTGTGCTATCGCGATAGACGCTGCGGAGGCGGCCACCATGTTTCGACGCGTCATTCGGCGCATTGTGCTAGTTCCTTAGAGGAGCCCTGTTCTATTCCAGTGATAAGGGCGTTGCCAGTTTGACGAATCGTCGGTCAGTCGAATCCATCACCCTTGGTCAGCGTCTGAATCCTGCAGAGATACATGTCGGAGGTCAAGTAGAGAACGCTGCCGTCGTTTCCCCAGCCGACATTTGCGATTCGTTCGCCAGTGACAATACGCCCGAGCAGCTTGCCATGTGGTGAGAGCACCAGTACGCCACCTGGTCCGGTTGCGAAAACGTTTCCCTGGACGTCGACCTTCAGGCCATCACCGCCACCACGTGAAATCCGATCATCTTTAGACGAGTCGAAGAATGAACTGGGTGATCCGAGGTTGCCATCCTCCTGGACTGGAAAAGCACGCCACACCGGATCATTACCATCACTGTTCGCCACATAGAGAATCTTCTCGTCCGGCGAAAAGGCAATGCCGTTTGGCCGGGAGATCTCCTTGTATTGCAGAGTGACGGCACCGTCACTCTGCAAGCGATAGACCCCGCAAAAGTCAATCTCACGTAACGGATCATCCGCTCTTTGGGGAAGCCCGTAAATCGGGTCGGTAAAGAACACGTCGCCGTTCCTGCGAATAGCCAGGTCGTTCGGACTATTGAATCGCTTGCCGTTCCAGCGATCTGCAAGTGTTAGCTTGCCTCCACCTTTTGTGAGCACGGAGACCCGTCGGTCTCCGTGCTCGCACAGAACTAGCCGTCCGGAAGGATCCAAAGCCAGCCCGTTACTGCCTGGCTCGCGGCCGTAATCTGCTACTCCTGTGTAGCCAGATGGCTTCAAGAACACGGACACACCGACCCCTTCTTGCCATTTCATCACGGCGTTGTGAGGAATGTCAGAAAACAGGACAAAGCCTCCGAATTTGTTTCCCTGTTCCGGCACCCAGACCGGCCCCTCTGCCCACTCGAATCCACCACAAAGAACTTCGATCACCGCGTCCTTCGCTATCAATCTGTCGAGCGATGAGTCGAATCGGTCCAGATGGCCGATCCGCGGAAAATTGACGGTATTCTGAGCTGATGCAACGCTAGCCAACAGAAGCTGAATGAGCAGGATTGAGTAAGTGAAACTCGAAATAGGTGTGCTCATTTGATTTTCTCTTTTCGTTGTCAGTCAGGGAAGTAATACAGTGTGTCGTTACTTTGTTTCGAATTCCANTTTCCGATCAAGTCTGTCTCAGCAATGGTTGTTCATAGTCCCGGACAGCATTTGACGTATGGCGACGGCGTCTGTTAGATCTGTTCTGTGCAAATAGAGTCGGACTTATTGCAAGAATGTTTGCGGGGGTAACGCAGCCTCACCGGCTGGCGGAGCCTCGCTCCCACACCCGACGATCCCCATCACCAGCAGCAGTCCCGGCAGACGTTTCATATTCAGCTCCTTCGGTTAGCGTATCCAGACGGCACTAATATCGAGACTGGCATGCACAGCGTGTGGCCAGCAACCCGACCTGCCGCCGGTGCGGGCACATCTTAAAGGGACTAAGTGCATTCAACCGCGCCACGCAGTAAGTCCGGGCACGAGTGTCCTGTCCCCGTTTTTGAGGCTGCCTCACTGCCACCCCAATCTGTTTCCTGTACCAACCCAAATGCACTGAGTCCCTTTTCTCTTGGCCCAATTCACCTTCACGTTGAGAACGCTGACGAGGTCAAGTCAGATTAGCTCGGCAATCGGTTTCCCGTCAGGAAGAATTGGCCTCGGCCGTCCGGCGCGATCCAGAAATGAGTGTTTGGTATCGATACCGAGATGACGATAAGCCGTGGCCCATAGGTCAGCTGCAGACAAGGGTCGATCGGCAGGGTGTTCGCCACGCCCGTCGGTCGAGCCCACAATCTGCCCCATCGGCGCGGCTCCTCCCGAGACCAAAATCGACATCGCACCTGGCCAGTGATCGCGGCCCGGCTGCTTCACGTGGGTTTGAGAACCGACTTCATAGCTGATGCGTGGGGTATGACCAAATTCACCCATCACAATCAACATCACGCGTCGATCGAGGTTCCGCTGATAGATGTCTTCGATCAGAGCTGAAACCGCTCGGTCAAAGTTCGGAAATCTCCAGCGCGAATCGTTGAACACGTGGCAGTTCACGGCGTGGCAGTCCCAATTGTAGACGGTGTGCTGCGGCGCCTGTCCGCCGGGATGTTCCATCACAACGTTGGCAAATCCGGTGCCAGCTTCGATAAGGCGGCGCGCAAGCAGAGCCTGCTGGCCGTACCGATTGCGGCCGTATCGATCACGCACTTTCGGATCTTCCTGGGAAAGATCAAACGCATTTCGAGCCGTATTGCTGGTCAGGATTTCGAAGGCACGCTGATTAAACCGGTCGGTCGATTCGATGACTCCGTGCAGGTCCAGGTCTCGGCGAATGTTATCGAACTGCTTCAACAAGGCCCGTCGCTCCGCCGAGCGAGGTTTGACTTCTGGAAGAACGGACAGGTTGGGAATCGACCAGTCATCATCACTGGGGTCACCCAGCAGGAGAAACGGTGTGCACGAATGTCCCAACCACGCGGCGCCCTGTGAATAGGCATTGACGTCGGTTCCTTCACGCTGTCCCGAGGTGTAAACCGGAACCTTCAAACGTTTCGACTTACGTATGCGCGCCACCACAGATCCGACTGACGGGACCTCGTTTACGAACCCCGCTTTGGACTTCGGGATGTGGCCCGTCATCATCTGCTTGTGAGCTCCGCTGTGCGTGCCGAAGCCGTGCGAAACCGACCGGATCAGACTGAAACGGTCTGCAACACGCGCATGCAGAGGCAATTCCTCGCACACGTCAATTCCCGGGACGACCGTTCGGATGGGACGAAAATCACCGCGATACTCCGAAGGTGCATCCGGTTTCATGTCGTACGTATCGAGCTGAGAGAGACCTCCCGTTAGCCAGACTAGGATTACGGACGTATCGGGCTGCGATGCATCAGCACGGGCATTTCTGAGTCTGAGCAAGTCGCCTAGTCCCAGCGCCAGGCTGACAATCGAACTAGTCCCAAGGAATCGACGACGTGAATGGTAATTGGCAGGACTCAATGAACCAGTTTCCGTGAGTGCACTTGTAACCAAGAAATGATACTGTGGTGATTAGGAACTGGATAGTCCGACAAGCGAATGGCAGCAACCGGGGTGCACGTTAAGCACAATCAAGATCGCCGTCCTACTGCGCAAGTATTCGGCATCACAACTCAAGAAGCCGCGTTTGCAGCAAGTCGCCATTGTGGGCCGCAATTTGTGTAACACTCAAACCCACGGTACCTGATCACGCGAATTCGAGACTCTTGGCCCGGTTCGAGATTCTTGGGGCCTCAGTGAGCCACTACCGCGCCACGCGGTCTGGCCGCCCGCCATGCCGGCCGCGTTCGCAAATCCCGACATCCGTGCACCAGACGACCAAAGCCCGCCAGCATTCACTGACGGGCCTCGTGTTCATCGAGACGGGTTGTGTAACCCGGCTGAGTGGAGGCAGCGGGGGCTGGCAAGTTCTGATGAAGCAGTTGGGCAAGGCCTTTTCCAGTTCGGCGACGCCCGCGTCGGTGACTTTGGTGTGGCGGAGGTTGAGCGTCTGCAACTTGGCCAGCCCTTTGACGTGCACTCGCTCCGCGTCCACCACGACCACCACGTCCAACCAAGCCACCGGACCGCAAAGACCTGGCCTACGGAACGTGCCCATTCGATAAGTCAAAGTGGGTTCGCGGACACTGGCGCTGGGTTCGTGAACGTCAGAAGTGTGCTTGCCGAGGTTGGCGCCATTCGTCATCGACGCACTGCTAACTTGACCGAACGGTAGATCCCCCCTGGGCCGCCGTAGTTGAAGATTTTGATAACCACCACGTTCTTACTTCCGGGAGTGGCTGCTTCGGTAATGTCCACGACCAGCACGTCGTGTTCCTTCTGGGCAAGCAAGCCCCAATGGAGCTTGCCGTTGACATGGATCTGGCTGCCGACGACCGGGTGGAGCGTGATACCGGGGAAGTGCAAAGAGATTTTCTTTCCCGCCAGGCTCGCGGGAATGTCGAACTCGGTGTGGTACCAGGCATGGCCGTTGAACTGGACGCCCTGGTTTTCGAAGTAGTCGTCGGTGCGGATGGTTCGCCAGTTGCTGTAGCTTTGGCCGTCCAGTTGCCAACCGGGTTTGCCGATCGAGCCGCCGCCGAAGGTGGAGATGTTTTCGTCATCGGCCCAGAAGCGCCAGGTGACCGGCAAGGAGGCGATGTATTCATACTTGTCCTTGAGCGGGGTGAGCGCTTGCTGCTCATCGTAGCGCGGCAACGTGGACGGCGGGTCGGCGCTCGCGCCGCGATCGTCGCGCTTGAAGTTCAGCGCGTGGGGTTTGCGGCAGTTCAGCAGCGCCTGGCGGTAATCTTCGTTGACGGTGATTGGTGAGTCAGCCGCCATGGCAAAGCCGCACTTGGGGAAAAAGACGGCTCTCTCCGTCCACAGCCAGACGTACTTGTCTGCCTCGAGCAGCGCGCAGTAAAGCGAATGTTCGTTTTCCGCCGGCGTGAACTGGTTGTCGTGATAGGGCGGCTGGGTTTGCCACGGCCAACTCCAGTCCGGGTTCGTGCGCCAGCCGCGCCCGTCGATCCACGTTGCGAACGCGAGGCGCATGTGATCGTCAAATTCGCCGGGCACCTCGCATAGCTTCCGGCTACGTGCGTATGTGTGCTCGCGATACGACTTGAATCGCGAGCGATAGGTCGCGTGATACATCGGGCCGCCGTCGAAGATAAGGGCCTTGGACCCGTCGGGGATGCCTTCGAGCATGCCGTCGAGAAATGGTGCGAACAAGCCATAGTCACTGGTGGAAAGGGGATGGACGCCGTCGGTTACCGGCGCGGCGGTGCCGACGCGCTGCCAGGGCCCGTCGTGCGAGCCGTGGTAGTTGATCATGGTGATGTCGGGATATTCGGCGCAGACCGCGGCCATCAGTTCACGGCCGCGCTGCCGCCACTTCTTGTAACACGCATCAAATGACGGGACGACACCGCTATTGTGCTTCTTGTTGAACGTGTAGTCCCACGCGCGCGGATACTTGCCGTTGGTGGTGGCCCATAGTTCAAAGTCGAGCATGAAGCCTTTAAGCCCCGCTTCGCGGCAGATGCGCGCGGCGAGTACCCAGTTGGCGACAGTGA
>PBOG01000022.1 GCA_002724245.1 Planctomycetaceae bacterium
GACTCGCTGCCGATTTACGAGCAACTCGTTCGGCAAATCACCTACGCCATTGCCGGCCAGATCCTCCGTCCAGGCCAACTCCTCCCCAGTGTGCGGCAGCTCAGCGTCGAACTCGCAATTAATCCCAACACCGTCGCCCGCGCCTACCAGCAACTGCAACAAGAAGACATTCTCGAATCGCTGCGGGGCCGTGGTCTGGCCGTCCGCGCGGGTGCCACGGAAAACTGTCGCCAAATGCGACGTGAGCTGATCTCGCAACGATTACACACGGTGCTCTCCGAGGCACGGCAGAGCGGGCTGGCCCAAACAGAAATCAAAAACCTTGTTGAACAACATCTGCAGGCTCTCTCCACCTCCACGCCTCCTGGCGACGAGGTGGACCGTGGTGTCCAGTAACTGCCACTCTTATCAACCGCTGCCTTCACTCTACATTTCCAACCACGAGCCAAGTCATGACCAACTGCATTACCGTGAATAACCTGGAAATGCAATTTCCAGGGTGCGACGCACTGCGGGACGTCACTCTGAATGTACCCACGGGTTCGGTGTTTGCCTTGTTAGGTGAAAACGGTGCCGGCAAAACCACGCTGATCCGAATCCTGATGGGGTTCTTGAAACCCACCCGAGGATCGTGCACCGTCTGTCAGTGTGACCCGGCGCGAGAGGCGCTGGAAATTCGCCGACGCGTCGGTTACGTCTCCGACGCGCCCGCGCTCTACAGCTGGATGCAAGTCGAGGAAATTGGATGGTTTGCCGCCGCGTTTTACGACGATGCCTTCCTGGATCGCTACCGCGAACTGACGTCGCGCTACGATCTGCCACGCGCCCGCAAGATCAAACAGCTCAGCAAAGGTCAACGGGCTAAAGTCGCGCTCGCACTCGCACTCGCACACGATCCCGAGTTACTGATCCTCGACGAACCGACCTCCGGCCTCGACCCATTGGTACGCCGGGCATTCCTGGAAAGCATGGTGGAACGCGCCGCCAGCGGTAAAACCGTATTGCTCTCGAGCCACCAGATCTCCGAAATCGAACGTGTCGCCGATCGCATTGCCATCCTGCGAACCGGCCGCATTCAACTGATTGATTCGCTGGCTACCTTGAAAGACCACCTCAGCGAAATCACGGTCACACTGTCCGACCCCTTGATTGCCGTTCCGATCCCATCCGCCCCAGCGGAGGTACTGAATGAGCAGCAGGAAGGTCGTCAGTGTCGGTGGCTGGTACGAAATTGTACCGCAGAACAAAAAGACGAACTCGCCAGCCATCCCGGGGTTTCCCAGATCGACGCTCGCCCTGCGACACTCGAAGACCTGTTCATCGCCTGCAGCAAACCGTCAGCAACAACGCATGGGGAACTCCATACGCCCACGACCACTTAGGATCCAGACCACCGTTTCCCTGCAGCGACATTTAGACTGCTCAGCACTCCCAATATTCCCTGTAAAACGGATTATGACACTCTCTCCTGCCATGCGACGTTTGTTCTGGAAAGAGTTCCAGCAACTCACCCCACTGCTGGGTGTACTGCTGGCGATGGGACTCGGGCTCCATTTTCTCCTGCTGTTCATCCCCAGTTTGTCAGAGCGCCCCGAACGTTTTGCGGTCGTGGTCTACGGTTTACCCACTTTGTTCGCCGTAGGAGCGGGCGCGTTACTGATTGGCCAGGAAAAGGAGCTGGGAACGCTCGACTGGTTGCAGAGTCTGCCTGTCGACCCACGTGACATCGTGCGGGTGAAACTCTCTGCGGCCTTGCTGGGGCTCACTGTCACCTGGTCCGGCAGCCTGCTACTCGGATCACTGGTCGCGGCAGTCGATCCTCACACGACCTGGTATCAGATATCTCTCGGCCACCAGCGCTGGATGATTCCCGCCCACGCCCTGACCCTGCTGTTTTTGGTCTTTACAGGAATTGCGATCTCCTGGCGTATGCGTTCAGCTACGGTCAGTTTGTTGACCCTGGTTCCGGTCTCGCCACTGCCTTTTCTAGCAGGCAACCTGACCGCCTGGGTAGCGGACATGACCGACACCTGGCTAGCACCGAACGCGGAAAACTGGCTCTCCGGCGGGTGCCTGCTCCTGGCAACACTCGTCGCGTTCCGCGTCGGTTGGAAAACGGGCCATCGCGCGCTGTCCCCGCGGTCTGCTGATGCGCAGTGGTGGATACGTGACGTCCGTCTCGCGCGGCCGGTGCACACCGCCATGCGCAAAAGCCCGGCGGCGCCCGCAGTCGCACTCGTCTGGCAATTTGCCCGTCAACATCGGAAGCTCCTGATCGGGATGACATGTGTTCTCATGGTCTCCGGAATCACATTAGTCTTCAGCGACTCGGTGCCGAAGGGATTCGTCGCCACCGCCCTATTTACCACGCCGCTCAGCTGGAGCTGGCTGGGTCTGCTTGTGTTCCAGGGTGATACGGCCGAAGGTCGCTCGCTCTTTCTCGCCACCCGAGGAGTCTCCCCCTGGCAGGTCTGGTTGACCCGCCAATTGATCCCCTGTTCGATTGTGACGGGCAGCCTGGTGCTGCTCTACTTCGGTTTGTGGCAGGCTGACCTGCCGGTCGGAATAAATGTGTCAACTGCAGGCACCCTGGCCGTATTGGTGTTCTTCCTGGCATCCCAATGGTTCGGCCAATGTGTTCGCAGCGTCATCGTCGGCGCAATCCTCTCGCCGCTGGTCGGATTCGGGGCGGTTGCCTGGCTCACCGTCGCATCCGCGCAACTGCCGGCTCCACCATGGAGCCTGTTCACCGCCGGGACGATCCCACTCGTGGCCACGCGTCTGATGACGCGGCATTGGATGGACCAGCGCCGCGGCCGCGTGCATTGGGTTTCGCATGGCGGACTACTCTGCCTCTTCCTGGTGATTCCAGTAATACCGCTATTGTTTTTTGTCGTCTCCTACCCTCGTGTCCCCGGTCGACTGGCCAGGGAACTGGAAAGCCTCGTCGGACAGACAACCCTTACGGACACCGTGACCGAGGTGCTGACACGTGACCGCAGTGACACGAAAACTCCCGACACCTCGCGGGGCGATCGTCTGGCGGCAATTGAGACGCGTCTGCGAAATAATCGGCACGCGGTGCCCGACTCCTGGTCGTTGAAGTTCGTCGTCGCCGACCTGGAGGTGACGCGCCTGCAAGGCCTCGACGACAGCAGCGCGAAGGCGATCCCACCCTATCGGGACGCGCTCCGCCTGCTCCTGATCATGCGAGACCGGTTGAGGAACAGTCACCGGTTATTGGATCAAGATCTCGCGGATGGGGTTGATATCTGGTTGCTGAGAGAATCCCAGTCCACCGATGCTGTCAGTTACATGGGCCGCCAACTCCGCATTGCACTGATCCGCAAGGTGGCCGACCGCGAGCACCGCCACCGTATGCGTCAACGCGCCGTCGCGTTCAGCTGGCGCACAGCCGGGACTGCCAATCTCGGGGGTTACCTCCTACCGGCCGATCCGATGTCCGCCACGACCCTGCAAAGCCGTTTCACACAACGCCGCAACAGCCATCTGCTCAGCGCCCTGTTGGCGGAGAAGCTCACTGCGGCTCGCGCCGAATACCCGCGCATCGATAACCGCATCCGGAACCTGATGAGTGCCGTACCGGGGACCCGTCCCGCCAGACAGACNATGCCCGCGTCCTCCGCACTTGCGTCGACCGAATACCTGAACGAGCTCTTTCGCCCCTCTGTGCCCNGCNNCCGCTGGCANGGCANCTGGGAAGACACNGCGGACGAGCTCGCCAGNTCGTTGCCCGCGGCCGNNTCCCCATCTCGCCCTTGACCTGCCAGCTNNCCNNTGCCTCNTGCNAACCGCGTCCCTATGCCACCTCAACNCAAACGCCCGTTNCTGTCTCGACNCANGCTGTCCCGCAGCTTGATCGGATTGATNTCCATTCCCTGCGTGGTCTTNCTGGGAATTGGCCTGGTCANNGGGCGCCGCGAGTGGATGGCCAGTCGCCAGCTGGAACGGAAACTGCAACCGCTCCGNGACGCGGGATCNCCGGTCGGCGACGCNGCGATGAGCCGGCGTTTTCGCGAGGCCACTTCCGACGCAGGCACCGCCGCCTGGAGTCGCATCAATCTCCTCTGCAACGCATTTCGCTGGCAAGCCGTCGATTCGCTGCCGGTGGTGGGCACGCAAGAACTGCCCGCCCGGATTGCCCCCGACACCGCCTGGGCCGCCGACAAACCAGTGGGCGCGTATCTCGCGGCAATCAAGCCGATTCTGGATTTGATTCACGCCTCCGCCGAGGTCCCCATGCCCGTTTGGCAACCGGTTGAGTTTCGTGGCGTCCAGACCTTGCTGCCTCACCTGCAGGAATCGCGGCAAGTTGCGCGAATGCTGCGTTTGGAATCGGAGCACGCACTCTTCCACCGTGAGCCCGCACGCGCCATGCGTGCCATCGATTCACTGCAAGCCACAGCCGCAGCGTACGACTGGCATCTTTTTATGGTGGGAGAACTAGTTCACCTGGCGCTGTACCAGATCTACCTCGACTCCATCAGTCGATCGCTCAACGTCGACCTCTGGAATCAGGAACAGCTTGACTCGTTGCTGACACGCCTGCGGCCAGAGCTGCCGATCGAAGAGAAATGGCGGGCCAGCCTGGCTGCCGAACAGCTCATGATCATCGCGACACTCGAAAACAACTCAAATTGGGCGAGACACGCGCCCACTCCCCTGCTGCCACTCTGGAGTACTCCCACAGCAAGACTCGAACTCTACAACACCTATGACGCGCTGATGACGCTGGCAGACACGGGCGCAGACCAGCTTTCAACCCGGTCCCGCCAATGGGAGGAATCGTTCGTTCGCCAGGGGGACCGCATGCTACTGGGACTCTTCTTCCCCGCCATCCACCCGTTCGCCCTGGCACTAGACCGCGCCAGCGACAAGAGAAAAATGACCCTCACCGCCGTGGCGATTAAGATCTATCAGACGAAGTTTGATCGCTGGCCTGCGGCGTTATCCGAACTGGCCCGACTCGGCCTGCGCGACACCGACTGGACACTGAGAACACAGGGGCCAATCGGCTACGAAGTCGCAGAGACCGGAGTGGAGCTTTTCTGTTACGCTCCCGACACCTCAGAGATACAACCGAGCACTCCCACGGTCATTCGCCGCGAACCGGGAGTCGCCTACACGACGATCCCAATCCAGTGAACCCGACAAATGGCACCGTAGCCGCGGATCCACTCTGATGTCGCGCACACGACACCAGCCCCAGCATCTGTTTTCACACGCTGTGATGCGCGCGTGTCTGGGCCCGCTGCTGAGCCTGATCAGCCTCAGTGTTTTCTGGATCATCCCGCTCTCCCCCATCCTGGCCATCGTAGCCCTCCGACTCAATGCAACTCCAGGAACCTGGTCTCGCCGTCTGGCGGTGCTGGCGTGCTGGCTCTGNATCCTGTACACCGTTACGCTGGCGATCTGGATGCTGCTCCTCTATGNCGGCACATTNCTGGCCACAANNTCTTGACTCCNTNCGACCNGGGCCCCCGCCATGTCACCACTATCNAAATGGCTGACCTGTCGNCTGCCCGANCGCCCGCTCCAGGCGACAACCCGGTGNATTAATCTGGCCGTCGCACCGNTCGCCATCCTCGTCTTCGGNATCTACCGGGTCTACNCGACNGNCANCAGCCCGTTCGAGGAGTTCGCTGGCACCCTGCTCGTGATCCTAGTCGCACTGATGTGGGCGCTCTGCTTTGGGCTGCTGGCACCCTGCTGGCGTGCCTCGGGAGCCGGACACCCCGAACCGGACGAACCACAATGATGCACTCCACGGTGCAAAGCGCCGCCAGCGCAGTGGTCCACCCCCGCTTCTAGCCGCTGCGCCAACACACACCATGGACACATCCTTTTGCTCACAGCAATCGTCTGAACTTCCGGAAACCCGCGGGCTCAGCACGGAACCGCAGCCACTTCCGGTCGCCCGCGCTTGATTTCCCTCGCCCCGGACTCAACAATCGAACTGCCGAACTGGTGTCGTAACCTGCCAGCCGTCGATGTCACCACACGACTGCCAGCCCTGGCAGCTATCGCCGCCGCGGTCCTCGCCACCGAAAATCGCAAGGAGTGCAACATGAATACGGCCAGTGGATTCGACAGCCGCATTTTCGGTTTTGGAATGCCGCGGCTGGTGATGGGCACGGGCGCCCGAAACCAGCTCGCCGAACACGCCCAGGCATTCGGTCAGCGTGCCTGCGTGGTCAGTGATCCGGGAGTCGCTGCCCAGCCCCAGTTCCACGAACTTCTACAATCGCTGCAAGCGGCCGGTCTGCAGGTCACGACTTACACGGAAGTCTTGCCAGATCCGCCACTGCGGATTGTCGAAGATTGCGCGCAGGTAGCCCGCACATGCGAGGCGGACCTGATAGTCGGCGTGGGGGGCGGGAGTGCCCTCGATGTGGCCAAGATTGCCGCCGTCCTGAAGCAACACGAAGTACCGATCGAATCGATGTTCGGCACGGATCAGACTCCCGGTCGCGGGATCCCTACCATCCTGTTGCCGACCACGGCTGGAACCGGCAGCGAAGTAACTCCCATTGCGGTGCTGTCAGATGAAGCGCACGACTTGAAACGTGGCATCGTCAGCGACGACTTGCTGGCAGATTACGCTCTGGTTGACCCGGAGCTCTGCCTGACACTTCCTCCGGCACCCACTGCCTATACAGGCATGGATACGCTGACCCATGCCATCGAAGCTTACACGAACAAATTTGCCGTGCCACTGATCGACGCCTTTGCACTGGAAGCCGTGCGGCTGGTGGCCACCTGCCTGTCACGTGCCGTACACCATGGAGACGACCGCGACGCCCGCTATGGCATGTCTCTGGCCAGTCTGCTGGGCGGCCTCTGTCTGAAATCGGTGAACACCGCCGCCGTCCACGCCTTGGCATACCCGTTGGGAGGGCGTTTCCATGTACCACACGGGGTGGCCAATTCACTGCTACTGCCCCATGTCATGCGGTTCAATGCACCGGTCGCCGCGGACCGTTACGCCACTATCGGTGAAGTAATGGGATCGACCGATTGTGTCGCAGCCGTCGAAGCGTTGTCCGCCGATGTCGGCACGGACAAGCGGATGCGTGAATTCGGTGTCGAGCAACAGCACATCTCTGAAATGGCCACCGCCGCCATGGAAGTTCAACGACTCCTCAAGAACAACCCCCGCGAAGTCACTTTGCCGGATGCGCAGGCAATTTACGAACAGGCCTGGTAGTATGAGTTCAGACGGCGGCCTGAGAATTCGTCGCGGAAACAACGGTGTAATCTGTTCGCGATGTGTCAGAGCTCGGGAGCCATGGAGGCTCCCACCGTGACGAATGATTTACCTGCAACGATCGGATGGTCAATCGATTTGTGCGCCGGCGATCGCGGGGGACTTGTAGGCCTTCTTGATTAGCTTCTTGAGGGTTGGGATATGGACATCCTCAAGCTTGTTGAGGTAGAGACAAGACTTGCCAATCTTGTGTTTGCCCAGTTTCTCCAGCAGGGCAGCTTGCGTTTCCAATTCGCAGTGCAGGTAGAGAACCAGGTTTTGTTTACGGGGCGAGAAGCCGACGTGAAACCAGTCTCCCTCACTCGTCTTGCCACGGTAATGGAAACTGCCAAAGCCGACGATTGCTTTCCCCCACATAACAGCCGGCTCCCCGGTAAGCTTCTTCATCAAATCCAACACGCTCAGGCAATCGGTGCGTCTTTGCTCGTCGGTGATGCCGGCAAGAAAATCATCGACACCGGCTGCATTCTTTTGTGTTTTCAGTCCCATGCCTTCAATCCCATCACAGAAACCAACCTTCCGTCACTCACAAACGCCACAACGAGAAAACCTGTCAAGAGTGGAATCAGTCATTTCATTATTGAGAGACTCCTACCCCACCAACCTGCTGCAAAGAAGCTCAGAGAATTCGTCGTGGGAACTGTGCATCTGTACCGAGATGTGAGAGACCTCCTGGGAGGCCTAGTGTCACTGTCCTTGACAATTTACCTGAGACGGCCGGGTGGGTGAAGGGAAAGAAGTTCTTGATGCTGCGTTGTGTTGATATCGCAGTTCGACAGCGCTCGCGTCGGTGATCTGGTGCACACTCCTAACGCGACGGCGCTACCCCGCCAATTCCGTAGACGACTCCGTCGGCGCACGAGACCACAATTTGCAGCGTACCATCGCCGGTCACATCCGCCACGGTCACCGCGCTGAGATGACCTGGCAAGGCCAATGACCACTCGATCTTGCCCGACCGGCCCTCGGTATCAGAACCAATCGCGTACAGCGTCTGTCCAATGGTGAACAGGCATTCTTCCCGGCCGTCACCATCGATGTCTGCCGTGGCCGGGTCGGTCGGTTTGATGCCACCGGGCAAAGCCAGACTCCAGAGCAGCTGACCGCTGGCCGCACGCCGGCATTGAAACAGGCGTTTTCCGTCCGTTTCTGCGATCAGGAAGAGCTCCATCGTTCCATCGCCGTCGGCGTCCCCGATGCCGGCGCGCACCCGGCTGCCCGCGCCATACTTCCCGTGCCAGATAGGTTGCCCGTTGCGCTCAAGCAGGGCCATCACGTCGCTACTGGAAAACAGCAATTGCTCCTCTCCCTTGCCTAGCAGGTCCGCCACAATCGCGGTTCCGTAATAGCCATTTCCGGGAACAAACTTGCCGGCACGTTCCGCCACCAGAAGTTGCCCCGTTTTCCCCTGGGCCACGCAGAACAGGTCGGGAAAGGTATTCAGCACGTCCTCCAGTCCATCGCCGTCGTAATCGTAGATGGTCATCAAGTTGCGCCCGAAGGTGCGTCCTGGCACCGACTTCTCGCGCCGCCAGATAGTGGTGCCATCGCGCCCGTCAATCAGATAGCTCAACCCACCCAGGACACGCAACTGGACCACCAGGTCCATTCGGTCAGGAGCGTTGAAGTAACCACCTTGCCAGTACATCAAACCAGGTACATTCCAGGGCGGTGGCGTGCCAGGAAAGGCGTCAAAGTCGCGTGTCCAGACCACCTTGCCCGCAGGTGAGAGTACTTTGAGGCGAGCACAGTCACCAGTACCGCGCGAGCCCACCACGGTCGACAAGGTTCCATCCCCTGCCAAATCCGCCAGCAATAAACCTTCGAAAAAGTTATTATTGGTCATCCCTCGACCGGGCACCCGCCAGCGCACATCGACCGATCCGTCTGTGGCAGGTCGGATCGCTTCCACCGTCTCGTTGGCGCCCTGGGCAATGACCGTGGGCGCGGCGCCAGGTTCAAGACGCCCCACGACAACCGGACATACCGGCGCAGCAATACGGCGCGAATGCACTACCTCAGCAGTCGCGTCCATACAGGTCACGGTGGCGTGTTGGCCAGTAAAGGCGGAGACACTCAGCAGCAAAGCCTGACCACCGTGTCGATCAATGCGGAGGCCCCGCACCTCCAGTCGCGGACCCCGCAGTTTACTGACAGGCCGTAATTGCTGGTCCTCCGCCACCTGCCAGCCGGTAACTTGCACCTCGCCGCCCGCCGTGTCGACCGACTCCCGAGTAAAGAAGACGTTGCGTTGCCCCGTTGCGATGGGACCACACAATACGGTCTCTGCTCCCAGTGATGCGCCACTATTCACGTGGGCAGGCAACTGGGGCACATTGTACGTTTGCCAACTGGCGTTCTGCTGCTCCCAACGAACAGTGCGGGTACCGCCGGCGAGACTGTAGAGCACCAGATCAGCGGGAGCCGGAATTCGCAGCCCCCGTTCGACACGTGTACAAAACAGCTCCGCAATACCATCCCCATCGGTGTCACCCAGTCCGCTGAGGTACATGCCGGGAAAATCCCAGCGCACCTTCCCGGTCAGTGAATCCAAAACCCAGATATGCCACTTCTGATCGGCAGCCAGATTGTAGGTCGATACCACAATATCCCGGTTCCCGTCTCCATCGACGTCCTGCACCGGGGCAGGGTTGACCCGCAATGCAATCTTCTGCTCCAGACCGGGAGTGGCGTCTTCCAGGGAGCCGGTCTTCTCGGTTCTCAGACGTCGACTCCAGAGCCTTTCCAATTTCCCCTCACGCCAACCGAGCACTTCCATGTGCTTGGTAAAATCGTCCAGAATGACAAACTCATCGCGTCCTTCGCCATCGACGTCATAAGCCCCAAACCAGCCGTAGGCACGTCCACCCGCACCCGGATTTTCCCCCTTGTGCAGGTAGTGACACTGCGCCTCAAGCTGGCCTGTCTCGGCATCCAGGAGGTTCAGTTTGTACCAGGGTAAACAGGCAATCTCAGGGCGCCCGTCGTGATCGAAATCACCAACAATCGGTTCCGCAGACCAGATCAGCGTGTCGGTCTCCGTCTCCCATTTGGGTACCCATTTGCCATGGTCGCGAATCTGCAAGCTCACCGTCCCCAGGTAAGGTTGTGACTCGGGATAGTTCTTGGGGGAAGTCTTGACCAGTTGCCACTGCCCGTGATTGGGCAAAATACGGCCCGCCTTACTATTGACACCGCTCGGCAGCACGGCGCGCGAGCCGTCTCCATCCAGGTCCACCCAGGGGGCACTGGCTCCCCATACGGACAAGGTGGCTCCCCAATCGCCCGCAGTGACATCAACCACCGGCAAAGCGACGACGGACTCACCGCCCCTTGGTTTCAGGGACACCGCCAGTAAGGTTTGCTGCGTCCCCATCGCATGCTGCCAGCGAATCGCCGGCTGCGTAATACGACCGGTCAGCTGCGCTCGACCGGCCATGCGACGGCTCCCGCGATAGTGCCACCATTCTCCCGTTCTGGTAGGCAACGCCTGGCGGTGCACGGGCTTGCCAGACCTCGCCGATCGCGGGCCCACGCGCAGTGGCTCACCAGCGCGCATCGGTTCCAAGAGTAACGACCAGGCAATCAGGACAACCAGCAACGGCCTGGCCACGCATCTGCAGACACTCCGTTGGTGTGGAAGGAAACATCTCACCTCAGCAACCTTCCGTACTTGACGTAGTCTGGCGGATGACCTGACAGGGCAGGGGAGTCACGCTCGCTGCCAATCCTAGCGTCTCCGCTTGCGGCTGCTTGATCGCGACTTGGAGCCTGAGCTCTGGGAACTCTTGCTGCGCCGACTCGACTTACTCCTGGTGGGACGCCTCGATTTGCTCTTACTGCGTCCGCTGGCCTTAGTCGTGCTGCGTCGGCTGGCCTTACTGCTACTGCGTCCCGTGGCCCCCTGTTTGGAGAAACTTCGCCCCTGCTGCGGGCGGCGGCGGACCCTGGGCTCGTCATAGCCATAACCATCCCGGTAGTCATCCCGATAGTCATCCCGATAACCATTCCGGTTACCGTCCCGGTAGTTCGATGAAGAGTCCGAACATCCCGAAACTCCCCCTGTCACAAACAGTAGTATCAGGCACCACATCCAACGTTGCATCGGGCATCCTCCCTTGCAGACAGACGTATCCAAGAATTTACAACGATTGCAGTGTACCCCCCACGCCGCACCATACAATCCTGTGTCCTGCGTGGGCGCGCTCCGGCACAGCATCCACAAGGCGCTCGGAGCACACAGGCGACATCGCCGCAAGCCCAACTTGCCTGGGAGCACGCTCCCGCATGCGCCAACCGAATCAACCAGCTGGCTCAGATTAATTCGCGTATCAGCTCACGGTGTTCCAACACGTACTGCGGGCGACCGTTGTAGTCGGGAAAGGTCTGGCTGGGATCGACCCCCAGGTGGCGGTAGACCATCGCCAGGACATTGTCGGGACGGTAGGGATTCGACTTCGGTGTTTCACCCTTTTCCGTCGAAGCTCCGACCACCTGTCCCATCTGCAGTCCGCCGCCGGAAAAGGCCACGCTCATCAGAGGGCCCCAGTGATCTCGGCCCGCATTCTTGTTCATCCGTGGTGTACGGCCAAACTCACCCATCGCGACCATCAGGACGTGCTCCTGCAAACCGTGTTCGTAGAGATCTGCTATCAGGGCACCCATAGCCCGGTCCCACCGCGGGCGGAGCACCTTCATGCGACCTTCCAGCGACCCGTGATCGTCCCATTCGCGACTGTGAACGTGCACAAACATCACCCCCGCCTCGACCAATCGGCGGGCCAGCAGCATAGCCTGCCCAATATGGGTCCGCCCGTAACGGTCCCGCACGGCGTCCGGCTCGGCGGCAATGTCGAAGGCCCGCGCCGCCTGGCCGCTGTGGACCATGGCGAACGCTTCTTGTGTAAAGGCATCAATCGCGCCTGCCGCGGCGGCCCCCTCGACCGCACGGCGGCGCGCATCCAACGCACGCACCAGCGCGCGACGATCCTGCAGTCGATTGATACTCAACCCGGATGCCAGCGCCAGGTTTTCGACTTTGAAGTTGGCCGCATTGGGATCCGCCGTGATCGTAAACGGATCGTAGGCCTGCCCCAGATAGAGCGCATTCCCATAGCGAGGTGGCCCCAGTAGTGACACGTAAGGAGGTACAGCCGCCGCCCGCGCGCCAACCGCCCGGGCACAAATCGACCCCACTGCTGGCATCTGCTGATTGCTGGGGGCGTTGTTGCGGAAGTAATAGCCGGTCCCCATGTAATGACCGGAGTTGGCATGCTCGCTGTTGGTGTGCCAGACGGACCGTACAATCGCCATCCGGTCCATTACCTGGGCCTGTTCAACCAGCAATTCACTGAACTGCACCCCGCTGACACTCGTGTCCTGAAAACCGAACGGGCCACGAAACTCCTGGGGCGCGGCCGGTTTCGGATCATAGGTTTCAAACTGCGACGGTCCACCGTCCAGCTCCACAAAGATGACTGCCGCCGGCTTCTTCGCGGTACCCGCCTCGGCTCGGGCCCGAAGTACACCCGGCAACGTTAATCCGCCCAGCCCCAGGCTGCCCGCCTCCAGTACCGCGCGACGCGTCGTGCCGTCACCGCGTCGGGAAGAACCTCCAGTGATTCGCAGCCCAGCATTTCGCAACATCGTACGGCGCCTTACAGCATGGGAAACCTGTTTCCTGTGTAACCGACTTTGTATGACAAGCTTAACGAAAAGGGATCCTGATGGCGATTGCCACACCGCAATCCCGGGAACGGTGTCACGTCTTGATCTCCATCAGTGTCATCACGACACCTGTAGTTCCCTCTGGCTCCAAGCCCACTGGCCACAAAATCGCGCCGCGAAAGAGCGCGTAACGTACAGACAGGCTCTACACCGAGAGCCACACGCGTGCCAGCTCCCACCGGCATAGCGTGCCGTTTCGAACCGCTTGAGATGTGCGATCCGCGAGCAGCGTTATGACTAATCCCTACACACCACCGGCGGAGCTCAACCGACCACCCGGCGAGGAGACGGCCACGGCTCTGTTCAAGCCCCCTCAATGGGCCCTGGCAGCCGCTTCCTACAACGTCTTCATCTCGGGCCTCTGGATCTTCCTGGGGCTGTTTTACCTGCCGGCAGCCATCCACATTATCACGTCACCGGCCGGCACGAGCGACACCTGGACCAGCAGTGTTATGGCCGTTTCCTGCCTGACATTGGGCGGTCTATCAACCGTGGTCACGGTCGGAATGTACCGTCTGGCACACTGGACACAAACTTGGAGCATCGCCTATTGCGTCGCGGTATTCGCACTGCCAATGCTCGTGTTGCTTGTGCCACAACTGGGAATCTCTGTGGGCCTGGGATTCGGCATCTGCTGCGCGCCGGTACTTTTCTTCTTTCACCCACTCACCCTGCTCGGTGTTGTGTTCAGCCACCAGGGACGCCGGGCGTTTTTCCGTGAGCCGGTCAATGAATCACAAAACAGGCAAACGCTGCAGCAGCTCGAGCAACTGGGAGGTCGGCTGCTGGCCGACAACGGAGGCCAGGTGTTTGCCGCCTATTTCAACAACACGCGCCTCGGAGACGCAGACCTGGTACTCCTGGCAGAGGTGCCGGGGTTAACACAGTTGATGCTCACCGGCACCGCCGTCAGCGACGCAGGCTTGGCCCATCTGCACGGCCTGGAGCAACTGAAAACCGTCGATTTAACCGAAACGAAGGTCAGTGCGGCGGGCGTCGCGAACCTGCGCAGCGCCCTGCCACGGGCGACCATTTATCACCAACCCACTGATCTGACAGAGGTCCGTAAGTAAGTCACTGCTGCGCATCTTGCCAGACACTGCGACACCCGTGCAAGGACTGGACGTTTGTCAGTGACCGCTGCTGTCCAGCGGTCTTACCTTGCCTGAATAGTGCGACACGCGTGGACAGTCCCCTGACCTGGAACAGCACCGAGAACCGGAACCCCACAGAGGCGAAAACCAACAACCGTGTCCAACGCCATCACAGAGCAGATACAATGCAGGCTACCGCTAGTTCTGGTGCGTCACACCGTCACCCGCCGCCAAGCAGAGACTGCGGCGTTCATCGCGGCGACGATTCCATCTGGTTTACGGACCCCAGTTATGGCGTCATGCGGAACGACACGGGCCACAAAGCGGCCGTCGAGTTGCCTGAATCGGCTTACCGAATTGACAGCGCCAGCGGTACCTTGACCAAAGTCACAGACGACATCAACCGACCCAATGGACTCTGCTTTCCCCGCGACCTAACGCAATTGTATGTTTCCGATACCGCGGCTGGCGCACACGCGACCCGAGTCTGGGACGTTGCCGGCAAGAGACTGACCAGGGGACGGCAGTTCGCCTCGATGAAAATGGACGGGTTCGGAAAAGCTGGCCATTCCGACGGGATTCGCAGTGACATGGACGGAAACACCTGCTCGAGTGCGGGCTGGGTTGCCACGGGCTACGACGGGGTGCACGTATTTGCTCCCAACGGCGACCGGATCGGTCAGATCCTGTTACCCGAAGTATGTGCAAACCTTTGCTGTGGGGGCAGCAAACGCAACCGCCTGTTCATGGCCGCCAGCCAAAGCCTGTACGCGGTCTATACCAATGCTGCCGGAGCACACATGACATGAATGAACACTCAGCGGCCTCAGCCACAGCACACGTTATTCAAACGAACGGAAGAAGTAAGGTAAACTAACCGGAACAAGTCCTGCTCCCTGCACGGTGACCAGGCAAGCGTACGACCAGGACAGACCCGCTACGACCAGAAGGAACACCCATGCTCGGGTTTATCTGTGAATTATTCGTTGACCTGTTATTCTTCGACTTTTTCGCCAAGCTCTTTCGCAAGAACCCGGCTGATGGTGCCCCGGACCCACTGACCGAGCAGCGTCCGGAAATACCCCCCAATCAGGAACCGCCGCGGATCATTTGAACGGCACAACAGGCCATGCACAAACACGCATTGGATGCGGCAACGCGGACTGTTTGGATTATTTGACGTGTCTCAGATCTGTTGCCTGCGATCGCAACAGGTCGCCGCCAATCGATAGCGACGCAACCTGGGACGCAACATCAACGGCCACCATGACACGGCGTTATCGAAACACCGACGTGCTGCGTCCTCGTTTCTCTGCAAGGCCCACTGTTTTCCTGCCCGATACCAGTAGGCCGCGACATAGCGGCGCAGCAGACGCCGATCAGACTCCGGATGGTGGCCCTGCAGTTCGTCATAGATTTTTTCGTAGGCGCCTGCCCAACGCTGCAAACGATCGGTGTGCTTCTGACTGAGGTTCCCTTCCTCCATCCCGTTCTTCCCCCGCCCCTGTCGCAAGGTCACGGCGTTTCCGGGCAGATGGGTCCAACGGCCCAGGCTGGCAACACGCGCAAACAAAGCCGCATCCTCAGCCGTCTTCAGGCTGTCATCCCAACCTCCCGCCGCATCGACGGCAGCCCGTCGGAAGAGCGTACAGGAAGCCACCCCGGCACCATACTGAAATAACCAGCGAATCGGGTTCCGCGCCAGCGCCCGGCAGTCATCTTGCTGAAAAACCGTTCCCGCTGTATCGACAAACCTGCGATCGGTCGAACTAGCAACGATTTTGCTGTCACAGGACATGGCAGCCACAGCCCGCTCCAGGAAATCTCTCGGCCACAAATCATCTGAGTCCAAAAACGCCACAAACTCCGTCGTATCACAATGCGTCAAACCAAATTGTCGGGCTGCCGCCGCCGTTTTCTTGGGCCGCGTGTAGAGACGAACACACCAGCGACGGCTCTCTGCCTGCCGGGATCCATGTTCCGCCATCCATCGTCTAACTGCTTCGACGGTGGCATCCGTCGAACCATCGTCAACGACGACGGCTTGCCGTGGCAAACACGTTTGCGCGGCGATTGCATTGAGTGCATCGATCACCAGGGACTGGCGATTGAAAACTGGAACCACGACTGTCACATCAACCATCCGGCAACCCTGCGCACCCTACGAGACCATTTCAGGAGACGTTACCCGCCGTGCCCCACCGCCACGGATCACACCAGTGCGCACTCACGCGGCGCAGCGTCGACAGTTACCGGAAGTTGGCGAAAACACAGACACCCGGGGAGTTGATAACGAACCGTATCGTGACAGTGGATAGTGCCAACGATTCCACAATTTTTCCAGTGGAGTCACCACGCTCTTTTCCAACCGTGAACCCAGCTTCACCCCAAGCCGCCGTTTCCAACGCGGCAACCAGTCCATGCTGTAGCGTCGGTGCCCAGCCAGCCAGCGCGCCGACAGCCTCACACCGCGAGAACGCGGATGCAATTGATACTTGTCGACCATGTGCCGAAGTGTAGCGATCCCGCGTGCTTCACTCCAACGCAAGAGGAAGAATTCCCGGTCGGAGCCGCTCAGACTTTTCGGCGGGGCGTACGTAATCTGTGAGGCGGGCTCGATCCAAATTTCACCACCTGCCTGCCGCACCTCCAGGCATAAATCAACGTGCTCGGACGTCGACTGAAACCCTTCATCCAAACGGCCAATCTGTTGAAACGCACCCATGCGGATCAACACCGTATGAAACTCGATGAGCTTCGTAGGCTGGGCGTGAAACTCCGTTTGCACATCACTCAACAGCTCGTGTGCATACAAGTGTTTTTCGACACACGTCATGCGGCCACGTCCGTCCGCCTGGATCCCCACTTCACCACCAAACATGTGGATCCGCCGCCGTTCCGGTTCAAACTCAAAATAGAGCGGCCCGACAACCCAGGCTCCACTCCGCTCGGCACAGTCCACCAGCGCAGTTAACCAGCCCTCGGAAACAAGCACGTCATTGTCAACAAATGCGACGTACGGGGTTTCCACATGCGCCAACGCCAGGTTCCGCGCCTGGTTCGGTGTCAGGTACTCGTCGGTCCGCAACAGCCTGAAACCATGTTCCATCGCAGCACTTTGCAGATATTGCTGCACGCCCGGTGGTGACCCGCCATCAACCACGATCAACTCATACGGCTCAGAAGTTCGCTGGAGCAGCAACTCCAGGCAACGCTGGGTCGTCGCAAACTGCTCACGCGGGACAAAGGCAATCGTCACCCGCTTTTCAGCCGAACGTTGCATCACCACAATCCTCATTATGCATGAACTTGAGTCGCCGCGGGGATCCGCAAGAATGGGATCGGGATGTACCAGAATAGAGCGTTCGCTGTCAAAGCGAACATCACCTCCCGACGACAAAAACCACAAAACAGCACTTTCTCACATGGCGTTGACTAGAGAAATCACCCGCAATCCTCTCGCTGTGGCCATGGATTCCACTGCCGACAGGGTCAGATCGCGTCTCCCGCTGCTGCAGTACAGGCACCATCACGCCAGCTACAATGAGACTATTCCAAACCGAGGCTCCTGAGGTCACCCCATGTACAAACCGAATCCCCATCCGCTGACATTACTAATTCTCTTGACGCTACTGCCGGTGACATCCGGTGTCGCCCAGGAAACAAGCACGAAACAGAAATCGCAGCTCACCGTACCTGTCTTCAAAGACGGCGAAGCACAGATCGTGAATGGCTTCAAAGACCCCGACTACTGGATTCGACACGACCTCTGGGTGGAAACGGAATTTGATTCGGATAATGACGGGCGTCTGGATCGCATGCATGTGAGTGTCACGCGTCCCAGACAGACCGAAAGCGAAGGGCTCAAGCTTCCGGTGATTTACGTCTCCAGTCCTTATTTTGCCGGCACCGGCAAAGCAGGTACCGAATTTTTCTGGGACCCCCACCAGGAGATTGGCAAGAATCCACCGCGGCGCACAACACAACCACCAGTCGAGCGAAAAGGCATGCGTCCCATCATCTCCAAATCACATGCCAGACAATGGGTACCTCGTGGCTACATCGTGGTGCACTCTTCGTCACCTGGAACCGGGCTGTCACAGGGTTGCCCAACAGTGGGCGGAGACAACGAATCCCTCGCTCCCAAGGCGGTCATCGACTGGCTCTGTGGACGCGCTGACGGGTTCACCACCGTCGATGGTTTTGAGCGCGTGCCTGCGGGCTGGTGCACCCACAAGGTCGGCATGACCGGCACTTCGTACAACGGCACGATTCCCCTCGCCGCAGCGACCACCGGCGTCGCAGGCCTGGAAGCCATCATTCCAATCGCACCGAACACCTCGTACTACCACTACTACCGTTCCAACGGGCTGGTCCGCCACCCTTTCGGTTTCATCGGCGAAGACATCGACTGCCTGTACGAGTACATTCACAGTGGCCCGGAACAAATGCGTGCTGACTGCAACACACGTATTCGCGACGAATTAATGCGCAGCAACTTTGACCGCGTCACCGGCGATTACAACGATTTCTGGGCGGGACGCGACTACCTGAACGACCTCAAACCGATGCAGGCAGCCATGTTGATGGCACACGCATTCAACGACTGGAACGTGGTCCCCGAACATAGCGTTCGCATTCTGGAAGCGGTCAAGAAAAAGGGCCTCCCCTGGCAAGCCTTCTTCCACCAAGGTGGACATGGTGGCCCTCCCCCAATGAAGCTGATGAACCGCTGGTTCACGCGTTACCTGCATGGCGTAGAAAACGACGTCGAGAAAGACCAACGCGTCTGGATCGTTCGGGAAAATGACAAACGGGACAACCCAACCGCCTACCCCGATTACCCGCACCCGGAAGTCCAACCGGTCAGATTCCATCTGCAAGCGGGAACGCCTCAGCGTGGAGTATTGCAAACGGAAGTGCCAGAACAACAAGGTGTTGAGTCCCTGGTCGACAATTATTCGTTCAACGGCGAAGCACTCGCACGCGCGGAATGGACCAACCACCGGCTCATTTATCTGACGCCGAAGCTCAATAAGCCGGTTCACCTCTCTGGCACGCCACAAATCGAAATCAAGCTGGCATGTAATCGCGAAGCTGCCAATTTGTCGGTCTGGCTGGTGTCACTTCCCTGGAACACACGCAAGAACGCGAAAATCACAGACAACATCATCACGCGTGGCTGGGCGGACCCGCAGAACCATCAGTCCTTGACCAAAAGTGAACCACTTCAGCCCGGCACGTTCTATACTCTGCGGTTCGACCTCCAGCCGGATGACCAGATCATCCCCAAAGGGCAACAAATTGGCCTGATGATCTTTTCCAGTGACCAGGACTTTACCTTGTGGCCTACTCCGGGCACCGAGCTGACCGTTGACTTGGATCACACCTCCTTGACGCTCCCGATCGTGGGTGGTGAAGAAGTGTGGCACGACGCGTTGCGCGTTGCCGAACCAGAAGAATAACCGCCTCCAACGCCGTGACGCCGTTGGAGATTCGCGTCGCTGCGTCGGCGGCTGAGTGGTACAATCGGTCGCCATCCCCTGCGAGGAACCCATGCACCATAGCTCATGCCCTGGCCCTCTGAAACGACGCAACTTCTTGCAAGCGGGTTCACTATTGCTCGGTGGACTCGGGTTGGCGGACCTGTTGCGTTTACGCGCCACCGCGAATCGTGGTCAGCATCCCGATACTGCGGTGATCTTGCTGTGGCTGGAGGGTGGCCCCAGCCACCTGGAAACGTATGACATGAAGCCCGCTGCGCCACGTGAATATCGTGGCGAATTCCAACCTATCGCGACCGCGGTTGGTGGAATGGAGGTGTGCGAACTGTTGCCGCGGCACTGCAAACTGGCAGACCGCATTAGCATTATCCGCTCAATCACGCACCAAGTACCTGATCACCCAGGGGCGGCGGGGCGTTTTCTGACGGGACGCACGCCCCGCAACATCAGTGCTACGGCTTCGGAATACCCAACCTTCGACACCATTGTTGGTAGCATCCGGGAAGATCTCAGCCACTCGGGCATTCCCCAGTTCGTTTCTAACAAGACAGCGTTAAAAGGTGGTGGAACCGCATACCTTGGCTCGACTGCTTCCCCCTTTGTCGTCGACGTACTGCCCTCACACATTGCTCAGCTGCCGATTGGCCCTGACTTTGATCGATTCGATCCGAATTTCTCCGTGGCCAACCTGGCAGTGCACGAACAGGTAATGCAGCGTCTGGACCAGCGTACTGCATTACTGAATGCGTTCGACAGCTTCCGTAGCCAGGTCGACATCAATCCACAAATTGAAGCCAGTGACCGGTTCCAGCAGCGCGCCGTTCAACTGCTCAGCTCGCCCGCGACGCGTGATGCGTTTGATCTGGACCGGGAGTCTACCGCTCTGCGTGCACGCTACGGCAACAATACACTGGGACAAAGCGCTTTACTGGCGCGGAGGCTGGTCGAAGCAGGTTGCAGTATGATTACGTTGGATTGGGGCCGTGTCTCCCGGAAATTTCCTACCTGGGATGACCACGGTGATGCCCAGCATATTTTCCAGGCCATGAAATCCCGCTTGCCCGTTTACGATCAGGCCATCACTGCACTCATCGAGGACCTTGCAGAACGTGGCATGGACAAGCGTGTACTGGTCATCGCAACCGGCGAATTCGGTCGCACTCCCAAAGTCAATATGGGCCGTGCCAAGACACCACTTTGGCCTGGGCGCGACCACTGGCCAGGCGCCATGTCGGTGCTGGTGGCCGGCGGTGGCTGGAATATGGGCCAGGTCATCGGAAAAACGAATCAGAAAGGCGAGTACCCTGCCGATCGGACCCTCGATCCGAACGACCTTGTCGCCAGCGTGTATCGCTTCCTGGGAATCAATCCGGAAGCGACCCTTCTGGACCACCGTGGCCGCCCGCACCCCTTGCTGCCATCCGGAAAAGTCATTGCAGAGCTAAGTTGAACTGCCACAGAGCGCCATCTGATCTTGACCAGCACAGACTGGCAATTTGACTGGGTTGGACCCGCGAATTACGACTGGCCCAAAACACCCCGGTTATCCTCGATCCGCACCAAGCTGTTTTTCAAGTCGGAAGGCAGGTCGGGAATCAAGCGGGCCTCGCTGTAATCGATCAGCGTGTGGAAGATCGTGGCCAAGAGATCATCGGGTCTCTGTGGCCGGCCAACCGCCTCGCCACCATCACGCGTGGAGCGTCCGATCAATTGACCGTCGGTCAATCCGCCTCCGTAAAGCATCAAAGGTGCCAGACGCGGCCAGTGATCACGCCCCCCCAGCTTGTTGATCTTGGGAGTGCGCCCCATCTCCCCGCAACAAACCAGCAAGATATCATCCGACAGGCCACGTGCTTCTACGTCTTCAATGAAGGCCGACACCGCGTGGTCAAACGGTTCGATCACCAGGGGCTTGCCTTGTTCCACCGCCACATTGTTGACGTCCGAATGGAAGTCCCAGACGAACTCGCTGTGAATTGTGATGAACCCGCAACCCGCCTCACACAACCGGCGCGCCAGCAACAACATTTTCCCCAGAGTCTTGGTATGGGCAGTGTACCAGGGCAGGTTGTTCTTGGCCTTCCCCTTGCTGTCCGTCCAATGTTCCGCCTTGAAAAAACCACTGGTGTCATACCGCGCTACCGTGCGTGGATCTTCCTTGGAAAGGTCAAAAGCATCGGCCACCCCCTTGAGCACCAGTTCCATCGCCTGCCGATTCAAACCGTAGACCCCATCGGTCTCCTTCAGGTTATCCAGGCGACGACGCACGTTATCAAGGGTGAACAACAGGTTCTGACGGTCTTCGATTCGCTCCCTCGGCAGGCTCAGCTTCAGCGCCTGCTGTAGCGGCCCCTTTCCTCCCGGCATGAATGGCGTAAAGGCCTTGCCCAGAACACCCGTCGCATCAAACTTTCCGAACTGCTCGCCCAACGATTTCTGTTCCGCGTCAATCGACTGCGGAATCATGAACATCGAATTTGGCAATCCCGTTTTGCGATCATTCGTGCCCGCGATGCGTGAATAGACTGCCCCAATACTGGCGTTTTGAATCGTAGGACTCACAATCGGCAGCACGCCACCGTGCTGGGTATTCGTCTGATAATTGCGAATTACCGCCATCCGATGGGCATGTGGTGCCAGTTTACTCAGACTGCTGCCAAACCGAGTGCCTGGCACGCTGGTGGCGACATCGCCACCCACCGTGGCAACCCCACTCGGGGCATCCATCTTAGGATCAAATGTCTCGTGCTGGGTTGGTCCTCCTTGCTGAAACAGAAAGACCACCGACTTGCCTGTGGTCGCCTTCAGCAACTGCTGCGCCAAGAGCCCGCGCGGACCTGCCATTCCCAGGGCGGCCCCTCCCATGCCCAGCGTACCGATCCGCATAAAATCGCGACGACCGAGCCGGCGTGAACGTGAGATCTGATCTGACAGCGATAGCATAGGAGATTCCTTTTCCAACTGACACGAACAGGCCACACACCCCATCGCGTCTGCCCTACCGTACAGCGACTATCTATCTTATTGGAGATACTCGGCAATTCAAAGTGGAACTTCCCTTCAAAAATCATCCCCAGGGGGCCTGAAACACGTCAAAACCTATTGTCTCTCTTCTGTCTGAGCCGCCTCCTCACACCAATGGCAGGCTGCACACCGCTCTGGCATAACGGATGGTCTGGTCGCGCCGGCACCAACAGGCCAATGACCCAAGAAGTCTGCTCATCGTCCCGGAAATGGCCTATCGGGACGAACCAGGACGTGTTAATTTAAAATGAGTTTGGTGCGAGACCAACACTATGAGTGTTGTGTTCATTCGATTTCGAGATTGCGGCAACTTGGACAGTTCCCGGGCGTAACGCCCTGGCATCCTCGTATCTTCCTTTCGACCGCGACTGATTCTCTTGCTCCTGAATCACATGGCTGCCGCAAATCCGCGCAATCACATTGCCACGATCGGTAGTCCGCACGCGGTGGCAGCGGTATAAACGGCCACCTTCAGTCCTTTCCGAAAGTGAACGACCCGTATGAAGTTTTCCGCACTCGCGCTGTGCGAGCCACTCCTCCGAAGCCTCCAGGATGCAGGTTACCAGGACGCTACCCCAATCCAGGAACAGGCCATCCCCAAGTTACTCACCGGGAGAGACTTGGTTGGCTGTGCCCAGACCGGAACTGGCAAGACCGCCGCTTTCACACTGCCCACGTTGCAGCGGATTATGGCATCCGCCAGCGCACCGACAGGAGCGTCCCGCCGACGCCAGCGGCAAGGCCGGCGCGCCATTCGCTCCCTAATCCTGACACCAACCCGTGAACTCGCCGCCCAGATTGGCGACAGTATTAAGACTTATGGCAAGTACACACACCTCAAACACACAGTCCTCTTCGGCGGCGTCAGTCAGGGGCCACAAGTACGCGCACTGCAATCGGGAGTAGACATTCTGGTTGCCACGCCAGGTCGTCTCCTGGACCTGATTCAACAGGACTTTGTCCAGCTGGCGGCAGTCGAAGTCCTGATTCTCGACGAAGCGGACCAAATGCTCGACATGGGCTTTATCCACGATTTGCGGAAGATTGTGGCTCGCGTGCCGGAACAACGCCAGACGCTGATGTTTTCCGCAACGATGCCCAAAGAAATTCGCGAACTGGCAAAACAGTGGCTTCACAAGCCTTTCGAGGTCAAAGTGACGCCCGTCGCCTCGACACCGGATCTGGTTTCGCAAACCGTCTACTTTGTCGAGAAAAAGCAGAAACCCATGACACTGCGACGTTTTCTCAACGCCACCGCTTGTACACGCACCCTGGTCTTCTCGCGCACCAAGTACGGAGCGGACAAGATCGCACGTTCCCTGGAACGCAGGGGCATTCCCGCGATCGCGATTCATGGAAACAAAAGCCAGGCCAGGCGTCAGGCTGCCATCCGCGAATTCAATTCCAGTCAGCCTCCCGTCCTGGTCGCCACCGATCTCGCCTCGCGTGGACTCGACTTCTCCGGCGTCTCCCATGTCATCAACTACGATCTGCCCGAGGTTCCGGAAATCTACGTTCACCGCATCGGACGCACCGCGCGGGCCGGAACCACGGGTCAAGCCATTTCGTTCTGCTCGCCCGATGAGCAACGGTCTCTGCGGATGATTGAACGATTGACGGGCCAAAAGGTCCCCGTCGCATTACCGCCCGGAGCGACCGGCGAAGAAGAACCACACGACACGGCCCCAGCCTCCGCGAACCAAACGCAGCCTACCAGCCAAACGCAAGAGGGACGCGAGAAAACCGGGTCGAGCCCGCGCAAAAAGTCGACCCGGCGACCTCGCAGGCGTAAATCAGCGACTCGCCCGGGGACCGCCTCGCCGCGTTCCCAGCAACGCCCGCGGAAGGGACCGCGCAAACGGCGTAAAACGACCGCACGCGCGGTCTGACAGGCCGGTGCAGGGCGCGTTGAATCCTCGCGTTGGGGTCCGAGCAAACTGGGCTCACGACTGTCGGTACGGCCACTCGTCCCGCGTGCTGGTGCGTCGATTTTCGCAAAACCGAACCGGACCAAGGGCCAACCGTTTTATCGTCGACTGGTAACCCACGAAGCCTGGCCAGTAGTACCTGTTCGCTGCACTTCGCGCGGAAGTCCACGATTCTTTGTCCAACTGCCAGATCGTGTTACGCAGGACTGGCATTACCAACACCCCGTAGCAGTACGGCCCCAGGCCTTACCCGTGATTCGCGTCAACACTTAAATCGACTATGATCTGGGCGTCCAGTTACTGCGGACCTGCCGCGAGACGCTTTTTGTCAGGGCAGGGCATACCGCTTCGTCTTGCCAAACCACACGTTTTCAGAATCAATTGATTCCAGGAGCATTCGTGAAGAACATGCTGATCCCAATCCTGTTTGCCGTAGCAACGGCCTGTTGCTGGGGGTTGTACGGACCGACCATCGGAAATGCGCAAGTTAAACTGCCACCACCACAGGGCTGGTCTCCGTTCAAACCCTATGTCTTCATCGGTATTGCCTACCTGGTGCTGGCGATCGCCGGTGGGCTGATCGCCATGAAGCTGAAAGGCGATACCTTCTCCTACACAGGTGAACACTTCATACCCGCCAAGTGGGGATTCCTGGCTGGTGCCCTAGGTGCAGCCGGTGCCTTGTTCTTGACAACGGCCATGATGACGAGCAAGGGTAACGCCTTGCTCGTGATGCCGATTGTGTTTGGTGGTGCGGTCTGCGTCACCGCGCTGGCCTCGGCCTACAAGCTGCGGGGACACACCACAGTAAGCCCGGCTCTTTGGGTCGGCATGGCACTCGTCCTGGTGGGTGTCGTCACAGTAGCGCGAAACACGCCCCACGGTCACGCAGCACCGGCGAAGCCTGCCACCGAAGAGCCCGCCAGCGAGTCACCGGGCCACGAGTAAGCACAGCGCCCGTGCGGCGCACGTCACTTGCACGCCAGGGCGACGGTACGCCTATGGGCCGTGGGAATCTGCGTGAAGACACCCGCTAGTTCAAGATACTCTCGATCGGTCGGCCGCCCATGGCGATCGGCTGCGGCCGCTGGAGTCGGTCATAAATCATCGTGTTTTCACTGATACCCATTGCCTTGAAAACCGTGGCACAGACATCCCGCGGGTGCACAGGATTCTCTGTCACGTAGGCGGCGTTTTGATCCGATGCGCCGTACTCGGCGCCACCCTGAATCCCGCCACCCAACAACAGGTTGGCGTAACAGTGCGTCCAGTGATCACGCCCAGACTTGGCGTTGACATTGGGCGTGCGGCCGAAGTCACTGTTAATCAACACCAGGGTCTCGTCTAGTAGCCCATGCCGCTGCAGGTCGGTAAGCAGTGCGTTGGCGGCCTGGTCCAAGCCCGGCAAGTTGCGCTCGCGCAGCACTTCAAAGTTGTAGCCGTGGGTGTCCCACCCGTAATCGTAACTGCCCCCAGCCGGACGGATACCGTAACTATCCCAGAATACGTTAATGAACTGCGTGCCCGCCTGAATGAGTCTCCTGGCCGTCAGGCAACTATTGCCAAACAGGCTGGGGCCATAAAGCTCGCGTGTTTTCGCATCTTCTTGCTTCAGGTCAAAAGCCTTCCGTATACGATCAGTTGTCAGCAAATCGAACGCCTGCTGATGCCGGCGGTGGAACTGCTGCACATCGGTCTCCGCCAAATTGGCCCGCTGCAGCCCCCGGTCAAGACTCCGGGCAAGTTGCCACCTTCGCTGAAGTCGCGAATCGCTAACCGCCGTCTCTTTACTCAAACGCGGGTACCCGAGCGTGGTAGGAATATTCTGCCAATCGCGCAGCACCGCGTCCTTTGCGTACCAGGCGACCGGTTCGCTGCACAATGGGTCGTATTGCTTGCCGAGCCAGCCTGAATAAATTCCTGGCCGACGCCAGTTTTCCCCCCAACCGAGATGGTGCGGCAGACAAAAGTACGTGGGTAGCACGTTACGCCCCCGGTTGGCTGGGCTCTGCTGGTGCAAGTACTCCACCGTCGATCCCATACTGGGCGGATGGTTCAAATCCTCGATCCGCTGGTTGGGGACCAATCCCTCATGTCCAGAAAAGGCGGGGGCAGTATTGTGGCAGCCACTTTGATGGCTCACGCTGCGGATCACGGCGGCGCGATGCATCCACTTACTGAGCAGTGGGAGATGTTCGCAAACCTGAATCCCCGGAATGGAGGTGTCGATCGGCGCAAATTGGCTGCGGCTCGCACTTGGACCATCGGGCTTCAAGTCGTACATATCCTGCGTCGCAGCACCACCGTGCAAGAACAGTACAATCACATGCTTGGCGCGTCCTGTCCCTAGTCCAGACGGCACGCTGGGAGTCGCGCTCAGTTTATCGCTGCCGTTCAGACTGGCCAGTGCCCCGGTGGTCGCCAGCCAGCGACGGCGGGAGAGTAGGCCACCAGGGGAAAGAGCCGGACGGGACATGGCGGAACCCTCCAGAGACGGAGCGTGGCGAAAACACAACAACGCGGACTGATGTCAGTATCGCTATACACCCCTTCTCGATCTGCGCCGGAGTCACAACCTGACTCGGTCAGGTTGGCGGCGCCAATCCAGCAGATCCCATTTCTGCATGGAAACCGGTTCCGGTTCTTGTATACTTCGCGTTTCCTCATCTGCTGTAGAGCGCTCGTCTGCTGTAGAGCAACCGTATTCAGCGAAGAGACAACCTATGCTGCTTCGATGGACGTGCTGCCTGGCGACTTCCCACCACGATTCCTGCGTCCCCGGCGGCGCGGGCGGTATCCCACGGTGGCTCAGCATAACCCTGATGCTGACCACCACGGCGTTCTCTTTCGCCCAGCAATCACAGCCGGGACTGCTAGCGACCTACACAGACACCAACACGACCGTGCGGCGCGTGGTCAGTACCCCGAACTTTACGTTACAGCAAACAGAAAGTATTCACCCCCAAATCGACCGGCTTTTCCAGGCCGAGTGGAAAGGTGTGCTCCGGATTGGCCGAGCTGGCAAATATTACGTCTTTGCCCCCGGCGCCGACGTGCAACTGGGCGGCCAGCCCATCGCCGCCCTGACACCACTGGCAACCGGCGAACACCCGTTGCGCATCAGATTCAAACGCACCGACGATGTCGCCCGGCTGGAATTGCGTTGGGAAAGTGAATTCTTCCGTAGCGAACCGATCCCCAGCTCCGCACTGCGACATCTGGAAACTCCCGTCGACGTCGCTGCTCAAGACTCGATCGAACACGGGCGATTCTTGTTTGCCGAACTGGGTTGTGCCAATTGCCACAGCGCCAGCAACTGGCAGCTGCAAGCACGCCGCGGACCGGACCTGGCAAGCGCAGGCTCACGGATTACGGCAGGCTGGTTATACGCATGGCTGAAATCCCCCCACCGCTATCGCACCGCGGCGGTGATGCCGGTCTGCCTCGAGACCGAGCAAGATCGGGCCGATGTCACCGCGTTCGTCATGTCCCGCAAGTCGGGTTCCCAGGCATCCCATAACCAGGTCAATCCAGATCAGATCGAAACGGGTCGCACTCTGTTTGCTCAGGTCGGCTGCGGCAAATGCCATGACAAAGACAACAACCTGAATGCCATCGGCTCCAAATACGTTTCCGTCGGTGCGCTGGCTGACTTTATTGGCAACCCACATGCCAGCGACCCAGACGGACGGATGCCTCAACTGTTCCCACCAACCGAACAGCACCTGGCTGCAGCAGTCGCCGCTTTTCTGTTCCACACCAGGAAACGCGCTGAGCCCTACGCAGCTCCGCCCGCCGGCAATGTGCAACGCGGTGCACAGCTGTTCCGTACCAGCGGCTGTGCCAATTGCCACCACCTGGGCAACTCGCCAGGCGAGCGCGATGCGCCATTGCGGGGACCTGCCTTCGGCCAATCCGCCGGCTTGCCACTGCGACACTACTGGTCTTTTGGTTCAGACGAGGCGCCAGCGGTACAGGACCACGTGACGGGTCGCATGGAACAAGTAAACGGCCGCACTCAATTTGCCCGCTCCACCAGCCCGCGAGACGCCACATTTGAGTTTGACGGAAAGACCTTCATCGAACTGCCCCACTTCCACCGCCCCGACACGATGACACTTTCGGTTTGGGTCAAGACGACCCGGGGCGGTTCTATCATTACGTGGGGACGACCTGGAGGCGGTCGACGCGGATCTCGCGAGTTACGCATGAACATCGGCCAAGACGGCGCCAATTCAATCTGCTACGGCGAGTACAACTCCGACGGGGGCTGGAGGCCGGTCATCGTGCGTCCTCAGGACGTCAATGTCGTCGACGGCAAGTGGCACCACATCGCAGTGGTCCGACAAGGGCAGACCATTCAGCACTACGTCGATGGTAATTTCCAAGGGAGCGGAAAAACCCAAAAGGGAGCAGGCGACTACACGGATCGCCTGCTCATCGGGGCACTTGGCCTGCAGACCAACCCGTCCAATCGCTTTCAGGGTCAGCTGGACGATCTATCCATCTGGGAGATGGCGCTCTCGGAACAACAAGTCATGGCTTTGGCTGCCGGTGCATCTCCCTTACAGATGGCTAATCCTGAGCAGGAACCTGTCAAACCCTTTAACGTGACTGGCGGCTGCCTGGCTGCCGACGTCAAACGTCCTTTACCCGACTATCTACTCAGCGTGACGGACCGTACGGCCTTGCAGCAATTCCTGCAGACCGTTCACCCCATTGATGGCAATGCCTACCGCAATGCGCCACCCGTCCTGCACGGTCTACGTCTGCGTCAGTTCCGTTGCGCAAAATGTCACGAACTCGACAACCAGAACATCCAGCAGGGAGTTACGGTCGATGACGAGGGACGGGTAGTGCGCAATGAACGTCCTCCACGGCTGACGGGTGCCGGAGCAAAACTGACGTCATCCTGGTTGCGCGCGGTGCTGCTGGAAAAGCAACGCAACCGCCCTTGGCTAAATCTGCGAATGCCTCACTTTGGTGCCAGTGTGAACGACCTGCCCGCGTTGATTTCCAGCGCTGCCGGCGTGCCTGCCGAGGACCCAGCACCGCCACCGACGCGAGACCTGGCGAGCGCGGGACTGGAAATCATTGGTCTCCGCCGGGGACAAGTCGCCTGCATCACCTGCCACGATTATCGCGGCATTAATCGTCGCAAAGACGGCGTCGTGCCAGCACCCGACCTCGCTGACGCGGGACACACGGTGCGTCAGGACTGGTTTTCCCGATGGATGCATGATCCGCAGCGACTGCAACCAGGCACTTCCATGCCGCAACTCTTCCTTGAAGTCAGTCCAGCAGAACGACAACTGCGGATCGCGCAACTCTGGTCCGCGCTCTACTACCAGAAAGACCTGCCATTACCCAAGGGTGTGCTCGATCAGAAAACGGCAGGCACGCGAATTATTGTTAAAGACAAGCCTGTCCTGTTTCGCATGGCCACGGTGACGCCAGTCGGCAAAATTGACCGAGCGATCAATGTGGGACTTCCGGGAGGCCTGAATTTCACTTTTGACACCGTGACCTGCCAACTGAAGTACGCCTGGAAAGGTCCCTTCATCGACGCGGGTCCGGCCTGGAATGGCCGAGGCGGCAATCCGGTCTCTGCGCAGGGCTCACCACTGCTGACCCTCCGTACTGGCCACACGATTCGCATTGGTAAGCCAGCCCCCCCCACGCCGCCCCGCTTTCTCGGATATCGACTGGAAAGGCATATGCCGGTATTTCGCTATCGTATTGATGGCGTACTGGTAGAACACCGGGTGCATGTGTCCCCCTCGCGCATCACGCAGAAATATCTGCTTCACACGCCCGCTGCCGACGTGTTTTACACCGGCAATGCCGAAACCAGGTTTGGCTCCCAGACCGGTCAACGCAGCGGCGATACGATCCGCTACCCGCAAGCCAATCGCGTCGAATTCACCATCGAACTTCCGTCAGGCACTGCCTCACCGGAATAGATACCACGAGTACCAGCATGAATCCCCATCCACATCTGCCCGCCGTGATCCTGATCGGAATACTCGCCGCGCTGCCTTCGGTCTCTCAGGCCCAATCGTACGTGGTGGAATCCATTCAAGTCCCAGAGGACATTCGGCTTGAAGTCGGCGGCATGGGATTCTGGCCAGACGGCAGCCTGGTTATGTGCACGCGCCGCGGCGAAGTCTGGACGTACAAGAACGGTCGCTTCGATCGCTATGCATTCGGGCTGCACGAACCGTTGGGTTTACTGACCGGCAAGCAGGGCGAACTGTGGCTCATGCAACGCAGTGAATTGACCCACGTTACGGATGAAGACGGCGATGGTGAAGGGGACCTGTTCGAAACACTCAATCAAGACTGGGGTTACACAGGAAACTATCACCAATACGCGTTCGGACTGGTACGTGACCAGAAAGGTAACTTTTACGGTACCACGGGCCTCGGCTTCTATCGCGGCGGGGATCGTTTCAAGGGAACATGGCTGGGAACGCTGGATGACATCAAATACCGTGGCTGGGTTCTGAAGTTTACCCCGCAAGGAAAAATGGTGCCCTTTGCACCTGGCCTGCGCGCCCCTAACGGGATCGGTCTTTCTCCCGACGGCGAGATCTTCACGACCGATAACCAGGGAAGCTACATTGCCTGCGGCTGGTTAATGCACGTTCGGGCAGGCGACTTCCTCGGCCATCCCAGCGGCTTGATTGACGACCAGCGGTTCAGCGAACCCTGGAATTTGTCGCGTGATCAATTACTCAAACTGCGCAAGCGACCGGCCGCGTTTCTGCCACACGGTGTGATGGGCAACTCGACATCACAACCGCTCTGGGACACCACAAACGGGAAGTTCGGTCCGTTCCAAGGGCAGGTCCTGGTAGGGGATGTGCAAAACGGCCGCCTTTCTCGTATTTGCCTGGAGAAGGTGGACGGCGAATACCAGGGAGCAGCGATCCCGTTCATTTACAACCGCTTCGGTGGCGGTGTCAATCGTCTGATCTTCGACAAAACGGGCGTCCTTTGGGTTGGGTTCACTGGGCGTGGCTGGGCTGCCGGCGAAGGTCTCAAGAAGGTTACGTTTACCGGAGTGGCACCTGCCGACATCTTACGAATCAACCTCCTCAAAGAGGGCTTCCGCTTGACGTTCACCAGGCCCCTGGACCGCGCGATAGCCAGCAACGCCGACAACTACTCAATCCGCCATTTTGAACTTGCCTGGCAAGCGGCGTACGGCACGTCCCCCAGTAATAGCGCCACCGTCAAACCCACTAGCGTCCTGCTTTCGGAAGATGGTATGAGTGTCCAGCTCAAACTGCCGGAGTTGCTTCCCGAAAAGATTTACGAGTTCCGGGTCGATGGCTTGCGGACCGCCACTGGTAACGCGCTCGCGCACCCGCTGGCGTTCTACACGGCAAATCGCCTGGTAAAGTGATCGACACAAACGCGTGACCAGACGTGGACCCCCGCGGCAGCTCCCGGAACGGAACTTGTGACACGATTCGGTGCTTGCTACGATTGGANNCATNNNGTCGGAAAGNGNTTTTGAANNCATCCATGCTCGGTTTCCCGCTACGATGGTTATGCCTCATCANCAGCCTNAGTGCTGCCCCACTGCTGGCCACTGAGACGGCGNCTGCAGACGGCGTTTTTTTTGAGAATCACATTCGGCCGCTGTTGATTCAACACTGTTATGAGTGTCACTCTGAGAAAGCAGGCAAACGAAAAGGTGGTTTGTGGCTGGATCGCAAGGACGGCTGGGCCGTCGGCGGCGACACCGGTCCAGCAATCGTACCGGGCGATGTCGTAGGTAGTTTGCTTCTCAAGAGCGTCCGCTACGAATCCCTGAAGATGCCACCGCAGCGGCAACTCCCTGGCGACCTCGTCGCCAGGCTGGAAGAATGGGTGCGTCGTGGCGCCTACGACCCCCGCACCACTGCCAGCCGGATTCCCCCGACATCAATCGACATCGCCGCCGGCCGAAAGTTCTGGTCTTTCCAGCCGATCACCCAACCGCAGCTGCCAGCCGTCGTCGACCGGAGCTGGCCGCGAACGGACATCGATCATTTCTTACTGGCAAGACTGGAACGCGCGCAGCTCGCGCCGGCGCCGGATGCCCCACGTGCCATACTGCTACGCCGGGTTTACCTTACCCTGACAGGACTCCCGCCTTCCATTGCGCAACAGGATGCGTTTTTGGCCGATCTGTCTGACGATGCGCTTGAGCGTGTCGTTGATCGTTTACTGACGTCACACGCCTTCGCCGAGCGCTGGGCGAGGCACTGGCTGGACATCATCCGCTATGCCGACACAACAGGTGGTGGTGGCAGCCAGGCGCTGCCGGACGCATGGCGTTTGCGTGACTACGTGATCCAGGCATTTCGTAATGACAAACCGCTGAACCAACTGATCCGCGAACATATCGCCGGCGATCTCTTGCCTTTTTCCAGCCACACGGAACTGGCAGACCAGCTCGCGGCGACTGGGCTGCTCGTTCTGGGTCCACACAACTACGGTGGCCAGGACAAGCAATTACTGGCTCTGGAAATTGTGGACGAGCAAATCGACACGATCGGCAAATCCTTTCTTGGTATGACCATCGGGTGTGCGCGCTGCCACGACCATAAGTTCGACCCGATTCCTACCAGTGACTATTACGCATTGGCCGGAATTTTCTTGAGTACGCAGTCCGTCTCAGACGCATCTGCCGCAAAATGGTTTACCCGTGCCTATCCTCTTTCACCACAACAGGAAGCCGAACGGAACGCCCGCCAGACGCAGATTACTACCTTGGAGCGGGAAATCCTCGATCTGAAAACGCAGATCAAATCGCTCGGTACAGACGCGAATGCCGACAAACCGCTGTTGGCAAAACGCAACGGCGACTTGAAACAGAAGGAAGCGCTGGTCAAGAAGCTGAAAGAACACAAGGAGCCCCCGCAACCCACGATCATGTGTGTAGGAGAGGCCGAGGCGCCCCAGGACACCTCAATAAGGGTACGGGGACAACCACGGGCGCTCGGTGCAATGGTTCCCCGCGGCTTTCTGCAGGTCGCAACCGCGAGCGAAATGGTCGTCTCGAAGATTGAACGGGGCAGCGGTCGGCTCGAATTGGCCAACTGGGTTGCCAATGACCAGAATCCGCTGCCAGCGCGCGTGCTGGCCAATCGCATCTGGCAGCACCTCTTTGGCGAAGGCATTGTTCGCACACCGGACAATTTCGGTACCACGGGTACTCGCCCCACGCACCCGGAACTGCTCGATCATCTCGCGGTACAGCTGATGCAAAGCGGCTGGTCCACCCGCAAACTTATTCGCACCATCGTCCTCTCGCGAGGCTGGCAAATGGCCAGTACCGTCGAGAATCCACAGGCAGCCGCGATCGACCCGGAAAACAAGTTGCTCTGGCGTGCCAATAAACGCCGTGTCGACGCCGAAACCTTGCGGGATTCGATCCTGGCGCTGTCAGATTCGCTCAACCCGCGGCGTGGCGGCCCCAGCTTACCGGATGACTTCAAATCCGAGTTCACTTTCAAACATACCTCCCAGAAACGCAGCATCTACATCCCCGTCTTCCGCAACCAGCTTCACGAGATCTTCACCACCTTCGACTTCGCGAATCCCAGCTTCGTGGTCGGCAAACGCTTCACCAGCACGATCCCTACGCAGTCACTTTACCTGCTGAACAGCCCCTTCATTTACCAGCATGCGAAGGCCGCAGCAGCAGACTTGCTCGGACAACTTACGGATCCTGACGATGCGATCCACCGTGTGTACCGACACGTCCTCTGCCGCCATCCGCGTCACGAGGAACTGGCCCTGACCCGTGAATTCCTGCAAGCGGAAAACTTTTCCGCCGAAGTACGAATCGGGCTGATTCGAAGTCTATTTGCCTGCGTTGATTTTCAATATATCCATTAACCTATTGGATCCTGAAATGGCCTTCCCTGTTTCACGACGCCAGCTCTTGAAAACCGCCGCTTGTGGCTTCGGCCAGCTCGCCTTGGCCGGCATCACTGGCGCGGCTACGCAGCATCCCCTGGCCCCCAAACCTCCGATGCACGCCCCGCGAGCCAAGCGGGTCATCTTCCTGTTCATGCAGGGCGGGCCCAGCCAGATCGACACATTCGATTACAAACCCGAGCTGACCCGGTGGGATGGCAAGAAAACGGAATTCGCGCATCGTGGAACGACGCAGCCCATGAAAGTCATGCAGCATCTATGGAGCTTTCGCCGGCACGGGGAGTGCGGACAGTACGTTTCCAGCCTTTTTCCAGAAGTCGCCAGACACGTTGACGATCTCTGCTTTCTGCACGGAATGCACACAGAAGGAGTCGCGCACGGGCCGGCAACACTTTTCCTGCATACCGGTGCCAGTAATCTCGTACGACCTTCCGTGGGCGCCTGGATCAGTTACGGTCTCGGGAGTGAAAACGAGAACCTGCCTGCGTTCGTCACGGTCAACCCACCAGCAAACAAAGGGGGACCGCGAAACTACAGCAATGCCTTTTTGCCCCCCATTCACCAAGGCACCGTCCTCGGGCAACCAGGTAACCGGGATGCGAAAGCCACCTTGGCAAACCTGGCGAGCCCTGTCTCCAGGGAAGCAGGACAAAAACAGTACGACTTTCTGCAACGACTCAACCGCATTCAGGCCAGTTCGCAACCAGATGCCACCGTCGAAGGCGCCATCAACTCACTGGAAATGGCCTGGCGGATGCAGAACCATGCCCACAGCCTGCGGGACCTCGGTCAGGCAACACGAGCAACACACGAACTCTATGGGATCGGCCAAAAGCCCACGGACAGCTTTGGGCGTCAGTGCCTGGTAGCGCGTCAACTCGCTGAAGCTGGCGTGCGTTACATTCAAATCAACCACTGCGATAACGATCCTGCCCCGGTGTGGGACCAGCATGGCAACATGCCCAAGCACCAGGAACTGGCCCTGGAAGTGGACAAACCGATCGCCGGACTGTTGACTGACTTGAAACAGCGCGGCCTCCTCGACGACACTTTGATTTGGTGGGGCAGTGAGTTCGGACGCACACCTTTTGCCCAAGGCGCCGATGGCCGTGATCATAACCCCAAGGGTTTTACTACCTGGCTGGCCGGAGGGGGCCTCAAAAGCGGCATCGCACACGGGGCCACCGACGAACTGGGGTTCGAAGCTGTCGCCGACAAAGTCCACATGCACGATCTGCATGCCACGATCCTGCACCTGCTGGGCCTGGACCATGAGCGGCTGACGTTCCAGTATTCGGGACGTGACTTTCGGCTGACAGACGTGGCTGGTAACGTCGTGCAGGAAATTATTGCCTGGTGACACCAGCACGCGTGACCGGCAACAGTTACTGACGTCGCACACAGAACCATTCGTGACTATTCCACCCCAACCTGTAACATCCCTGACGGAAACCAGGCTGGCGAGATCGCTGCGCATTTGGCTTCACAACCCAAGTACATTGACCGAGGGTGATCAAACCGTTGAGCGGAAGATCTACGGTCTACTCGAACGGTACATTTGTGAATGCCTCACTTACGGGCCAGACAATCTGAGCCACTGGTGGTCAGACGGTGTAACTCACCTCGAAATCACTCACACCGGAATCGACACATTCAAGCTCTTGGGTGTGAGTTGGATCGATAGCCTCGGCACCGCACCGTTCGAGATCGACGTTGAATTGAGCCCGCCGGACGGTCTTCACTTCACCAAGACCATCTTTCGCATTGGCATGCTTGACGATGAGCGAGTGCCATATCTATGCGATCGCACTCTCGTCTGGATTCGTGTGCTCGAAACCCGCCCCCAATGCAATCACGACTGGGCAATGGCGGTGGAATTGACGGCAGCTTGTGGAGAGAACGCGAAACCACGCCTCGTAGGCCGGCCACCGACAATCGATGGCCCAGGGTAGGGGAGTGGGCCCGCGCCATTCTCATGGCCGCGGCGTGTCGTCGCTCACCGCGTTCTCTGCGAGTATGTGTTGCAGGTAAACGATGTGACTGGCGACCAGGCGTCGCTGGTCCTCGGCAATGGTCCGCATGTTGGCCCCCTCGGTCATGGGCCCCAGCGGAGGAGCGTAAGTGCTCCAATGGCCGCCGTGTGCCAACCCGGCACGGGTGGCCATCGCATCGAACGGAATCGCTGCCAGCATACTGTTCGTGGAACGCTGTATCAGCGACAGCGCCGCCGCAATTCTCTGCCGCGCCAGCCATGCCCGTGCCCCCGCTTGCTACGCATCGGTTTCCGCCTCCCAACGGACAATCGCGGGCGGTGGCTGGAGCTCCGCGATCCGCTGTTGCCGTTGCAGCTGTTGCTGATCAAGTGCCTGGCGATCCTCTGCAGTTAACAGCTTCTCGCCGCGGCCGCTGAGCTCTGCCACCAGCAATTCCGCGTGGGCCATCAGATCCTGCAAGAATTGCAGGTAGCGGTAATCACCTACCCCTTCGCGAATCGCTTCCCAGGCAATCGTGGGAAGCGGACCGTTGGGAGAAACGCAGACCTGGCTCAACCGTGTGGCGGGGTCACCCGCAACGTACCCCTGGGCATCCGCAGTCCACCGGCGATTGTCGTAGTAGGCCCAGGACGCCACTCCCTTGACGCCCGTGCGGGCCGCCCAGAATCCATACAGCGCACGGGGAAAAGGCATGTTCTGATGGACCCCGTGACAGATGTAGGTCCAGACTTCCGCGTCCAGCTGCCGGGCGAGTTGCACCGACTTCTGCGACACCCCGCCCTCACCCTGGATCCAGACATCGAAATATTTACCCAGCGTCTCGGGATCCAGCCCCGCCGTAGTCGTACGAATTGGCAAACCCCACGACTTGATCCGGGTCAACAGTTCCCGGGCCGCGGCGGCGCGGGGCCCGCTGCCTCCCGGTTCGTCCGTGGCATAAGAAAACGGTTCGGGCCACTTTCGTCGCTGCCACTCGCCGAGCATCAGCTTGAACGCCGGTTCCGGAGTGCCACCCCAACTGTAGCACTTTTCTCCAAAACGGCTGGTAAGCCAGAGGACCGGCTGCCCGTCATCGCAGCGGCCACTCTCCCAGATCATCCGCATGGTGGTATCCAGCCCATAGGCATACCGCGGGTCGTCCGGCGCATAACCCGTGTTGTGGGCAAAATCAACCTCTTTGCCATCGACGTCCGCGTTGTTGTAGACCGTCACCGTGTTCATGCCGTGCGCGACCATGTCCCGGGAACTCGGCAACAAACGCTCTTTGCCAAAACACGCGGCCAGGCCGCCGCCCATTTGACTGCCACCCCAGATGGTACCTGGTGGTTTTCCTCCCCAGACAAGATGCGATTACGTTCCTTTCGTAGCCCCGAGGACTAGAAACGATCTTGACCGCTGGTGAAATAGAGCGTGCCAACGGCAGCCATCTCAGAAACTGGTCCTGCAGGACCTCACAAATCGCGTATGATATTAGGGTTGTGCTCCCTTCGTCACAGCCCACCATCCAGGGACCAGCATGGTCAAGACGCGTTGCACGCTATTCATCGGTCTCGCGATTCTCACGCAACTGACGGCAGCGCACCACGCGGCCGCAGAGCCCCTGCTGGAACGTGACGTTTTGCCGTTGCTGGCCAGGCATTGCCTGGGTTGCCATGGTGGACTTGTAAAGGAAGGGGGCCTCGACTTGCGGACCCTCCCGGCGATGCTCAGGGGTGGGGAAACCGGACCGGCAATTATCGCGGGTCATGCTGCCAAGAGCACGCTCTGGCAACGAGTGGCCAGTGACGAAATGCCGGCCGGCGACGAACGCGAAAAACTCTCCGCGGAAGAGAAAGCGACACTGCAGAGGTGGATCGACGACGGCTTACCAACCGTCTCGGAAAGGCAGCAAAACGTAGACCCGCTGCTACCCGCCGGTGTCCAGCATGCGCCTCAGATTGTCTCCAAGGCGATCGACCAGCATCTCGGCGGCCTCCTTGCCGCCGCCAAACTGAAGCCTTCCCCACGCACGGCGGACGAAGCCTTCCTGCGCCGCGTCTATCTCGACCTGACCGGTCACGTACCGAATGCGGAACACGCCGCAGCATTCCTAGACCGTGACGATCCGCAGCGCCGCGCGCGCCTCATCGACACATTGCTCATGACGCCAGATTTTGGCGAACAATTTGGACGGACATGGCGTGACTGGGTCATGCCGCCAGAATTGCCTTCCACCGGCAATGCCGGTGGTCAACCCCATGCGGAAGCGAAAGCCTTCGGCTCCTGGCTGGGACAAAAGTTTGTCGCCAATGTGCCCTGGGACAAGATTACCCGCGACATTCTTACCGTCCAGGGCGAAACCAAGAGCCACCCCCAAGTGATCTTTTTTGGGTTGGTCGGGCAGGGGGGCCAGACTACCGCCGACGGTTCAGCGCGGGCGGCCGCTTCGCTTTTCATGGGCGTACAACTGCAGTGCGCCCGCTGCCACGATGACCCCTACCGTGACTGGTCCCAGCAAGAACACTGGGCCCTAGCCGCGTTTTTTGGTTGGTCCCAGGGGGACTTCAAGAAGATTGAGATCGGCAAAGGGCCAAGCCAGAAACCGGGCGAAATCACGATTCCCGGTGACGCATTCAAGAATGCCGGAACAACCGTACTGACCTCGTTCTTGCGCGGCGCCGATTTTAGCGTCAAAGGAGATGAGGACCTGCGCAAGTCGTTCGTCGACTGGCTGGTAGCGAAAGAGAATCCCTACTTCGCGAGGTCGTTTGTGAATCGACTTTGGTTTTACCTTTTCTCGCGAGGGATCGTGAACCCAATCGACGACTTCCGCGAACTCAACCCACCCTCACACCCAGGCCTATTGAAACTACTCACCCAGGAATTCGCGGCCTCACATTACAACATCAAACACCTGTTTCGTTGTATCTGCAACTCGCTCGCGTACCAGCGCACTAGCTGGCTCGAACCCGCCACGGATGAATTGACACGTGGGGCACTCACAACGGCATTTGGCAGAATGCCGTTGCGAGTCATGACCGCGGACATGCTGTACGACTCACTCAAACAGGTCTACGGCGAGAGCACTCTCGATTTAAGAACAAACGTAGAACACACCACCGTCGGCATGTCCGCCGCGGTCGCCGATCCCCATCTTGAATTCCAGCGGCGTTTCAGCACAAACGAAGAAGATGCGACTGACTTCACGCACGGTGTGGCGCAAATGCTGACATTGTTGAATCACCCGCGACTACTTGGCGGCAGCCAGGCGGTAGACACCTACTGGAGGAACCTTCCATCCCCGTCCGGGCGGCAGCTTCAACTGCTCGCCAAACTCGAGCGACAGATCGAGTGGCCGCGCTCGGAGAAACCGATCCCCGTGGAAACCACCCCCGAGCCCATCGTTCTCGCGGCGATCAATCCCAAACGCAACGAAGACCCCTTCGCGGCGGTCAAAGCACAGTTTGTCCGTTTCACTATTGAGCAAGGGTCCCAGCCCTGCCTGGACGAACTGGAAGTTTATGGCCCCGACAGCCCGCTGAATCTCGCGCTGTCCGCGTCCGGCGCAATCGCTACCGCGTCGTCGCTGCTGCCAGGTTACCCGATTCATCAGATAGCACATCTAAACGACGGGCTACACGGCAACGCGCACAGTTGGATCAGCAACGAAGACGGCGGTTGGGCACAAATCAAACTTGCCGCGGCACGGACCATAAACCGAGTTGCCTGGGGACGCGACCGAGAGGGTCGCTACCAGGACCGCCTGGCGCAGCAATACCGCATCGAGATTTCGCTCGACGGAAAGACCTGGACCAAAGTCAGCGATTCTTCGCGACGTGGCCCAAATCAGAAGCCCGAGACGCCCCGCATCGTCCTCACGCCCGCCAAGGCGCTACAGATGATCGATTGGCTTTACCTGTCGACCTTGTCACGACGTCCAACCGAGGGTGAAGCCAAAGAAGCCCTGGCCTACACGGCCAAAACTACCGACGGAAGGAAAGCCCTGGCAGGTGTACTCTGGATGTTGATCAACCGGAGCGAGTTCCTCTTGGTACGTTAAGACAAAACGGCGAGTTGATACAAAACTGACTATCCAACTATTGGATCGGAGCCTCACCCGTGCCCTCCCTCAAACGACGCGACCTCCTGAAACTGTCTGCCGCGGGCGTCCTGACCGACGTCGGCGTGCCCTGGTTTGAGTCCCTCGCCGAGGCCGCCGTGAAGCGGGCAGGTGCCAAGGCTTGTATTCTGTTGTGGATGGATGGCGGACCCAGCCAGCAGCATACATTTGACCCCAAGCCCAACGGCGAATTCAAATCGATCTCGACCTCTGCACCGGGTGTCGCGATCGTCGAGCAGTTTCCACAGCTGTCTGGTTGCGTGCACGACATGGCGATTGTGCGGTCGATGACAACCGAAATCAATGGCCACTACGACGCCAAGTATTTCCTGCATACAGGGTACAAGCGAACAACGGGACTGGAGCATCCCGCCATCGGCTGCATTGCCGCTGCGGAGATCGGTTCACCCGGTAAGGATATGCCACCTTTTGTCACGATCGACGCCGGCTGGGACATTCGCAACGACGGCGGTCGGCTCTACCGCAGCGTACCGGCCTACCTGGGCATCCAGCACGGCCCACTGGCAGTGAACGATGCCAGTATCGGGCTAGAAAACCTGACGCCGGCCGGCGAGGACATCGACGCACGTTTGCAACTACTGGCGGGCAGCGAACGCCGGTTCGCGCAGCGTTACGCCTTACCCGCCGTTCAAGCCAAACAAGCGGCGTTACAGCGTGCCGTTCGTTTGATGCAGTCCCGCCGATCACTGGCTTTCGACATCGACAAAGAACCTGCTTACTTACGGCAGCAATATGGCGAACATCGTTTCGGCAAATCCTGCTTGTTGGCGAGACGTCTGGTCGAAGCGGGCGTCACCTTCGTGGAAGTCGTGCATCGTGGCTGGGACGACCATGAAGGCGCTGCCAAACCGCATGCCACCCGGGCGCCCTGGATCGACTCCGGCATGGCGACACTCATTCGCGACCTGAAAGCACGCGGCATGCTGGATGATACGCTGGTCGTCTGGATGGGCGAATTTGGACGTTCTCCTGGTGCGGGCAAAGAGCACTTTTGCAAGGCCTGGACCAGTGTACTGGCCGGAGGTGGCTTGAACACGGGTCAGGTCATTGGCAAGACCAGCACGACGGGCAAGAATCCCGGTGCGGAAATCATCGACCGCCCTGTCACTGCACCCGATTTTGTGGCTACGATCTGCCTGGCGCTGGGCATCGATCCTCACAAGGAGTACCTGGCAGCGGGCATGCGCCCGATGCCCGTTGCCGACAAAACAGCGCAGCCGATTCGAGAGTTACTCGGGTGAGCCGCCTGTCCACGGCGCCGCCCGAAAAAAGGGGACAGCGGCGGGGCAACGAACGTTGCGACGCTGACGCATCACGCTCGATCGCACGGCGGTTTGCCACAGGCACTTGCGCCAAAAGTCAGCGTAGGCCGCTGGGGGCAGGTTGCAGAGAGGAACGACACCCCGATCACCACTGATTTGTATCGCAAAGATATCGGTGGAAACAAAACGTCCTTGATGCACACCAGACCGCTTCAGTTTGAGGGACAAGACGGAGCTTCCACAGAAGATGCCCCCGTGCGTGACACCCCATTTTGCCTTCCTGAAGACTCTTGAAGTTACCCAGTGGCACCGTGCGGGCCACTGGACCAGCTGCCAGTTCGCATGGCGGTGTCACTTGTTTTTGGCTTGTTTCCTGGGTGGCTGCAGTAATTTGCCCAGTACCTGATTGACCTCGGCGAAGCAATCTTCTGGCGTCAATTTCCCGAAAGGTTGGTCCGGATATTTG
>PBOG01000023.1 GCA_002724245.1 Planctomycetaceae bacterium
AGGATGGCGATGTTGGTCCTTTCAAGGAAGGAAGGCGAACGTATCAAGTTGGGCGAGGATGTCGTGCTGACGATTGTGCGACTCTCCGGCGATAACGTTCGTGTGGGCATCGATGCCCCGGCTGAAATGGTTGTACTCCGCGACGAATTACAGGCATTTGCCACGTCCACGGACACCGGTACGGCTTCCAGCGGAACTTGATGATAGTACCGATGAAGCCGGTTTTGAGGCCAGCGCGGTGATTGTCGCTCTGGGGCGGGCCGCCTTCACTCCTCTTGATCGTGCGATCGGCTCTCTTTTGTGGCGCGATCTGCCATTCCAATCCGCCAGCCCAGACCGCTGGTGTGGGAGCCAGGGTACCCAGCCGGTCCACGCCTTGGTGCATTCAGTAAGCCGGAACCAATAAACCGCTCCTGGCCAACGCAAAGCTGTCTCTGCGAGGCTTGCATCTAACCGCCCGGGATTTGACAATTTGCGTGTTGGGGGTTAGCCTAGTGCGCTTGTTCCATACCTCGCTGTAGATCGAGCTCGCCAGTGAAATGTGGTGGCGGGTTTCCTGCCTTAGGTCTGTGATTTGACACGGTGAAACGCCGGTTTTGTTGCGTCTGGCCGTGATTAGAATTTGGTAACCTCAAATCAGGTGAATTTCTTCACGCCGGTTCGATTTTTGGCCGCACGTGCACCGTAACACGGGAGATCGTTACATGAAGTGCTTAGGTAACAATATTGGTCGTCGCGGTTTTATGCATGTCGGATTTCTAGGCGGCCTGGGGCTGACCTTGTCCGATTATTTTCGGATCCAGGCGCAAGCGGACCAGAAGTTCTATGAAAGTAAAGAGGGCCCAGCCAAGTCGGTAATCTTTATCTTTATGCCTGGCGGCATGTGTCACCAGGAGACCTTTGATCCGAAGCCTTACGCGCCGATTGAATACCGCGGCCCGATGAACAGCATTGATACCAAGGTCGAAGGTGTGCGGGTCAACGAGGCTTGGAAACAAACTGCGCAGGTCGCGGACAAGCTGGCGATTTGCCGGTCCATGACACACGGTGAGGCCGCCCATGAACGTGGTACGCACAATATGTTCACCGGGTATCGGCCAAGTCCGGCTCTGATGTTTCCCAGTATGGGCAGCGTAGTAGCGCACGAATTTGGCCCCCGCAATAATCTCCCGCAGTATGTCTGCGTGCCAGGGCAGCCGAATCAGTTTGCTGGAACAGGCTATTTGAGCTCTTCGTACGCCGGTTTCAGCCTCGGTGCGGATCCGGCGAGCGGCAATTTCAAAGTGAAAGATTTGAATTTACCGGGTGGCGTGGACGAAGGGCGTTTCACTCGACGTCGGCGGATACTCGATTCCGTGAACAGTTACTTCAAGGCGAAGGAAAAGTCTGATTCGTTGGATGCCGTGGATACGTTTTACAACCGCGCTTATTCGCTGATTAGTTCCCAAAAGGCACGTGAAGCGTTTGATATTAATAAGGAAGACGGCAAACTCCGCGATGAGTATGGCCGTAATACCGCGGGTGCTCGCTTGCTGCTGGCTCGCAGGTTGGTGGAATCCGGCGTCCGTTTTGTCACTACGACGTACGGTGGTTGGGACATGCACAGCAATATCGCGGGTGGTATTCGCGGGCAGGTGCCGCCATTTGATCAGGCATTCGGCGCGTTGATTCGTGACTTGACCAATCGAGGCTTGCTCGATTCGACACTCGTATGTATCGCTAGTGAGTTTGGCCGAACGCCGAAGATCAACGGGAACGCCGGCCGCGATCACTGGCCCAAAGTGTTCAGTGTGCTTATGGCGGGTGGTGGTTTGAAGCAGGGGATTGTCTACGGATCCTCTAACTCCACGGCAAGTGAGCCGGAGGAGAATGCGTTGACCGTCGAAGATTGGGCGACGACAATTTACAACCGCCTGGGTATCGTGGCGGACAAAGAACTGATGTCGCCAGGCGATCGGCCCATTGAAATCGTCAATGGTGGAAAGGTCCGTAAAGAGTTGATCGTTTGAGCGGCCTGTATTGGGAATAGAACCTTAAGCGGGCCACGTTGACAAAGCGTGGCCCGTATTTCTTGGATAGTCGGAGAGAAGCCATGTCACGACGTTTTCTTCTTGTGCAGATGCACGTCACAGCCATCTTGTGCTTGACCCTCACTGCATGCGTCTTCGCGGCCTCGCCGCGTCTGGGCAGCATCACACCACGCGGTGTGCAACGCGGGCAGGAAATCGTTGTTTCATTCAATGGCTCGAATCTGGCAGATGCTGAGGAGATCTTCTTTTATGAAAATAAAGGGTTTGAAGTTACCAAGCTTGAGCCGGCTGGCGGTAACGTCAAAGTCACCATGAAGATCGCTGCCAATGTGCGACTTGGTGAACATGTCGCGCAGGTTCGTACGAAAACCGGTCTCTCGGATTATCGAACCTTTTGGGTCGAGGATCTGGCCGTAATCGAAGAAAAGGAACCCAATAGCGAGTTTGCTGCACCGCAGGCGATTGAATTGAACAAGGTCGTTAACGGGAATGTAGGCAATGAAGATGTGGATTACTACGTTGTCGAGGCCAAGAAGGGCCAGCGTATCTCGGCCGAAGTCGTCGCCATGCGATTGAGTACCGCGTTGTTTGATCCCTATGTGGCGATTCTCAATAGTGAGCGGTTCGAGCTTTCCGCCAATGATGACACGCCACTAGCGCTCCAGGATGCATATGCGTCGATTGTGGCTCCTGAAGACGGCAAGTACATCATTGAAGTCCGTGAAAGCGCTTATGCCAACGGGAATAATTATCGTCTCCATGTGGGGACATTTCCGCGGCCCACTGCTGCCTATCCGGCTGGCGGTAAAAAGGGTGAGGAAGTTGAGGTCAAGTTTCTGGGATTGCCCTCTGGTGAACTTGTGCAGAAGTTTGCTCTCCCTGCCGAGGACGTCACCGATTTTGGCGTGTTTGCAAAGGATGATGGTGGCATTGCTCCCACGCCCAATAATTTCCGTCTGTTTGAGCATGGGAATGCGTTTGAAACAGAACCGAATAATGAGATGGCGAAAGCTTCGCCCGTGGAATTGCCTTTGGCTTTCAACGGAATCATTCAGGAACCGAAGGATGTCGATTTTTTCCGGTTCAGCGCGAAGAAGGGACAGCAGTTTGAGGTCGAGTGCTACGCGCGGCGTATTCGCTCCGGGTTGGATCCTGTCATGAACCTCTACAAGGCCGATGGCGGTGGGGTCGCTGGGAATGACGACTCGCGCGGACCCGACAGCTACTTCCGCTTTAACGTGCCGGCGGACGGTGAATACATCATTCGAGTAACCGACCACCTGGGACGGGGTGGCCCGGATCTGGTTTATCGTATCGAGTTTCAGGCAATCAAACCAAGTCTCTCGTTGTCCATTCCGCGTGTCGAGCGATATGGACAGTATCGCCAGCAGATTTACGTGCCCCGCGGCGGCCGTTTTGCCACACTGATCAACGCAGGGCGGGGAAACTTCGGCGGTGAGTTGGTCCTCGAAGGCAAGGACTTGCCGGCTGGCTTGAAAATGCTCTGCGATAATATGCCGTCCAACATGAATACGATGCCCGTGGTATTTGAGGCGGCAGCCGATGCTCCGCTTTCAGGCAAGCTGTTGGACTTCACCGCGCGGCACGTCGAGAACGAAGCTATTCGCGGTAGTTTTGGTAACACGGCGGACTACATCATCGCAGCCCCAGGCCAGTCGCGTTACCGTTGGAAATCTGTCAAGCAGTTGGCGGTGGCGGTCGTTGAGGAGTTGCCTTTCAAGATCGATATTGTGGTGCCCAAGGTACCTGTTGTTCGAGACGGATCGATGCAGTTGAAGATCGTGGCCACCAAAAAGGAAGGTTGGGACGAAGGGATCAATGTGCAATTTCCGTTCCGTCCACCGGGACTCGGTGCGGCAAGTTCCGTCAACATTCCCAAGGGCAAGACGGAGGTGAATTATCCGATCAATGCGAATGGTGGTGCCCAGATCAAGAAATGGAAAGTCTTTGCCTTGGGTTCGTCTGGCGGTATGTGGGGCTCTTCCCAGTTGGCAGATTTGGAGATTGCCGACGCGTTCGTGCGTTTTGAAATGCAACGACCGGCCTGCGAGCAGGGGCAGGAAGCACAGATTCTGTGCAAGCTGAATCACACTACGCCTTTTGAGGGTGAGGCTACCGCGCAGCTGTTGGGAATTCCTCCCAAGGTGACGACGACACCGATGAAGTTCACCAAAGATACGAAAGAGCTGGTGTTCACCCTGAAGACAGACCCGGCGAGTCCAGTTGGAAAGCACAACTTGATCTGCCAGGTCACGATTCCCAAGAACGGTGAGCCGATCGTGAGTCGGGCGGGCGGAGTTCAACTGCAAATCGACAAGCCGTTGCCGCCCCCACCGGATGCCCCCAAACCGATGCCCAAGCCCAAGGCTGCCGAGAAAAAGCCAGAGGCGAAACCTAAGCCCAAGCCAAAGAAGCCTCCGAAGCCGTTGACGCGTTTGCAGAAGCTCCGGTTGGCTGCCAAAAAACGACAGGAAGAGAAAGCCAAGGCCGCCCAGGAGGGCGGCGAGTAGCAGGCAATATTCCTGGCGTCTGAATACCCTGAATTCCTGGCGTCTGAATACCCTGAACTTCATTCACTCATTGGACATACACCGAATTCGGTCACAGAAGAGGGATGACTCTTATGCGTACGCAGGTGTTTCTTATCGTTGCCACGGCAATTCTCACTTGGGCAATTCCGGTGACTGCCGAGGAATCAAAAACGCCACAGGTGGCTCCGGCTGAGATCAAGGTTTATCCCGCGGATGTTCATCTCAGTACGGTGCGTGACCGGCAAGGCTTGATTGTGCAGGCAATCTACTCTGATGGTATTACGCGCGATGTTACCGACAAAGCCCAGTTTGCGCTCAGCGATGCTGGTTTGGCACGGCTTGAGAAGAATGTTCTCTACCCGTCGCAGGATGGTGAGGGGCAGCTCACGGTCACGTATGCCGGCCATCAGTTGGTTGTGCCGGTGAAGGTCGAACGCGCTAAAGAAGACGTTCCCATCAGTTTTATGCTGGATGTCATGCCCGTCTTTATGAAGGCAAACTGCAATACGGGAAGTTGCCACGGTGCAGCTAGTGGCAAGGATGGGTTTCGGCTCTCGTTGTTTGGGTTTGACCCTCAAGGCGACCATTATCGCATGACTCACGAATTGAGCGGCCGCCGTATTAACCTGGCGGTGCCACGCGAGAGCCTGGTGATGGAAAAGGCGACGGGTGCGGTTCCGCATACCGGCGGCAAGCGATTTGACATCGATAGCGAGATGGCCCGCACCATAGAACGTTGGCTGGTTGCCGGTGCCCCCAATGACCCGGATCCGGCCAAAGTGCCTACCGTGGTCTCTGTGGAAATCTATCCCAAGGGAGCGGTGCTCGATGGTGAAGGGGCGACACAGCAAATCAGTGTGCGTGCGAAGTACTCAGATGGCACCGACCGTGATGTAACTTCCCAGGCGTATTTTCTGTCAAACAACGATAACTCGGCGCCCATCGAGCAAAACGGTGTCGTGACCGCTGCCAAACGGGGTGAGGCGTTCATCATGGCGCGTTTTGAGACGCATACGGTCGGGACTCATTTCATTGTGCTGCCGAAAGGGTTGAAATTCACGTGGAACGAAGTTCCCTCAAATAGCTTTGTTGACGACTTGATGTATCGGAAATTCAAGAAGCTGCGGATACAGCCTTCGAACGTCTGCACGGATGAAGAATTCATGCGCCGTGTGTATCTCGATGTTGTTGGCGTGTTGCCGACGGTCGAAGAGTTTAATGCTTACGTCAACGACAGCGATCCGAAGAAGCGTGAGAAGTTGGTGGATGCTTTGCTAGGACGCAAGGAGTTTGTTGAGATTTGGGTGATGAAATGGGCCGAGTTGTTGCAAGTTCGCACGACCCAGCAGATCGCCTACAAGCCAATGCTTCGCTACTACAACTGGATTCAGGAACGCATTGCCAGCAATATGCCGATGGATCAGATGGTCCAGGAATTACTCGGTGCTAGTGGTGGTACGTTTGAAAATGCCGCCACCAATTACTATCAGATGGAAGGCGACCCGAAGAAAGTCGCCGAGAACGTAGCCCAGGTATTTATGGGGATGCGTATTCAGTGCGCCCAGTGTCACAATCATCCGTTGGACCGTTGGACGATGGATGACTACTACAGCTTTGCCGCATTCTTTTCTCAGATTGGCCGTAAAGGGGGCGAAGATCCTCGTGAGCGCATCATCTTCAATAGCGGTGGCGGTGAGGTAAAGCATCCTGTCGGCGGCCGAGTAATGGCGCCGAAGTTCCTGGGTGGCGGTGTGGCCGACGTTAAAGGTAAGGATCGTCGCGTTGTCATGGCCAACTGGCTGGCTTCTCCCGAGAATCCTTACTTCGCCAAGAATCTGGCGAACATTGTCTGGAACCACTTCTTTGGTAAGGGGATTATCAATGAGGTGGATGACGTTCGCGTTAGTAACCCGCCGGTGAACGCCGAATTGCTTGACACCCTGGCGCAGAAATTCACGGAATACAAGTACGACTTCAAGAAGCTTGTTCGTGATATCTGCACGTCTCGGACTTATCAATTCAGTACCGCCACAAACGAATCGAATGCAACGGACACGAAGAACTTTTCACATGCGTATTTACGCCGCGTCCGCGCTGAAATTCTGCTCGACTTGATCAGCCAGGTGACTGGTACCAAGAACAAGTTTTCTGGGTTGCCAGTAGGCGCCCGGGCAGTTCAGATTGCCAATGGCAATACCAGCACATATTTTCTCACTACTTTTGGACGGGCGAGTCGGGCGACGGTTTGTGCCTGCGAAGTGAAGGTCGAACCGAATTTGTCACAGGCACTCCATTTGATCAATGGTGACACATTGCAGAGCAAGGTGGGCCAGGGCAATCTGATCGGTAAACGTCTCGAAGAGAAAGTCGCTCCCGAGCAAATTGTGGAAGAGCTGTATATTCGTTGCTTGACACGACGCCCGACGGAGGAGGAGCGGAACAGCTTGAACACTGTTCTCGCCGAAGTCGAAGACAAGAAGCAGGTGCTGGAAGATGTCTTCTGGGCTCTGTTGAACTCGCGTGAGTTTGTCTTTAATCATTAATGCGTTTGTCGTTGCGGAAACTCGCGTCTGGACGTCAGGGCTCTGTCAACTATCGTGGAGACAGGGGCTGCGTTGCGAGAACAGTCATGTTTTCCAGTTCGTCGTGTCGTCTGAGCCCATTTAGAGGTTTGCCTAGACAGGTGGAGGAGATCATGGATCAGCGTTATTGGATGGTCGCAGCTTGTCTTTTTGGCTTCGCCACAGGTGGGGGCGATGTCGTGGTCGCACAGCCCAAGAAAAAACCGCCCAAGATCACCTACGATGACCACGTCAAGCCGATCCTGAGGCAGAAGTGCTTTAGCTGCCATAATCCAGACAAGAAGTCAGCGGACCTAGATGTGACCAATTACACCAATCTGATGCAGGGCGGGGCATCAGGGACGGTTATCGAACCGGGTGATTCTGGAAGCAGTTATTTGTATAGCCTGGTTTCGCACGCGGAAGAGCCGTATATGCCGCCAGACTCGCCAAAACTGCCCGATGAGATGGTGGAGACGATTCGCAAGTGGATTGATGGGGGTGTGCTGGAAAACAAGGGTAGCAAAGCGCTGGCTTCCAAGAAAAAGAAATTCAATCTGGCACTCATGACTGCCCCCACGGAGCGTCCTGCGGTTTCACCGATGCCGGCGCGATTGAGCCTTGAGCCGTTAACACGCACGACTGCGAATACGGCAGTGAGTGCGTTGGCAACTAGTCCATGGTCACCGCTGGCGGCAGTTGCCGGACAGAAGCAGATTTTTCTGTACGACACCAAGGAGTTGCAACTGGTTGGTGTATTGCCCTTTCCCGAAGGAATACCAGAAGTTCTCAAATTCAGTCGTAATGGACAGCTATTACTTGCCGGTGGTGGTCGCGGTGGCGCTACAGGCAAGGTCGTGGTGTGGGATATTACGACTGGTGAACGTGTGATCGAAGTAGGTGATGAGCTCGATGCTGTGCTGGCCGCTGACATCAGTTCTGACCAGACGCTGATCGCCTTGGGAGGGCCGCAACGTATCGTCCGGATTTACTCCACCGAATCGGGACGCCTCCTGCACGAGCTTCGCAAGCATACAAATTGGATTTATTCGCTTGAATTCAGCCCCGATAGCGTTTTGCTGGCATCGGGTGACCGGAATGGCGGGTTGTTTGTGTGGGAAGCTTGGACTGGGCGGGAGTATCTCACACTCAAAGGTCATGGCAATGGAGTTACCGATGTCTCTTGGCGGTCCGACTCGAATGTGCTCGCTTCATCCAGTGTCGACTCGACTGTACGGCTTTGGGAAATGGAGAATGGCGGACAGATAAAGAGTTGGGGTGCGCATGGTGGCGGAGCGGCTTCGGTTGAGTTTTTGCGTGATGGTCGGCTGGTGTCATGTGGTCGAGACCGTGTCACCAAGTTGTGGGATCAGAACGGCGGGCAGCAGCGAGCTTTTCCCGCATTTGGCGAACTGGCTCTCGAAGTGACGTACTGTGATGAGACCAATCGATGTATTGCCGGAGACTGGTTGGGCAACATCCGTGTCTGGAATGGAGCGGATGGGAAACAGCTTGGCGAGCTGAGTTCAAATCCGCCTAAATTGGCAGAGCGGCTGGCGGCCGCTCAGGTCCAGCTTGCCACACGTCAAAAAGAGCAAAAACCCACAGCAGTTGCTTACCAGGGTGCCCAGGCCGCAGTGGAAAAAGGGCGTGCTGACTTAACTGCCGCAAATAAGACAAAAGTCGAACAGGAGAAGCAGCGAACGGCCGAGCAAACACGTGTCAAACAGAGTCAGGACCGGGTTGCCAAACTGAAAGCCGAATATGATCCACTGGTTAAACTGGCAGACCGACTATCCAAGGGAGTGCCAGTACTCAAAGAAGCTGCGGCCAAGTCGCAGCAGGCTGCCAAGCAGCTGGCCGGTGACAAGGAGCTGGCAGAGGCTGCCAGCAAGCTCGTCGCGATTGCAGCAGCGCGTGACAGCCAACTGCAAGATACGAAGAAACAGGTTGTCGCGAAGGCGGCTGAGCTCAAGAAGGCAACCGCTGAACTTGCTGAGGCACAGAAAAAAGTTGACGTTCTCAACAAGCAAATTGCAGAAACCGTCAAAAAGGTTGAGGCTTTAACAGCGGCAGTCAAGCCTCTGGAAGAGAAGGCTGCCGCGGCGAAGAAAGTTCTTGATGCCGCAGATGCAGCACTCCAGGTCGCTGCAACTTCCGTAGGAAAATGGCAGACGGAGATTGCCTTTGCAGGCAAGATCGCGAGTCTCATGAAGCAGCGGACCGACGCGCTCTCGCAGCTGGAGAGTCGGCTGGCCGAGAGTCAAGATGCCCAGGCAGCCGTCAAGGACGCGCAAGCCAAGGCCGCGGAAGCCACCACAAGTGTTACCGCTGCTCAGTTGGAAATTGACAAGGTGAACGCGGAAATCCAAGCTGCACGTGAGTTGACCGAAGAGTAGTCGCCACCATATGGTCATTCACGTGATTTTGCGAAGGGACATGCGGAGAGAATCATTCAGCGCATAGAAAAAGGACGCTTTCGGAGCGTCCTTTTTTGTTGGCAGATTCCAGGGGCATTGCAACGATACGGGTCTGCAGCACACCTCGTCAGCCGGGCAGTTTCTATTCGCGTGGGCGAATGGCTCCGGTAAGGCCGCTGTAATCAAAGCGGTCTTCGGTATGCCAGAGTGGTACACCAAGTTCGACACGCTGGCGAAGAACCTCGATTTTTTCTTCCGAGCCAGCGGCTGCGTTAGTTGGCGTAAAGTTGTCAGACTCTTCCGGTCGGAAGTCTTCATCGTGTCCGTACTTGAGAATGGCCTCAAATACATTCTTACATTCAATCATAGGGTTTGTCCTCCTTCGGATTAAGTGAGCAGTTCGCCAGTCCAGACAAGTACCGTGGTACTACCACAGCCGGACGGCGGGCAATGCTCTGGTTGGTGTCAACAGTCGTTAGGTTGGGCAACGACTGGGCTTGCGAAGCCAAGCAGGCGGGAGAAACTCGCTTCGAAAGCAAATAAGATCTTCGACCTCTTGGGAATCGCTCAATTATCGATGATGGGGATTGATTGTCAAGCATTTTTCCGGTTTCGAGGACGTCTTAGCGGTTGAAATGTATGGTCCGAGGCCGCGTCAGTGCGGTTGGAGACTCGAAGCCGATTGAGGGCAGTTGCCGGGTATGGGGAAGTAGTCTGGGTACGGGAAATAGGTGCAACAAAGTACGGCCGTTGGCGCAACAGAGAGTCGCTAGGTTTATAGATACGTGAGAGGATGGTGACTGGTTCGCTTGCAGGCATGAAATCAAAGCGGTGTGTTCGACGGGGAAACGTCGTCAGGATACCGCCGGCCTAGTGTTGCAGCTTGGGAGAGACACCTGGGCGAGCAGGTGTGCCTGGATGACTTCTGTGGTTTTGCTGGAAAGGACAGAATTGTGTGGGTTCAACAGCGTTTGACGATGCGTCCGGTAGCCCGAGGCTTTCATCTTGTTACACCTCAGATTGTGGCCGCATTGCCCGACTTGGCCACAACATCCGTCGGCCTGTTGCATGTTTTCATTCAACACACGTCCGCTTCACTGAGTATCAATGAAAACGCCGATCCCGATGTGCCAGTTGACCTGGAGACTTCGATCAACGCGATTGTCCCTGAAGATTTTGCCTACACCCATACATTAGAAGGGCCGGATGACATGCCGGCACACGTCAAAGCTTCCCTGTTGGGAAGTTCTGTCACAGTTCCTGTTAGTAACGGTCAGTTGGCGTTGGGGACGTGGCAGGGGATTTATCTGTGTGAGCACCGGGATCATGGTACGCGGCGGCACCTGCTTCTGACCCTCTGGGGTGCGGCGAACTAGAGTGTTGTGCGAGCCATTCTGGGGCCGCCTGTTGGGCGTTCGCGGTTGTTTCAGAGGATGTGTGACGTGCGAGTCGCTGCACGCAGTTGACTCAGCCACCATTCCGTCAGGGTAGGAAGGTTGGCGTTCGCATCGACGTGTCGATAGGCTTGCAGGCAAGAATCGATGCACTGTACACAATCCGCATCGGTAGCGTTCGCTACGTGTGTCGTTTCCGCAGGCTGCGGAGCTCCAGAGCTGACGTAAAGACATTTCTGGTAGTATTCCAACGCGAATTCAATGGTGTTCTTCAATCGTTGACGTCGGGGCGGCGCATCCTTGCCGGCAGATTCGACATATTCCATAACGGTCTCTGCAAGTGCCTGCGGTTGCCAGCCCTGCTGTGATAGGGTTGTGTGTATCGTGCTTCGCATCCTTTGTGTTTCTTCGTCACGCAGGCGTTGGGCGCGGTCGATGCTGCCCTGTCCCATGCGAGCCATCGCCAAGGCTTCTTCCTGGTTGTCCGCGACCCCTTGTTGCTTGAGAATCTGGGCCAATTGTTCGTTGGTTAGGCGCTGGAATTGAACGAGCTGTGCGCGAGACCGGATCGTTGGTAATTGCCGATTTGCATGCGTGGTGATCAAAACAATCAATGATCCTGGCGGAGGCTCCTCAAGGAGTTTCAAGAGGCAGTTTGCTCCTTCGGCATTCAAGTAATCGGCATCATCGATGATGGCGATTTTGCGTTTGCCAGCACGCGGCTTGAGTGACATCTGGTAGCACAATCCGGTCTTCATGCGATGTTCTCGGTCGCCGATCAATAGTTCCAGCGGAAGCATGCTCTTGTCGGGGGGCTTGGCGACGAGATGCAGATCGGGATGTGCGCCGGCTGCGACTTGAAGGCAGGAAGCACAACCGCCGCAGGGGTCAAGTGCCACGGTCGTAGTAGCCTGACACAGCAAGGCGGCTGCCAATTGTTGGGCAAACGTGCGTTTGCCAATTCCCGCCGGTCCAACAAACAGAAAGGTGCTGGCGAGACGCCGGTTTTCTGTCGCTCGCCGAAAGCGTTCAATTTGTCGGTCGTGTCCGATGATGTTCCAGGGCATCAGCATCGCCAGCGAGGAGACCGGGGGTTGTGGCTGCTATTGTAACCGCCCGCGGCTCTGTGGCGACTGGATCGGCCGGTTGCTGTTCCTGGCAAGGTACACTGGTGGTGCGAGTGGCTCGATCTGGCTTACAGCCCCGGATGCCTTTTCAGGAGGGGGGCGACAGCGTGACGGATCGCCGCTTGCACGGCTTGCCGTTCGCAGGCAGCGTCGATAACTGCCACTTCCGGGCGTTCGGCAGCGGCTCTGAGAAAGCCCTGGCGAACGGCTTCCAGGTAGGTTGTGCCCTGGGATTCGATGCGGTCTGGTTCTCGTTGAATCCGTTTGACTGCCGCTTCAACTGGCATGTCCAGCAGCAGGGTCAGGTCCGGCTTGAGACCAGCGGTAGCGACGTTCCCCACTTGCCAAATGTCGTCGATTTCGAGGCCTCCAGCGTAGCCCTGGTAGACCACAGTCGCCAGCAGAAATCGGTCGCAGATCACCGTCTTGCCGGTGTTGAGTGCCGGCTGGATGACTTCTTCAACAAGTTGCGACCGAGCAGTCATAAACAGGAACATTTCACTGCGCCGATGAATTGGCAGATCGCTTGCCAGCAGTAGCTCTCGCACTGTTTCCCCCAGTGGAGTGCTGCCTGGATCGCGACAGATGACGACTTTCTGGGAGTACTGGTCTCGCAACCACTGGGCAAGCAAGTCGATCTGGGTTGATTTGCCGGTACCGTCAACACCGTCAAGCGTGATGAACATACTCGTGAAGTCCGTGCGAGATTACCGCCACACCCGCACTTGCATCAAGCGAGCTGCCCGGGCTGCCCCTCTTATACCCGTTGCCGGTTGTTTGAAGCAAACCGTACTCTACCGATTCCGCCTTGCGAATCGAGGAGATCCGGCGCGCTTGCAGTCCGGCAGATTGTCTGTTCGTGCAAGACGCGGAATTTCAGGTTTGAGTATGCCTGGCCCTCACCGGAGGTGTTGGCACAAAGTGCTCGACGCGCACAGGCGAGGCCTGTGCCGGTGTAGCCTGCGGGAGCACGTGGGGCCTTGCTGCTGACCAGGAATGCAACAAGTCTTGCCTTCCCAGCCGGAGTTCGCCGTTACACCTGCCGTTCCAAACGCCACGAATCTTGTGCGCAGCGAGGAGTGATGCAATTGCAGGACGATTTTGTCTTACCAAGGTGAAGACGTGTGGACCGGAATTAGTTGGCCGGTACCGATTCGGGTGGCGGCAGGATTTGCGAACCTGGCTGGGTCGTCGCGGGTTCGCTATAAACCGGTGCGGACTGGAAAATTGGGTTGCAGGCATCGCCTCGATAGAACGTTTGATTCCACCAATCCCGTAAAGGCGTACCACACTGACAGCCAGTTAGCATCACGGGCATAAGCGTCAGGGACGCTATAACTGCTATTCTCTTCATCGTCGTCTTCCTTTTCGCTTACGGAACGCTTATTGGAATACGGGCTGTTACGCCTCGCCTTATCAGTTGGTTCTGGTATGCGGTCAGTCAGGTGAGGTTGTCCGTGGAGACGGTATCCGTGATTGACCAGACAACTCTACAACACGCTTGACGATGTGCAAATGCAAGCCGTGTTTTTCTATGCGAGTTGTTCTTGAGCTATATTTGCGGACGCGATCAAAAAAAAACTGACAGCGCGAATACAGGTGCTAAGGTTTCCTGAACCCTTCTCACTGATCAAGTTTGACTGACTGATCAAGTTTGACTGACAAGTGAAAATCGTTGAAACACGGAGTGCGTACACGTGACTCGTAATGGCCTTCAGAATCGATCCAGAAAAGTTGCCGGATTTGCCGGTTCATGGATTCTGGCAGGGATAATACTCGCCGGAGCTGCCAGGGCGGGTGACCTTGCTTCCGCGGTAATCAAGGTCGTTGATGAGCCAATTGCGATTAATACTGGGGCACGTGGCCAGGATGAGTTGTGGTATGCCAGTACACGCCATTTGGAACTGTCGGATCTCGATCCCTTGTCGCTCCCGCGTTTACAGGTGTTACGCCACAGTAACGGCATTTGGGGCGAATCATCGATCGAAACACTGGTTGGTGATTCCGATCCAGCAAAGACGACGTTGTTTTACTTCCATGGGAATCGGGTGCCGGTTGAATATGCCATCGAGGGTGGCAGCTTGATTTACCAACAGGTGCGCGATGCCATTTCCTGGGAAACGCCAATCCGATTTGTGATCTGGTCGTGGCCCAGCGATCGAATTTGTGGTCAGCTGAGAGATTTTCGTGTCAAAGCAGTGCGCACGGATGTCGATGCATTGTTCCTGGCTGGGGTATTGAGTCGCATGCCCAGGCGAGTGCCTGTCAGTATACTTGCCTACAGCTTCGGGGCCCGGATTGTGACAGGGGGTCTCCATCTAACAGGGGGTGGCGAGTTGCTGGGCAAAAAGTTGGGACACGAGAATCCTGGTTCGATACATCCCGTGAGGACAGTGCTTTTCGCCGGTGCCGTGCACCAGGACTGGCTCTATTCCGGCGGGAAGCAGAGTCGAGCATGTTCTCAGATGAACAAACTTCTGGTGTTGTACAACTCGCTTGACCCACTGCTGATGCACTATCGTTATCTGGAAAAAAACAGTCGGCCTGCCGCCTTGGGTTTTGCCGGGTTGGAACAGGGGCGTCTGGCGGACCAGTCGGTCGTGTTTCATCAACGTGATGTCCGCGACCAGGTAGGTCTTTCACATTCCGAGTCGCGTTACTTTGCCTCGATAGAACTGGTTCGTCAGCTGAGCCGCTATCTGCAGTGGAAGAAAACGCAGTGACCATTGCCACTCTCAGTTTGGCCACGCGGCGCTCGCTCTGCGCGCCGTCTATAAAGCTGGTGCGCCAGCACGTTGCGAAACGCGGATGCACGGTTCGTTCTGTGTGCCTTGCCGAGTAGCAGAATTCGTGGTGCTAAATGTTGACGGCGTCATTCAACATGTTGATGTACTGCATCGCCATTGTCAGGATGGTGACAACCAGAAGGCCTGCCACAATCAAGAAGACCAGGAAGCCTCCTGCAGCAGAAAGCGCTTTGAAGTAGTGCTGCATTTTCTCGTCGTATTGAACGGCGAGTGTTTCCATCGATTCGCTGACTGTGCCCGCACGTTCACCAATGGACAGGACGTCCAGAAAATCGTGGGGGTAGCAGCCGGTATCCTGGAACGCAGCAAGCAGCGATTTACCGTCTTGGACGGCCTGTTGCATGTCGGGCAGGTGTTGCGTGTAGTAACCGTTTTGTGTGGTGTTCACGGCGAGCGACAGAATACGGCGGGGATTCATTTCCGAGTCGCTGGCCATCGCCAATGACCAGCACAGGCGTGACAGGGCAATGGTGCGGAGGCCCTTGCCCAGCCCGGGGATCAGAATGAGTACGCGCAAGATTGGCTCCAGTTTGAGCACTCGGTAGTAAATGGCGACTGCCAGTCCAATCAGGATTGTCAGCAGGGATCCGACCACCAGGGAGTATTTGATAAAGCCCTTCGTCCCATAAAGACCCAGGAACGTGATGGGTGGGTCACCTTCGCCACTCCAGACCATGCCCAGTATCAGGATGAACCCTCCGATCACGAAAATTGCCAATAATAATTCAAATACAGGCCAGGCGATCCCGGCGATGAAGTCCCGTTGCGTCTTGACGACGTTGTCATAGTAGGCGGCCAGCCGTCGGAAAATGCGTTCCAAGCGGCCGGTATTTTCACCGACCTCAACCATGGCGCAGGCCAGCGGTGGAAAGTAGCCACCGGCTTGCGCGAACGATTCGGTTAGACTGACACCGTCACCGATCTGATCCCGCATTTTTTTCAACAGCCTCCGGTGCCGCGACGCGCCGGACGCGGATTCTGTCTCCAGGATGCGGCGGATATCGATTCCCGCGTGCAGTGAATTACCCAAATTGTGGCAAAATTGGGCGAGCCGTCTGGCGCTGATCCGCGATCCCATCGCCAGTCCACTGAGCGAGACCCGGAGCCGCTGGCCCTCAGGCAGACGGTTGGATGCAGGTGGCGGTGGCGGTGGCTGCTGGGGGCGATTCATCGCAATTTGCCTTTCACGGGCCGATGTGAGACCGAGATTTGCTTTATTAATAATGGCTGCCCCGGCTGGGGCAAGTCCAGTTCGATTTGCTAGAATTGGCCGGCACTATGTATGGATACACTTAGCATGACCCAGTGGGACACGGTTACGGTGGTCGGGGCAGGACTCATTGGCGGGTCTGTCGGACTGGCATTGCAACGTCGCGGATTGGTGCGGCAGGTAATCGGGGTCGGACGCCGCGAGTCGAGTTTGCGCCGTGCCAAGCAGCTGGGAGTTGTCACAGCAACGACAACGAGCCTGGAGCTGGGAGTGAAGGAGGCGGAGTTTGTTGTTGTCGCAACGCCGGTTGAAACGGTAGTGGACAGGATTCGAGCGGTGGCCGATCATTGTCTTCCGGATGCGGTGGTCACAGATGCCGCCAGTACCAAGCAGTCAATCGTCGAGTCGATTGGCGATAACGGTTTAGGTGATTTGTTTGTAGGTAGCCATCCAATGGCGGGGAGTGAGAAGACCGGCCCGGAAGCCGCCGACCCCGACCTGTTCCAGGGGCGTTTGGTGGTCGTGACTCCGACCGGTGAAACAGCTGTTCAACGTACGGAGATCGTCGAACGCTTCTGGGAATCGCTCGGTGCGCGGACGCTGCAAATGGATCCCGCTGTACACGACGAGGCAGTTGCTAACGCGAGCCACTTGCCGCATGTGTTGGCTTCCGCATTGGCGGCAACAGCAAATGAGAGGGCACTTTCGGTCGTTGGTACAGGTTGGTTGGATACGACTCGCATTGCTGCTGGTGATGCGGAGCTTTGGCGACAGATATTGATGGACAATCGCTCCCGCATTATCGCCGAAATAGATAAATTAAGCGGAGTACTAACGGGCTTTCGACAGGCGTTGGCCGACAGCAATGATGCTGAGTTGATACGCCTCTTACAGCAAGGGAAGGAACGGCGTGACGCTGTGGGAAATTGATATGTATCCGGTGGGATCCCGGGATGATCCGGGAGCTCATGCGGTGGCATCGGACGCGGCAGACTTGGGGTTGGGTGACAGCCTGGTGGTTCGAGTTGCGCATGGCTACCTGGTTGAAGGTGCGCTAACACCGGCACAGGTGGAACGCCTGGCGACGGAGCTGCTGGCGGATAACGTTGTGGAACGGACGGTTGTGGGAGAGGTTGGTGAACCGGTCCTCAGCCAACCTCCGGAAGGTGAACCTTACCTGATCCACGTGATTCCCAAGGCTGGGGTAATGGATCCGGTAGCTCAAAGCGCGCAAGTGGCGATGGCTGACTTGGGTGTGCCCGTTGATGCGGTACGAACGTTGCGCAAGTACTGGGTGCAGGAGATCGACGAGTCGCAGATTGATGCGTTGTGTCGACGGATTCTGGCGAACGACGCAGTCGAGCAGGTGGTACGGGGGCCATTGCAAATGCGGCGGCTGGAGGTTGGCACGCCTTACCAGTTTCAACGTGTTGATGTTCCGATTCGCAAGCTTGCCGATGACCAGTTAATGGCGCTGAGCCGTGACGGCCAGTTGTATCTGACACTAGTGGAAATGCAGACGATCCAGACCCATTTTCGTGAATTGGGACGCGATCCTAGTGATGCGGAGCTGGAGACGGTTGCCCAGACATGGAGTGAGCATTGCAGTCACAAGACTCTAGCGGGTCGGATTGCCTATCGGGATGAAAATGGCGAACAGGTGTTCGACAATATGCTCAAGGAGACCATCTTTTCAGCCACCCAGCAGATCCGTGCGTCACTTGGCTCGGATGATTGGTGTGTAAGCGTTTTCGAAGACAATGCCGGGATCATTCGGTTTGACGAGCAACACAATGTGGTGTTCAAAGTCGAGACACATAATCATCCTTCTGCGTTAGAGCCTTACGGAGGTGCCAATACTGGAATTGGCGGCGTCATTCGGGACCCGTTGGGAACGGGTTTGGGAGCGCGGCCAGTGTGCAACACCGATGTGTTTTGTTTCGCGCCTCCAGATACCCCCGCGGACACCCTGCCCCCAGGCGTATTGCATCCGCGCCGGGTGATGAAAGGTGTGGTTTCCGGTGTGCGCGACTACGGTAACCGGATGGGTATTCCGACGGTGAACGGGGCGGTTTGCTTTGATCCTCGGTTTCTGGGAAATCCCCTGGTCTATTGTGGCAATGTTGGTATTTTGCCCCGCGACCGTTCTTTTAAGGAACCTCGGGAAGGAGATTGGATTGTCGCGATGGGCGGGCGGACGGGGCGTGATGGAATTCATGGGGCGACATTCAGTTCTGCTGAATTGACAAGTGAGAGCGAATCAGTTTCTGGCGGCGCCGTGCAAATCGGTAACGCGATCACGGAAAAGATGCTGCTTGACGTGCTGCTGGTAGCGCGAGATCGAGGGCTCTACAACGCGGTAACGGATTGTGGAGCCGGTGGGTTTTCCAGTGCCGTAGGAGAAATGGGCGAGCACATCGGTGCGGAAGTATGGCTCGATCAGGCGCCTTTGAAGTACGACGGGCTGTCCTACACCGAGATTTGGATTTCCGAGGCCCAGGAACGGATGGTTTTGGCTGTGCCTGCGGAACACTGGGAGGACTTTGCGGCACTCTGTGATTCCGAAGATGTGGAAGCCACTATCATTGGGCGTTTTGAAGCGACTGGGCAATTGCGGTTGAAGTACCAGGATCAACTGGTTGCAGATGTGAGCATGGAGTTTCTCCACGAAGGGCGTCCGCCGGTTGTACGGGAAGCGGTGTTCACACCCGCTGTTATCTCGCTGGAGCCAGGGCAGGATGATTTTTCTGACCCCAGTCGTACATTGAAGCAGATCCTGGGGTCACTGAACGTCGCGAGCAAGGAATGGGTGATTCGCCAGTACGATCATGAAGTGCAAGGCGGTAGCGTTGTGAAACCACTGGTCGGTGTGGCCAATGATGGTCCTGGTGATGCCGCGGTGCTGCGCCCCGTCCTCACGTCCTATCGAGGGCTGGCCATTAGTTGCGGAATTAATCCCTACTATGGCGATCTCGATCCATATCATATGGCGGCGAGCGCCATTGATGAAGCGATTCGCAATTGTGTTGCAGTCGGTGCTGACCCCTCACGGATTGCGATTCTGGATAACTTCTGCTGGGGATACACCGACCGTCCCGAGACACTTGGCACCCTGGTTCGTGCGGCTTTGGCCTGCCGTGATCTGGCTATTGCGCTCAAAACACCGTTTATTAGCGGCAAAGACAGTCTCAACAACGAGTTTAGCTACCAGGACGATGCGGGAGACCGTCAGACAATCGCAATCCCTTCGACGTTGTTGATCAGCGCTTTGGGGCAAGTAGAAGATGTGCGTGATTGCGTCACGATGGACCTGAAGAATCCCGGGAACCAGCTCGTTCTGGTCGGTCTGACTCGAAACGAATTGGGTGGATCTCATCTGCGGGTGGTTCAAGAGCGGCCTGGAGGACAGGTGCCCGTGGTGGTGCCGGAACAAGCTGGCCCGCTCTTTGCCGCGGTCCACCGGGCGATTGTGTCCGGGGCTGTGCGAGCCTGCCACGATTTGAGCGAGGGAGGGTTGGCGGTTGCCGTGGCAGAAATGGCGTTCGCGGGTGGTTGGGGTGCGGCGCTTCAATTGGCAGCGGTGCCTACGGATCAGGATCTTCCAACCGGACCAGAGAGGGACGGAATTATTCTGTTTTCGGAATCGAACACACGTTTCTTGTGTGAAGTGGCCACCGACCAATACGCGACATTTGAAGCTGCGATGTCAGGTGTTCCGTTCGCGCGAGTTGGCACCGTGACCGAGGATCCGCGGTTAATCATTGACAGCAGCGAATCGGGGACGCCGATCATTGATGTCCTGGCTTCAGAACTGAAGGCCGCGTGGCAGGAGCCGTTGCGTTGGTAAGAGTTCAGCGAATGTGCGGTCCTGGTGAATGGACCATACGATTTCCATTTTCTCTTTGCACTGAGCAATGGAAGGCGATGTTTGCGCAGCGGACCAGCGTTGAGAGAACGTATCAAGTGACTGTCTGTCGGCGGTCTGAACCGATTACTATCATCCCCTCTCGCTCCGTCGGGGAGCGGGTGTTTCCCAGTTGAGCATTACGGATGGCGACTCCACGCGTTCTTATATTGCGGGCACCTGGAACAAACTGTGATGGTGAAACGGCGTTTGCTTTTCATCAAAGTGGTGCCGAAAGCGATGTGATCCACATCAATCGTCTGCGCGAAAATCCAGCTTTGACCCGCCAGTACCAGGTTCTTTGTATTCCCGGCGGATTCAGCTATGGGGATGATGTGGCGGCCGGTCGCATTCTGGCCAATCAGCTGCGCCACCATTTGGCGGAAGCCATTGCAGAATTCAAGGAGGCGGGGAAACTGGTGCTGGGAATTTGCAATGGTTTTCAGGTGCTTATCAAATCAGGGATGTTGCTACAGGCAGAGGAGACGCCTGTCGCTACATTGACATGGAACGACTCGAGGCAATTCGAGGATCGCTGGGTTGATTTGGGCGTGGCATCGTCCAAAAGCGTGTTCTTGCGCGGTATCCAGTCCATGTATTTGCCGATCGCCCATGCCGAAGGGAAATTCGTCGTTCGCGAGGAACACCAATTGCAGACGCTTGAGGCTGAGGGGCAACTTGTGCTGCGGTATGCGTCGCAGCAAGGAAGTTGGAGTGAGCCACTTGGTTTCCCAGACAATCCCAACGGGTCAGTAGCGAATGTGGCTGGCATCTGTGATGACTCTGGTCGTATTCTGGGTTTAATGCCACACCCGGAACGCTACATCGATCGGACTCATCATCCACGCTGGACACGTGGAGAGGGGCGCGATCCGGGCGATGGCCTGCAGGTATTTCGCAACGCGGTGGAGTTCTTTGCGAGCTAACCTCAAGCGGGGCGGAATTTTGAGCAGAAAACCCTTATAATCAAGGGTGGCCGAGGTCGATCATGCTTGTGCCGCACGGCGCGTGACAGGCCTTGGGGCGGTTACTGCGGAGTATTTGTCGAACGGGCTTGATGGCACGCCGCTATCTGGCCGCTCTGCCGAGCAGATTTGTTCTTTAGTCTTTTGCCCGTTCACGGGCGCGTTTGATCTGCGAATTGTGCGGTGTAGCGGAGGACCACTATGGACGAGATTACCCGTCAAGTCAGTCGCGCGCGCAGGCGACTGTTGGCTTTTCAGTTTGTCCAGTTCCTGAGTCGGACATTACTTGTCACGCTGCTTCTGACGGTGATGGCGCTGGCCGTTCCCAAGATCTGGAGCGTTGATTTCGGCGGCCCGCTGTGGACCTGGGGTTGGATTGTGGGAGCCGCTGTTGTATCGCTGGTGATTGGTGTGGGTGTGACGTACTGGCGCGGCAAGACCACCATTGAGGTCGCTCTTGAAATCGATCACCGGTTTGGATTAAAGGAACGTGTCTCAAGCTCCTTGGCGCTGACGCGCGCCGAGCGTGACGCAGGTGCCGGGGCTGCCTTGGTGCGCGATGCTACGCGGCGTGTTTCACGCGTTGAAATCAACGAGAAATTTCCCTGGAGAATCCGCTGGCCGGAATTGTCGCCGTTGTTGCTCATCCTGGGTGTTGTGGCGTTGCTGACCATCCCAGATGCCGAAAATGTGGCACAGACAAGTGCACCAACGGCGGTTGAAGTGCGCCGGCAGATTCACAAAGTCGCAGATCGGGCCAGTGAAAAATTCAAGCGACAACGAAAGCAATTGGCGGAACGGAATCTCAAGGAGGTTGCGGACCTGTTGTTGCAGGCGGAGCGTGTTGCGGAAGACATCAAGAAGGATGGAGGAATCGACCGCAAAAAGGCGGCAATCAAGTTGAATAATCTGGCCCGGGATCTTGAAAAGAGACGCTCGGAAATGGGTGACCGTTCTGCCCTGAAGAAACAGCTTGATCAGCTCAAGGACCTTAAGGCTGGACCGGCAGAAAAACTCGCGAAAGCGATTCGGGAGGGTGATTTCCGGAAAGCGGGTAATGAGTTGCAGGAACTTAGAAAGAAAATGGAGTCAGGAACGTTATCCCAGGAGGATCAGGAAAAGCTGGCTGAGCAACTGCAACAGCTGCAGGACAAGCTGCAGCAACTGGCAGAATCGCACCAGCGAAAGAAACAGGATCTACAGAAACAGATCGACCAGGCACGCGGCAACAATGACCTTGCAAAGGCTGGTGACTTGCAGCGGCAGCTGGAAAAGTTACAGGCACAGGACCAGCAGGCCAAGTCGCTGCAGCAGTTGGCAAACAAGTTGTCGCAAGCACAGCAGCAGATGCAAAAAGGAGATCAGCAAGCTGCGGCTCAGGAGCTCGCGCAAATGGCGCAGGATCTCCAGCAGTTAGAGGACGCCGGCGAACAACTGGAAGCAATGCAGGCGTTGGAATCCGAGTTGTCGGAAATGCGCGACATGATGAATTGTCAACAGTGCAATGGACAAGGTTGCCAGGCGTGCCAGTCCAACAGTGCCAGTAGTCTTGCGGCACAATCGCAGAACGCAAATGGCGGCCAGGGAGACCGGCCTGGAGATGGTCGCAAAGGGGAGGGTGCTGGTCAGGGTTACCGTGCAGAAGAAAAGACCGATACCGATACAATCCAGGCGCGAAATCGGGGAAACGCGAAGGCGGGGCCCTCAGTGATTACCGGTGACGCGGACGGACCGAATAAATCGGGGTTGAGTAAAACAGCAGCGCGCGAAGTGATCCAGTCCGCCGAAAACGCCGACACGGACCCGCTGGAGAATGTCCGTTTGCCACGTGTCGAACGCGATCATTCGAACGAATATTTTGACAAACTTCGCCAAGGAGAAGAATAGTCGGCGATTGGCAATGACGAAGTCGTCCACGCCCTCTTGGCGGTATCCGTGATACGCTGTCGTGTTTGTCTCTTTGCTGCAGGTGGTGGCCAGGAATTCTGCGGAGTCCCTCCTGCGATCGTGGGAGGGGCTAGTTGAATCCCGCAGGTTGCTGCTTCAGAGGCTTAATCGTCCGGGCAAGGTAAAAGAGTACAGCACCACGAGTGTGCCGCCAGAGACCATGCCCCAACGGAACCACACCGGTGGATTCCACTCTTTTTGTTGAATATTGACCTTGGGCCCTAACAGGCTGGGCTTCACCACGTTGGTGGTTTCTTTCAGAACGGCTTTTTCGACGAACAGCGATTCGGCGCCTAACAGGCTCAAGGAAATTCCTAGAGCCACAAAAAATGCTCGTACCATTGTGCCAGCTCCGCTACAGAGAATGCCACCGCCGTATTCCTGTCCGGCATTTCTGGAAGCTGTGCGTGCAAGAGAACGCACGGTCATTCTTCAGCAATGCATCGGTGTCACAGGAGTGATGAGGCTTTCATCGGCAGGTTCCAGCAACTGCTGTAACGTGGGTCCGACTATGGCGATTGTAGGCAGTGATTTCTTCAAGTTTTACTGTTTCGCTGGCTGGTCCAGTCCGTTCGAGCGGAATTGCGCTGAAGTGCACCAGACTTGGCCTGCCCTGGTTTCTCTTGGCAGGCCGGGCACATTCGGCTGTTTTCTCTGTGTTTTTCAGACTGGATCGCACGTGACTTGTCTGATTTCAGTTGGGTCCGTTTACTGCGGTGGGCACTGGACAATCGGTTCACCGGCAAACGGGCCGAAAAAGAGGGGCAGTCTACTTGTATGGCGCGATTTGATACCCTCAACTGACTGTCTGTGGAAAAGGACTCAGAATGCACTTGATGTGTGCTACACCGGCACGGGGATGACGTTGGCCGTTTATTTTGATCAGGGGGGAAGGTCACGTGGCTAAAAAATTGTATTGCGGAAACCTGAGCTACGGAGTTTCCAGTTCCCAGCTTGAGCAACTCTTCTCAGAATTTGGCAGTGTGGAGAGTGCCCAAGTGATAAGTGACCGGGACACGGGGAGAAGCAAGGGATTTGGCTTTGTTGAAATGGAAAGCGACGCTGCCGCCCAGGCGGCCATCGATGGCTTGAATGAGACAGAGCACGACGGGCGTCGATTGATTGTCAATGAAGCTCGACCGCGAGAAGATCGACGGCGCAGTGGTGGGTACGGACGCGATTAGCGACGCTCGGAAGGGTTCGGATTACTGTCCGCTGGGCGCTGGAATTCGCTTTCCAGCTGCTCACGCAGTTTGACGGTGACGCGACCGGCAGGTAGCTGGACATCTCCGTAACGTACCAGTTCTCCTTGTTCGATAGCTCTGTTGGCGATTGCGCCATTTGCAAGACCGATCGGCAAGGCCTGCTGTGCCAGGCTCTCCTGACTTGGAATCAGGCGGCCAAACGGTGTAGCCCCCTTCGCCATCCAGGCGTTCGTTGACCTTGATATTGCGTTTCGCAATGGCTGCTACATCTCCCAGGAATGCTGTTGGGCTGCCCGTCGGTTCGTTTCGTAGCGCGACAGATGCGACACTGACTCCCAATTCCAGTCCGATCAAGTGCTGGTCGCGGTAGAGCGCTGCGTAGTGCCCCGAGGAGTCTGTCTGGATTTCGTATTCGTGGAAGCATTGCGTGACATAGTCTGTTGACCCCTGATAGGTCACATACACTCCCCAGCGCAGGTCATCTGCCACGGGGCTGCCGTCACGATACAGTGACGAGACGACTTCAACGGTTCCTTTTTCTGTCAGGATGCCACCCGCGGTACGAGGCTTCAGTATTTTCGCGAGTTGATTTCGGCTACTCGCTGGGAATTGCAGACCGGCAGATTGAGGGGACAGGCCTGTCGCGTTGGCAACCGCCGCCATTTCAATTGCAGATTTAGTTCCATCCAGGAATGAGCAGAACATTTATGCGTTCAGGCCTCCCTGGAGAACCTGCTCGTCGCTAAATCCATAATCCGTGAACACCGTGTCTGGAGTCGAGAAATGGTAACGTGGCAGATACCGGGTTACCTTGCCTGCGGCGACAATTCGAAATCGACTGGTCCGTGCCCAATCGACCAGTTCGCAGATCAACGCGGGCTGGTCGCCGTAAGCCATGCTGTACACAACACCGGCTTNTGCCGNTNCANNAGCCAGTAGCGGTCCCAGCAGGGCATCTGCTTCGACGGTGACCATGACGACATGNTTGCCCGTGCTGAAGGCGTCCAGTGCGTGACGGGTGCCGGCTTCGGGATCGCCTGTGCATTCNATAATGACGTGCAAATCTGCCTGCAGAAGGGTNGTTGGATCATCTGTGATCCCCACACATTGCCTGGCTGCTGCCGCGTTGATTTCAGAGNTGGATGTCGTTGTCGCGAGCTGTTCTTGATTCCAGCCAGTGCGTAACAACCAGTCATAGGCCCGCTGTGGTGCCAGATCGACGATGCCGGCGAGTTGCACACCCAGGCTCGAGCGTAATTGAGCGAGATACATGGAGGCAAATTTGCCACAACCGATTAAGCCGATACGGATCGGTGTGCCTGACCGCTCTCTTGCTCTAAGGGAATTGTAGAGATTCACGATTTAATCTGCGGCATCAGAGATCGAGAGGGTCGCGTTTACCAGGGTGCGGGCAAGTCAATCTGGGAGAGGCGGTTTTACTGGTGCCAGGCAGATCCCATCAGGGGGCCTTGCAGAAGCCGCAGCCATTAATTGGGTACTGCGGTGTGGCTTGCCTCAGGAACGCGAAACTCGGTAAGCCAAAGCGAATGATAGATCACAATAGTTCAGGAATCACGGAACCCTTTTCCAGCAAGGGTTTTGATCGACCTACTGGCGTTACCGGGGCGACGTGCGGATCGATTCCAAGATGATGGTACATCGTGGCGACAATGTCGTAAGGCCAGATCGGACGTTCCTTGGGTACTTCGCCTTTGGCCGTCGAGGAGCCAATCACTTGTCCATGGCGGTAGTTACCGCAGGCGAGCATTACGCTTTGTACTCCTGACCAGTGATCTCGCCCGGCATCTTTGTTGATCTTGGGCGTGCGGCCAAATTCTCCCCAGACCACGACGAGTACTTTCTTATTTAAGCCACGTTCATGCAGATCCTGGATTAATGTGGTGACTGCTTGATCCATACGCGGGCTTGCCGCTTTAGTGCCCCATTCCAGTTTTTTGTGAAGGTCCCAGCCCGAACTGCTCAGCCCGACACCCGGGTCAATCACGGTGACAAACGTGACGCCGGACTCCACCAGACGGCGAGCTAGTAACGCTGTTTGCCCAGAGCGGTTATACCCGTATCGCTCTCGAGTTCGAGGGTCTTCTTTGTCCAGGTCAAATGCTGCGCCAGTTCGATCTCCTGTTACCAGGTCAGATGCAGCGCGGTAAAAGTTGTTCCAGGCACGTACCTGGGTTTGGCCAAACGCAGCGCGTAGCTCGCTGAACTGATTGAGTAACTTGCCACGGCTCATGAGATCACTTCGCGTAAGGTTGCCGATTGGCGCGAGACTCCGTACGTGGAAGTCGCTGTCTTGTCCGGGGTCTTTGCCGTCCCCGGTTCGCTTGTTGAGAATTTCCAGGGGGTTGTAGCGAACTCCCAGGTATGCCGATCGGTGGGGGTAGAGCCGGTGGATCCCTTGATTGTCTAACGGATAGCCCATCATCACATACGGTGGCATACCGGGGTGGTTTGGCCCACGCAGCATGGCGACCAGCGAGCCACTTGAAGGGTGGCTTGATTTTTTGAACGGATTGACGCCATTGGCTTTTGCGTCGTGGCCAGTTTGGCACCAATGCATACCATGTTGATGATCATTGTTGTCGTGATGCACACTGCGGATGACCGTCATCTTGTCCAGCATCTGTGCGTGGCGAGGTAGCGATTCACAGATGTGGACGCCGGGTAAATTAGTGGCGATGGGTTGGAAAGGTCCGCGAATGTCATCCGGGGCATCCGGTTTCGGGTCGAACGTCTCGAAATGACTGGCAGCACCGTTGAGCCAGTATTGGATGACCGCCGTATCCGCCAACGCGTTTCCCTGACTCAGGTCGGCCAGGCTCTCCTGGCTGCCGACCGCGAGTAACGGCCCTGCGGCAGCGCCTGCCAGGAATGGTCTGCGATGCATTGACTGCTGATAGCTCTGACAACCGGTCCCTGTCATCTGTCTCCTCCGATCGCAGCAGCACTGTCAGGCTGCCAGTCAATTTGGCCGACCATGCAACACCGGATCACACACGACAGTGTGCTGGAAGCGTTATCGGCAGAAAAATCATCTGCACACGAATCTTCCTATGGCAACGCGAACATGCAAAGCAATTGTACCAGTCTGTCTGGTCAAGGCCAAGAAACATTGAGTTTGGTCTCACTCAGGAGATCAATGTCCCATCGGACTGTTGGCGAGCTCGTGGACCACTTTGGCGAGTGCCGCCAGAGTGGCTGTCACGTCGTCCTGGGTGTGTGCCAGGGACACGTAAAATTTGGAGTCGCCGCGGAGAATTCCCTGAGTCAGTAGCAGCTCGCCGAACCGGCGAAGCATCGTTTTGCTCCCCCGCAAGGTATCTCGGTAATTGACGATGTTGTGGTCGCTGAACACGACATCAAAAACGGGCGGTTCACCGACCACCTGGGCTGCCAATCCTGCCTGGTCGAGAAGTTCTTGCAGGCCAGACATTAGTTGACGTCCTGTGCAAAAAAGGCGGTCGTAACTTCCAGGTTCCCGGAGGAGTTCCAGCGTAGCCAGGCCTGCGACGGCTGCGACCGGATTGCCATTGAAGGTGCCGATTTGCGGTACGAATGTTCCAGGGGAGGCACGGCTGGGGTCGAAGCACGCCATGATCTCGGAGCGACCCGCGACCGCTGCCAAGGGAAAACCGCCGGCGAGTACTTTGCCGAGAACGCACAGGTCAGGAACGACCTGGTAGTACTCCTGGGCACCTCCGTAGGCAAGACGGAAACCGGTGACGACTTCATCAAAGATCAAGGGGATTCCATAGTGTGCGGTGACT
>PBOG01000024.1 GCA_002724245.1 Planctomycetaceae bacterium
CGCTGTGGTAAGGTCCCATTGCTTGCCCGCCTGACCGACTTCCTGAATTCGAACCTCTATTCCAGTGATGTCTGCGACGGCGTTTCCCTGGGCCGACAACAAGAGACGCACGACATCTCCTTTGGCGACAGGCAAGGTGAGGGGAGATGCGGCGTTTCCGTTGGCAGAGATAGCGTGGCGCGTGCCCACTTGGAGTGCCGCGGACGCCACACGGAAAGCTGTGGCCCCGGGCTGGAATTCAAGCTCCCAATGAACCCCGTCGCCGATTGCCTGTAAATCCGTGACAACCGCCTTGATGGTAATGTTTGCGTCCCGTTCCGCCCGCCACTCAACTCCGACATCAGCCTGACGTGCTGGGTGCAGTGCGATACTGCGCCCCGCCAGACGTCCCGTGGCGGGCGTCGACCAGTAGTTGAGGTCCGGCCCGCTGTCTGGGGCACCATTACTGGCAGTACCCGTTTCACCGGCCATGTTGAGATGCTGAAAAAGCCCAGGATTCATCGCTGACCAGAGGGCGCTGATTTCTCCCTGCATGATCCGGAAGCCGTACTCCCACACGTTGCCTGGGAGTGGATTTGCCGGACTGAGAATCGGCGATCCGGGGCTTGGACTGTGGAATTCATCTGCCGCGTTCCAACGCTTTTCACCACAGGTAACGAGCACATCGGTTTGCATTACAGCCAGGGGAAATGTCTCGCCACCTCCGGAAGCGCATATCTCTACTGTATCACCGGCAGAGAGAGTCAAATTACGATAACGCAGCTCCTTGCGCGCCTGGTGTCCGGGGAGTCGTCCCTGGTCGCGCAATTCGTCCTTGACGACGATATGGAAAAAGGGGTCGCGGCCCGTTTTCGCAGCCACTCGATTGGTCAGCTCGATCGTGAAATCGTACACGCCGTCCGCGGGAGCGCGAAACAATAATGACACGATCCCATTGGTCGGCGCCCCATCATCCGTGGTCAAGTGAACCCTTTGTTTCTGGTAACGCTGGGAACCGGCTTGCGTCGTTCCCTCAGCGTAAAGCACACGCCCGTAAAATGTGTTCGCGACAAGGGAAGGAACGTCGTAGGAACTCTTTCTCGCGTTGACAACTACATAGGGCGTGGTGGGACCGGTGTGCCAACGGGCGATTCCTTCCTGGGACCACGTTGCGGTTTCCAGTACGCTCATGCCGGGAAGTGGCTTCGGGACAGGTGGCGTACGAACCGCAGCCAGCCATTGTGCCAACGCGTCGCCTCTGAGTGGTCTCTGTGTTCTTGATTTGTTGACGAGGTCTTCCTGATCTGGTTGCGAAATCGCGTCTGGCCGAATCGCGTAATCCACAGCTGCGTCAATCAGAGCGATACCTGCACGCGTCAGGTTGTCCCAGTCAAGAGACGCGGGTGCCAGGGGATTGCCGAGGCCCTGCTGGCCTAGAAATAAACCGGTACGGTTGGCAGGCGCTGTGGTTCCATCAAATAGTTTACTGTTTGGTTCGTAGACGAAAAATGTTGGGTAGCGACCTGCGGTGTCGATACTGGCAATGACGGTTGCATCGTCGCCCGTTTTCCCAAACCCCAGTGTGTAAGCCTCTTCGTAAACGCGGATGCGGTTCTTCAGCCCGAGTGCCAGGGGGTGATCCATGGCGCGCACCGAGATGCTGTGCTGCAGGCGACCTAACCCCAAATCCGCTACCGCAGGCACACCGCTCAGCCCGTAATCAACGTGGATGGTTTTCCCGGTCCAACCTGCGTTGGGAAACATGTAGGGTTCAAAAGACAGTATGGGACGCGGGACATGTTTCAGGGATTGTTTACCGTCGAAACGCACGTTGGCGGCTGCGATCGACTCGGAAATGACCACTAGGTCATGTTCCATGGCCAACCGGTATTGCTCCGCCGCGGTCGTGCGGGCGGGTACGAAACAAGTTACGTGGTGCCCGCGAGAACGGAGGTGCCGGGCGAGCTGGGCGTCGCCGGAACGCAGGTTGTGTGCATCTCCAACCATGAGCAGGATCCGTCCAGGGTGCGGGGCTGGCTCCCGGTCCTGGCGCACCGCAAATTCTTCGACGGTTAGTTTCGCGTGCTCGGCAGGGCGAGTCAGGTAGCGGTAAACCGCTTCCAAATAGCGAGATGTTTCAGGGACATATGTTTCCAACAGAGATTGATAGATCCGATCGCGGTAATTGTCCCGTGCCACCTTATGACCCGCGATAGCTTGTTTGCGTAGATTTTCGAGGTGGTTGTATCGTTCAATGGCTTCGGTATCCACGAGAGGAATCTGTACCCACGGAGCGGAAGTCCCCGGTGGCGCGATCTCCGAGCTGAAGAACACTCCTGCCATCGCGTAATAGTCAGCCTGGCTGATCGGGTCGAACTTGTGGTCGTGGCAGCGTGCACAGGCCACGGTGAGACCCAGAAAGGCGCGGGTGGTGACGTTGATCATGTCGTCTACCATATCGGAGTGCATCTTCTCGCCATCGGAATCGCCAGCGCCCCAAACACCGAACGCGAGCATCCCCGTGGCGATAATTCCGTCTCGATAGATGGGCGCACCCAAGGGCGAGGGTAACAGATCGCCTGCAACCTGATTCATCATGAATCGATTGTAGGGCAGGTCTCCATTCAAGCTCCGTACAACCCAGTCGCGATACCGATACGTTTCGGTGATGTCATGGCGGGCACCAATCGCCCGCAAGTCGTTGCTGTCTGCATAGCGGACCACATCGAGCCAATGTCGGCCCCAGCGTTCCCCGTAACGTGGAGAGGCGAGAAACCGATCTACCAAACGCGCATAGGCCTGGGGTTGCTGGTCGGAGAGGAAGGCGCGGACCTCGGCTGAACTGGGTGGGAGGCCTCTCAAGTCGTAGGAAAGCCTGCGAATCAGCGTCTGTCGCGAGGCCATGGGATTTGGAGTCAGCCCGGCTTCCTCGAGTCGGGACAGGATGTAGTGGTCGACAGGCGACTTCGCCCATACCGCGTTCTCAATGTGAGGCAGCTTCTTCGGGCTGATCGGTTTGAAGGCCCAATGCTGGCGAGACGCTGGAGACTCCGCGTTGCTGAGGGTCGAGCAGGCCAGCAACAGGGCCCAGGCGGTGAGTTGACCTTGCGACCGTCTCAACAAAGTGGGCCTTCCCTAAAACGAGCGGCGCGGCACCGAAATCGTCCGGCAGAAAAACCGGCGAAGTCTGCCGCAGACCTCCTATCATAGACGCGCCTGGAACGGGTGTCGATTCGAGTTCGGACGCGAAAGCCGGCACCGGAGATGGCGTGGCCAGACTCACACTACGGCGCAGCTTTGCGAATCAGACGAATCGCACGGTCGGCAAACCGCGCACCCAGGAGTCGATAGCCTTGCGCTGATAGGTGCAGGTCATTCTTGATTGTTTTCCCTTTGCGGTTGGTACCATCATTGAGGTCGTCCGTATTGACCAGAGCGGCCCGTGGATGGCCCTTTACGAAAGCTTGCTGGGCCTGTCGGACCCTGGTCCAGTGCGGGTAGCGTTTGTTCGCGAGATCGAAATCGCTCAACCGTCCAATGACGACGTTGATGTCAGTCCGTTCCAAGTCGGCTTCAAGTTGTTGTATGAGCCCCATCAGGCTGGCGAGGTAGACCGTTCCGTGCTTCTCCCGTGCGTCCCGTTCCCCTTGCATCCACACGAACGTAACCGAAGTGAACGCCCTGCCCTGGCGGGCCCGTTTGACTTTGTTGATCAGCCGATCGTACAGATCACCGCGGGTCTCCGGTGGTTTTCCACTGGCGGGTCTCCAGTTTTTGTGCCACCTTCGGATGGGCTGGCCACCTTGTGCGTCCTTGACAACCGTCACGCATTCCGTTCCGAATGCGTGGCTGACAGCGGGCGTGAATGACTCCTGCGGGCGGAGGCCAGCCATGTTTGATTGGCCTGACAGAATAAACAGATGATGCACGTCATTCCGCCGTGCCTCACTGGGACCGGCCGCGGCTACCGCGAACAGGAAGACTGGCGTAGAAAAACGGGCCTGGCGAAAGTTATGTCGTTGCATAATGAGGCTTTCGCGGCAGGAAGCCGCGCCTTTCAGTCAAGTTCATGTGGCAGTCGGAAAGCCTACGCGCGGTAGTCACGATCACAAACAAAGCAAGCGGCCGGCAGCTGTACGCCTACGCTTCAGCCGCCGTGTCCGGACTTGCTTCTGAAGTATTCTCGCGAGCCTCACAGGTTCTTCCTGGACGCGTCCCACGTTGTACCCCATGACCACCGGGCAGGCCAGTTTGGGAAGGCGCTGCGGTCAAACTAGCAACCGCCCTCGGGTCAATAACGCATGCGAAAATCATTCGTAGCCGACTGATCCACACCACGCATCAAGAACAACGTCCGCAATGCCATATCGAGCCGGCCCGGACGTCGATGCGGATCGTCGTGTTGGTGCTGGTAAATGGACGTGGTGGGCATATATCGTAATGTCATGCCACGTCGAGCATGGTCGGAATGGTTTGCTTCGGATCCGTGATAAAGATAGACGTCGTGCAATGAGATTTGCCCCGCCTCCAATTCGATGTCGACGGCGTGGGATTCATCAAACTGATCCGGCAACAGTTCGCGATTTAACGCGAGACCGGGTCCATCGTTGATCCCGTGCTCCGCCACCTGCTGTTTCCGGTGAGATCCAGGGATCACGCGCAAACAGCCATTTGCTTTGTTCGAATCGTCTATGGCGATCCACACGGTGCAGGTTGCCAGAGGTGTGATCGGCCAGTATTCCCCATCCTGGTGCCAGGGCGTGGCAGTACCGACCCGCGGCGGCTTTGCAAACAGGCTGCAATTCCACAGAGCCACGTCGTTGCCCAGCACCTGGCACACGAGGTCCAGTATCTCGGGTTCGCGAGCAACGTTGAGAAACCAAAGATCATAGGCCAGCAGGGCTGCACAATAATCGTTGAATTCTGGGTGCCGTTCAATCAGCCGGCGATGTGCGTGGCCAATATCCTCAAGCATCCGCGGGGGTACGCGATAGTCAGGTATCACGTACCCGTGATTGCGGTACTGACTGAGCTGGTCGGCGCTAAGTTTTACAGCAGGCATGGTGAAGTCCGCGGTTTTCAAATGGAGTTTCTCGGGACAGGGCATTTCGGTCGCGTCGGGCGGTCGGTTTGGTGGCCTCGGCAAGACAGGGTGATTTGCCAACCTCTGACGGTCATTGGTCGAATCCTCGCATTCTACACTTATGCTCTACCAGGTGAGCCCCGTGCTCGGCCTGCCAACAGGCCAACACCTGGCCCGGGATCGGAATCGGCGGTTGGCGTGCCGGCTGTCGCAGGTGGTGGGTCTGGATCTGAGCTGGCCAAGTAGTACGATGCGAGTTCTTCGGTGACGACACCCCATCGGAGTGGCGTGCCATTTCGGTCATCCTCGACTCAGGACGGTAACCATGGAACTGTACAAGCGAAGCAGGCGAGACTTTCTTACCAGCGGTACCGCAGCGATGGTGGCCACCGGAGTTGCGCCGGCGATCCATGGCGCGACAGACAAGGCGGCTGCTCGTATTAAAGTGCTGGGGCCGGAAGGGCATCGGTATGAGGTTCATCACGACCACCTGAAACCCCCGGAAGGAATTCCCTGGCAAGATACCCATGGAGTGGCGATTGATGCGGAAGGGTTGATTTACGTGAAGCATCGCACCAAGACCGAGAAACACGTCGATGCGGTGGTCGTTTTCGATCCGCAGGGCAGAGTCGTCAGATCGTTCGGCAAAGAGTACCACGGAGGTGGCCATGGAATCGACGTTCGCAAAGAGGGAGGGGAAGAGTTTCTTTACCTCTGTGACAACAAGGGGTACATCGCGAAAACGAGTCTCAAGGGTGAAACAGTCTGGAAGCACACTGCACCGCGCCTCGATATCTACGCAGGAGCGCGGCCTTTCCTCTCTCGCCGACCGGGTGATTATGGAAAAGGACACAAGTTCAGCCCGACAAATATCGCATTTGCGCCGGATGGTGGTTTCTATGTGGCGGATGGATACGGTTCGCATTACGTGATCCAGTACGATGCCAAAGGTTCCGTACAAGGCTACTTTGGCGGCGTCGGGAGTGCCTCAGGAAAGTTTCAGACGCCTCATGGAATCTGGTGGGATAACCGTCCAGGGCGAACACCTGCCCTGGTGGTCTGCGACCGGGCGAATGCCCGTTTGCAGTATTTTTCTGCAAGGGGAGAGTATCTGGGAGTCGTGGACGACGTGCTTTTCCCGGCGGACATTGATACGCGAGGGTCGGTGATGGTCGTACCCGATCTGCACGCCCGCATCACGCTCTTCGACAAGGCCAATCAGGTGATCTCTCATCTCGGCGACGATCCTCAGTGGCGCCAAAAAGTCCTGGCGGACGACCTGGCGTTACGTCGGCAACCTCAACGTTGGGAGAACGGCCGGTTCATCCATCCACATGATGCTTGTTTTGACAGCGCAGGTAATCTTTATGTGGCGGAATGGGTGGCTACGGGCCGAATCAACTTCCTCCGCCACGTGGGCTGACTCCGCCTTCGTACCTGGCGCTTGTCCGGGTCCTGCCCCATGGCCAGGTGGCTCGGAGGGTACTATGCTGCGACGGCATGAATCGCAAAACGCAGCAAATCGTCCCGGAGACGCACTTCTCACGCTTTGGCCACTGGTTGGAGATGGAGAGTAAGGCAGAACGAGACCGTCTCGAAGAACGGCGCAAGGTGCAGTCTTCCGAAGGCGCCGAGAAGGGGGGGGAGTCACTTCTGGGAATGGTTGTGCGCGATCATACGATTGGGCTTGGTGGTCGTTATCTGTTGACCCTGCAGAAACGTCGGCAAGGCCAGCGGTTACCGTGGAACCGGTTTAAAGTTGGCAGTCCGGTCGACCTGACGGCGGATGAACAGGGGCGTCCTGTCGCCGGGATTGTCAGCAAAAAGCGTCACGACCGGCTGCAGATTGCCGTAGACGACTGGCCGGAGGGAAATCTATTTCGGGTCGATCTGTCGCCAGACGAAGTTACGCGCCGGCGTCAGGTCGCGGCGATGGAACTGGCTCAGAGGGCTACCGGGCGACTTGCGGTATTACGGGACCTTCTGCTCTACCACCGTCGGCCTAAGTTCCAGCAAATTGAGCGAGTGCCGACTGACGGCCGGCTCAATCCATCGCAACAAAACGCGTTGGAGTGGGTGATGGCAGCAGAGGATCTGGCGATCATTCACGGACCACCTGGAACAGGAAAAACCACGACCCTCGTGGAAGTCATCCGCCAAGCGGTCGCGCGCGGTGAAAGAGTCCTGGCTTGTGCACCGAGTAATACGGCAGTTGACAATCTGCTCGAGCGCCTTGCCACTGCGAACGTCAATTCCGTCCGTCTGGGGCATCCAGCGCGTGTCCTGGAAGTCGTCCGCAACCGTACGCTTGACGCACTTGTGGAAGCGCATGATTCCCATCGAATCATCGCCGAGATGCTCTGGGAAGCGGACGACCTGGAACGTCGGTCGGGAAAATGGGGACGCCGCAGCGGTGGCCGCGGAAGAAAATCACGCCAGCGGCAAGGCGCCAGAGAATTGAGGCGGCATGCGCGCCTGATGGAAAAGCGGGCGATCCAGGATGTCCTTGATGATGCCGACGTCATCTGTGCGACCGTCAGCTTCGATTTTTCCTTTCTCGGTGACGAGCAATTCGACCTACTGGTGATCGATGAGGCATGCCAGAGTGTTGAACCTGGCTGTTGGGTCCCTCTCAGGTTTGCGCGGCGTGTGGTCCTGGCGGGAGATCACTGCCAGTTGCCACCTACGATCCTATCTAAACCGGCCGCCCGCGAAGGATTTGCGGTGAGCTTAATGCAACGGTTGATTGAGTTTTACGGTGATACCGTCGCACGGACTCTAGAAATCCAGTACCGCATGCATCGACAGATTATGGAATTTTCGTCGGCCTGTTTTTATGAAAACCGGCTGGTGGCACATCCGAATGTGGAGAGCCACACGTTGGCCGACCTGATCGATTTATCGGCCACGGATCTTGACCTGGGGCCAGTCACCTTTTTTGACACCGCCGGTGCTGGCTGGGATGAGGAACTGGAGCCCGAAGGTTTGAGTCGACGCAATCCCGCTGAGGCCGCTTTTGTCTTGCGGCAGGTACGCGAATTGTGTGACGCAGGTGTCCGGCCGCAGGATATTGCCGTGATCGCTCCATACGCCGCCCAGGTTCGCTGGCTGCGAGACCAGTCACCCTGGGAGGAGTTGGAGATTGATACCGTCGACGGCTTCCAGGGCCGTGAAAAGGAAGTCGTGGTGATGGGGACGGTCCGGTCCAACGCGAATCATGAAATCGGTTTCCTGGCAGACGAACGCAGGATGAATGTTGCGCTGACGCGAGCAAAACGGCGGCTGATTGTCATTGGCGATAGTGCAACACTGGCAGCAAGCGAGTTCTTTTCAGATTTACTTGGCTGGTTTGAAACGATCGGGGCCTATCGCTCGGTGTGGGATGTGGCACCAGAGAACGACACCTAGCACTGGCGGTGTCCCGGGGGGCCGTCGACGGTTGAGGGTGACCGGTGCGAGGACCACGAGTAAACTGGGGGGATGGCGAATCACACATCAAGATGCTCTCCCTCGCCCGTCTCGCTGATGGCCACCCTGGCGTTTCTGGCCGCGTCAGCCTCGGCCGGCGATCAGGACATTTTTTTTGAGCGACAGGTGCGCCCGCTGCTAGCACGCCATTGTTTCGCTTGCCACGGCAGTCAGAAACAGGCGGGCGGGTTGCGTCTGGATTCAGCGGCCGCAGTCAAACGCGGTGGACAACGCGGCCCGGTGGTCGTTCCTGGTAAACCCCGCGCTAGTCTCCTCCTGTCGGCAATCGAACGCCGCGGTGCGCTGAAGATGCCACCAGCCCGGCCTTTGTCGAAAGCTGCGCAGGCAATCCTGACGCGATGGGTATCCGAGGGGGCACACTGGCCAGCACGGAACGGGGCAACGTCAGCGCCAGATGACAAGGAACAGCAACTCTGGTCCTTGAAACCTGTTCAGGATCCCTCATTGCCGCGCCCTCACGACGCGGCCTGGTGCCGGGCCCCCGTTGATTGTTTTATCCGGAGTCGGCTGGAGGCGGTCGGTCTCGCACCGACCCGTCAACTTTCCCGTTCTGCACTTTTGCGGCGAGTCTCGTTTGATTTGAATGGCTTGCCGCCCACGCTGGATGAACTGAAACAGTTTACGCATACCGCGGACCCAGACGCCTTTGGACGAGTTGTCGATCGTCTGCTGGCATCCCCCAGCTACGGCGAACGCTGGGGGCGCCATTGGCTTGACGTGGTCCGCTATTGTGATTCGCGTGATGCACGGCACACGGGGCAGGCCTACGATGTAAACGAAGCCTGGCGTTATCGGGATTGGGTTGTCAACGCGTTCAATCGGGACCTCGCGTACGACGAATTCGTGCGGCAACAAATCGCCGGCGACATTCTTCCAATCTCTGACTCGCAGGAGGACGCAGCGCGCGGCCTGGTCGCGACCGGAATGCTAGTGATCGGCGAATGGGGTTCGGGGGACGCCGATGCGAAAAAAATGTACACCGACATTGTCGATGACCAGATCCACGTCGTGACACAAGCATTCCTGGGGGTATCCCTGAGCTGTGCCCGGTGTCACGACCATAAATTCGATCCCTTCACGACACGTGACTATTACGCGATGGCGGGAATTTTCTTCAGCACCCAGATCGCGACCCCGCGCACCGACGCGCCGTTAATGCGCGTGCCATTGCTGACCGCAGGGGAGCGGGAGCGTCGCGCGCGCTTGCAGGCCGATGTTGCCGAGATCGATCGAAAACTCAAGGAATTGGAGGAAACGCGTCGCAACGAGCTACGAAAATATATCGCGGCGCAAACCTCGCGGTATTTGCAAACCGTGTGGGAGTTGGAGGAACAACGACTACGGTCGCTGGACCAGCAGGTCACAACGGAGGTGATCGCAAACAAAGCACGGCAACAAGAACTTGATCCCATCGTGCTCGCGGCCTGGGATCGGTCCCTGGGAGAGCGCATCGACCAGGGCAATGTGCTTCCGATTGGGCAACCCGAGACGCCGCTTGCGGGCGTTTTCTGTTGGAAGACGGAGGCGGTGCAACCGCTCTTCCTGGTCAACACCAATGCATACGAAGTGCGCGTCCCCGGCCGCATGGCACCGCGCAGCGTGGCAGTGCATCCCACCCCCACCCGCGGCGTCGCTGTCGCGTGGCGCAGCCCAATTGATGGAGAAGTGGAGCTGCGTGGCATGGTCCGGGATGTTCACGATGGTGGCAACGGCATCGAATGGGCGCTGGAACGGAGTCGCGGTGTCGACGTAGCCACGCTTCAATCCGGAGCTATTGGCCGGGGAGGTGTGGCGGCCATTGGCGAGGACCTGACACCGCTCGCGGTACGCGTTGGTGACCGGATCCGGCTCGTGATTAACGCTAAAGCGAACAACCATGTCTGTGACTTGACCCGGCTGGATCTGGAAATCAAAGAAATAGTGGGGGCACGGCGTGTCTGGCGGCTTGGTCCAGATGTGGTTGACGATCCTGGTATGGGCAATCCACATGCGGATGGACACGGTCATCCTGCAGTCTGGCAGTTTCTCCACATGGCGCGGCGCACGACGGTGCAGCGACCGGCGTTCCGCGCGTTGGAACCCTGGTTCGCTGCTGTGGCGAAGTTGAACGCGCAGCAAGTGAGGGACGCGGCGGCCGCGATCCAGGCAAAGTTGTTGAAGCGGGCAGCCGACGATGGCGCGACCAAGGCATTGTCCGCCTGGCTCGTCTCGCCGGACGGTTTACTGGGAAACACTGACCGGGTCGCCCTTTCAACCGCGGGGGAGAAACAGCGCAACAGGCTCCGTTCCATGCGGGATATGATTGTAAAACAACTTGCCCCTGCCGAATTCGCACTAGCAGCGCGGGAAGGCGGCGTGCCTGGGACGGAGCACGAAGGTTTCCAGGATGCCCGCGTCCACGTGCGTGGGGACTATACGCGACTGGGTGAGCGTGTGCCCAGGGGATTTCCGCAGATCCTGACAGGCGTGCAGCGTCCTCCCATCAACGAAGGAAGCGGTCGGGCGGAGTTAGCGAAGTGGATTAGCCGTGACACACACCCGCTGACGCCGCGCGTGATTGCCAATCGGATCTGGATGCACCATTTGGGCGCCGCGCTGGTTCGGACGCCTGGTGATTTTGGAAGCCAGGGACTACCACCGACGCATCCACGGTTGCTTGACTGGCTGGCCAATGACTTGCGCACCTCGGGTTGGTCACTCAAGCAACTGCACCGGCAAATCGTCATGTCCGCGACTTACCAGCAAGGTTCGGGTGTGGCGTCCAATGCCAACGACAGGAATGCTCGCCAGGTCGACCCGGACAACCGATGGTGGGCACGGGTGGAGAGTCGTCGCCTTGAAGTGGAGGCGATTCGCGACGGGTTGTTAGCCGTCGCGGGCGTCCTGGATCGCCGAATGGGTGGTCCCTCTGCCCCGCGTTATCCGGGAGGTTATTCCCGCACGGAGCGTAAAACAGCAGTATTTTCCAGCCGACGACGGGCCCTTTACCTGATGACCATTCGAGGCGAGTCAAACGATGGCCCGTTCGTATTGGACGCAGCGGATCCCAACCGGATTGTCCACCAACGAACGATATCAACCACGGCGCCACAGGCTCTGCTGCTCCTCAATGACCCGTTCATCCGTGGTGTTGCGAAAGCGCTCTCCGAACGGATTCGGTCTTCCGGCGACGGGATCCTCGACACACGCGTGCGCCAGCTCTACTACCTTTTGTACGGTCGGTCTCCCCGTGGGGAGGAGGTTGCGGCGGCACGGAGTTTTCTGGGAACAGCGGGGACTGACGTGGAACGCTGGGATGAATATTGCCACGCTCTGCTCTGTACCAGTGAGCTGATCTATCGCAACTGATACGTAATCTGGCCTGATGATGTACAACCACCGGAAAGAACGAGGCGTCTCAGAGCGCGAGGGTGCATTATGAGTTTTTCACGTCGGAAGTTTCTGGTCGAGTGTGGCAACGGCGCAGCCGCCTTGGGCCTGGCCGGCCTCCTTGCCGGGACTGCCGGGGGCGCTGCATCCGGTGGTGTGGGGCCCCACCATCAGGTACGCGCTAAACGCTTGATCTTCCTGTTCATGGCCGGTGGCCCCTCACATGTCGACCTGTTCGACCCGAAGCCCAAGTTGGCTGAGTATGACGGGCAGCCGGCACCGTTCCGTTTGCCCGATCTAGAGCGCACCGCGCCCGGGAATGTTCAGCGTTCTCCTTTCCAGTTCGCCCGCTACGGTGAAGCTGGAATTGATGTCAGTGAATTGTTCCCAAATGTGGCCAGGCGGGCGGATGATCTGTGCGTCATTCGGTCAATGGTAGCGGACAACATTAATCACAATGGCGCCTGTTTACAGATGAATACGGGTGAACAGACATTTTCACGACCCAGTATGGGAGCGTGGCTCCTGTACGGTCTGGGATCGGAAACACAGGATCTGCCAGGTTATGTGGTGGTGGCTCCGAACCAGCCAGCTCAGGGGACGCCGTTGTGGGACGCCAGCTTTCTCCCCGCTGCGCATCAGGGGACCTGTGTGACGGACCTTGCGCATCCGATCAGGAATCTGCGGAACGCTGCACCGGGAAGTCGTAGCCAGCGTGAAACACTGGACCTGTTGGCAAAGCTGAATAGACTGCATCGCGACGCCTCGGCAGATCCCGACGAATTGGACGCCCGGATTGCGTCGTTTGAGCTTGCGTTTCGCATGCAGGCTTCGGCTCCCGAGGCATTTGACCTCGGCAACGAGACGGCTGCGACCCACCGTCTTTACGGCCTAGACCAAACGGTCACGCAGACCTTTGGTGAACAGTGTCTGTTGGCACGGCGTCTCGTCGAGCGTGGGGTCCGCGTTGTGCAATTGTACCACAACCGTTCATCGACCCATTCGGGCTGTCAAATCTGGGACCAGCACAGCAATCTCAAGGAAGGGCTCCTGGCCAATTGCGCGGCAAGTGACCTGCCCATCGCGGCATTATTGACGGATTTGAAACAACGAGGGTTGCTCGACGAGACACTTGTGATCTGGGGTGGCGAATTCGGGCGAACGCCAACGGCAGAGGGGACCAATGGGCGGGAACACCATCCCTTTGGATTTACGATGTGGCTCGCCGGTGGTGGCGTAAAGGGGGGGGTGTCCTATGGCGCCACCGATGAGTTCGGGTGGTACGCGGAACGTGACAAAGTGCACGTCCATGATCTACATGCCACGATCTTACATCTGATGGGGCTCGATCACGAACGGCTCACCTGGCGACACGCGGGTCGTGACTTCCGCTTGACCGATGTACATGGCCAGGTGGTCACCGACATTCTGGCGTAAGAGGCAACCCGATCGCCTGTTCAGGTGAAAGCCTCGGATCGTTGGGCTGGCTAACGCCGTTCGCTGTTTCCTGGCTATTGATGGTAGAGCGGGCGGGTCCCCATGCAGCCCCGGATGAGATCATGAGCCACCGTCATGCGGAGGGATTGCCGTCGCCTGGGATTCCGCCAGGGTTGTGATACGGCCCAGCAGATGGCCTATACTGTGGGTATCTGGGCGTGCGGACGTCACGCCAATGCTTGTTTTCGCGCGACCGAAACCGGACAGCCTCATGGATCCAGCAAAGTCGATGCCGCGCCGTGATCTCGTGCAGGCCGGTTCGCTCGGCTTGCTTGGTATCACGCTTCCCCGCCTGCTGGCCAATGCCGCTACCCAGGGTTTGCGGCCAGGCGCGGCCCGTTCCTGTATTTTGTTCTTTCTGGATGGCGGGCCCGCACAACAGGACATGTGGGACATGAAACCTACTGCGCCGGTGGAAGTGCGTGGCGAGTTTTCCCCTATTTCGACGCGGGTGCCAGGCTTGCAAGTCTGCGAACATATCCCGTTGGTTGCGCAGCAGATGCACCATCTGGCTTTGGTCCGGTCGGTGACGCACGACGTGATGGTCCATAGTGCCGCCACCTATTACATGCTCACAGGGCGGCACCCTGCCGACAATGCATCCTTGATCATCAAGGAACAACCGGGGAATTTTCCTCCCTACGGATCTGTGCTTGCAAAACGCCGGCCCCTGCCCGATCTGCCGGAGTTCGTTCATTTACCCGATATAATGTGGGATGCCGGACACGATCTGCCGGGGCAGCGTGCGGGCTTTCTGGGGACGAATTACGACCCGCTGGTGGCCGGTGATCCGAGTGTCCCTGCGTATCGCATACCCGGCCTGAAACTGCCTGGCGACGTGTCCCAGAAACGTTTGACACGGCGTCACGAATTGCTCACCTTGTTGCAGCGGAATCCGGAGGGGCGCGTTCAGCCCAACGAATTTATTGACCTCGACGCCCACAAGGAAAAGGCCTTCGCCATGCTGGCGAACGAGCGTACCCGCCAGGCGTTCGACCTCCGCCGGGAACCACGCAAGGTCAGGGAGCGGTACGGGATGGGGTTGCCGGCCGGCCAAACCAGAAAAACGGGCGCACGTAATTTTGGTGGACTACCCCACCTGGGGCAAAGCCTGTTGTTAACGCGGCGTTTGATTGAAGCTGGTGTACGACTGGTTACCGTGTCTTCTGGGCGTCGTCGCGATTCGGCCTGGGATGGGCATCTTCGCCATTACCCGATATTGAAGAAATCGTTGCTGCCCTACTTTGATCGTGGGTTTTCGGCGTTGTTGCAGGACCTGAGCGAACGAGAATTGCTGGACGAGACGTTGCTCGTCGTCATGGGCGAATTCGGCCGCACACCCAAACTTGGCCAAATCACAGTTGGCACTGCAGATTCCGGTGGTCGGGATCATTGGTCGCACTGCTACACGGTCATGTTGGGCGGCGCGGGGATCCAAGGAGGGGCGATTTACGGTCGCTCGGATCATCATGCCGCATATCCTGCCAGCGATCCGGTTTCGCCGGAGGATATTGCCGCCACGATTTACTATGCGTTGGGCCTTGATCCCGGGTCGAATATTGTCGACCCACTGGGACGCCCTCACGCACTGGCGCTGGGTAAACCGTTGTTGGGGCTTTTTACCTGAGGGCGCGGATGCGACGTAACAGTTCAGTTGGGTTCCATGCCCGCCGGTATATAGGCGTAGCTCGTTTAGGTTAGAATAGCTATCGTACGCAAGCGGATGTGAGGGCATAACAGGCCCAGTCAACAGGTGTCCAGGAGCAGACCAATGACTTCACACACGGGTGTTTGGCGTCACGTTCCAGTTCCACGCCGTACGGCGGTACAGGCCGGCGCCCTGGGACTTCTCGGCCTGGGTGCGAATCACCTCGGTGGATTGCGAGCAGCCGACCAGCAGGGCATCGGTAGCGGCGCGGGCACCGCAAAGACGGTCCTCTACATCTTTCTGTCTGGTGGCCTTGCCCAGCACGAAAGCTTTGACCTCAAACCGGACGCCCCCGACGGTATCCGTGGTGCTTTCCAGCCGATCCAAACAGCGACGCCCGGGATTCAGATTAGCGAACACCTTCCCGGCCTGGCGCAGCGCAGCGAGCAGTGGGCACTCCTGCGTTCGTTGACCCACCCGACCAATGGGCACACCCTGGGCCATTACTACATGCTGACGGGTCGGTCGACGACTCCCACCGGTTTCAAAGGCGATCGAGTACCACGTCCAACGGACTGGCCGTCAATCATGTCAGTGGCCGGTGACGCCATTATCGCGCCACAGAACAACCTTCCGCCCGCGATCGTCCTGCCTGAACGCCTGGTCCATTGGCAAGGCGGTACCATTCCCGGTAACTATGGTGGTCAGATGGGGGCGCAACATGACCCGTATTTCATCGAAGCCTCTCCTTACGGCAACCCGCTCTGGCGCGGCGCCTACCCAGGTTATTCACTCTCCGATTCAAGCCGGAACCCACCCAAACACCCGGACGCCCGACAATTCCAGGCACCGAGTTTGACGTTGCCGGTAGGCCTCAACCGCCGGCGTTTAGATGTGCGCCGCCGGTTGCTGGATGCGTTGGATGGGCAACGCCAAAGCTTGGCGGAACAGGCCGAAGCCGTTGCGTTCGACCGGCAACGTGGGTCGGCGATCGCCATGCTGACTGACCCCAAAATTCGCCACGCTTTTGACGTCACCCGGGCGTCGCCAAAAATCCAAGAGCGTTATGGCGCCAATAGCTTTGGTTGGTCCTTATTGATGGCCTATCGACTGGCGGAGGCTGGGGTACCTTTGATCCAGGTCAATTTGGGGAATAACGAGACGTGGGACACACATGGTGACGCGTTCTCCCGCCTGAAAGACAAACTCTTTCCGCCGACCGACCGGGCGCTGTGCGCTCTGCTTGATGATCTCGATAGCAGCGGTTTGCTGGATACCACAATGATTGTTATGGCTGGCGAATTTGGCCGTACGCCGAAACTATCGACTCTCGAAAAGGTGTTTTACAAGCCCGGACGTGATCACTGGGGCGCTGTGCAGACGGCCTTCTTTGCGGGTGGTGGAATCCGCGGCGGAAACGTGGTCGGCTCCTCAGACGCGATCGGGGGTTATCCGGATGCGGACCCGCAAAAGCCGGAAAACATGGCAGCCACGATGTACCACGCACTGGGAATTCCACATACGGCTGCCTGGAAAGATGAATTGGATCGGCCCCATCAAATTTACCATGGCGACCCAATTCACCAGCTGCTTGCCGGTGCGTAGAGGCCCAAAACGGACGGTTTGGCCCCTGTTTGGCCAGCCGGGTGGAGTTCTGGGGGAGATGCGACACCTGGGATACGTCCTGCCGCTGCTCGTCAGGTGGCGCCGCACGCGGGGTAAGCAACCGTTGGATGCCGCCCGGAATCTGTAAAACACGCAAGGAACACTGCGATAACGGTTGACATTCCCTTACCCTGTCAATAATTTATCGGTTTCCATTACCCGCCCTTCAGTTGAAAGGAATCTCGATGGCAGCCAAGACAGCGGCACAGAAGCCGATGACAAAAACGGAAATCCTCAATGCATTGGCTGAGGGAACTGGCTTGAGTAAGAAGGAAGTCGGTGGCGTGCTCGATCAGTTAGGCGAATTGATCGGCGACAATTTAGGGAAGAAGGGCCCAGGCGTATTTAATGTCCCGGGTCTGATGAAGGTCAAAGTGATCCGTAAACCGGCAACTCCAGAACGTGAAGGGATCAACCCGTTCACCAAGGAGCCGACAATTTTCAAGGCCAAACCGGCGCGTAACGTTGTCAAGATTCTGCCCCTCAAAGGCTTGAAAGACAAGGTTTAGGTTTTGATAGCCCGATCGCCAGGATGAGATCGGCGGTGGCGCTGCCATTGCGACTTCAACACGGTCGGCAGTTTGTGTCAGGCGATTGGCACGCAAACAAGCCCGCTACAGAACAGGACGCACCGGTCATACAGGGCCGGTGCGTCTTTCTTTTTCGGTATCAACGGCGACGAACCGAAACTAGCGTCGGGCCCGGATCCACCACAGGGGCTGACGCAAACACCGACCAGGTCACCACAAGTCGGATCATTGGTTGCGCTGCAGCAAGACAACGGAGGTATCGTCGTGGCGGCCGGCGCCACGCGTGTACTCATTGGAGGCCTGAAAAAGGTGTTCCAGGGTAGCGTCAAGGTCCTGGTGCTGCGTCGTTTGCAGACAGCCTGAGATGCCACGAATGCCAAATTCTTCGACATCCCCCTCTTCGTCTGGCATGGCCTCTGCAAGGCCGTCTGTATACAGGAGCACACGAGAGTTGGGCGGAATGGGTGCCGAACATTTCTCATACGGCAGCACATCGGTAATTCCCAAAGGCGGACCCGCGTCATCGTCGTCAGCGAGCGGACGCACCTCGCCGGTGGCCAGGTCCTGTAGCAATGGCATCGGGTGGCCTGCGGACGTCCACTCCAGCGTGTGGGTCGACGTGTCAAGCAAACAGTAGAGCAGCGTGATAAACCCGCCCTCTTCCACAATCAACTCGTTCGAACAAAGACGTTCGTTCACCTGGACAACGTAGTCGGCGGTGTTATTGAATCGTTCTTCGCGAATCATTTGGATCAATGTGTGCATGGTCATGATGGACATGCAGGCCTTCATCCCGTGGCCGGAGGCGTCACCGACGATAATGACCTGTTCATGGCCGTTCAACTTCACGACGTCATAATAATCACCGCCCGCCAGCACAACGGGTTGGCCGCCCACCACCCGTATTTGCGAAGGTTCGTAACGCGCAGCCACCTCGTACGCCTCCGGAACGGCAATATCCTGGGGAATGACTGCCTCCTGAAGCTTGCGGACCGATTCGATCTCTTCCTGCAGCCGGAGGTTTAACTCCCGATTACGCGCTGCCTGGGCGGCCTCATGCGCGACGGAGATGACGGTGGGAAGTAGAAAAATAAACTCTCCGTTGTCATCCCTGGTAATGTGTGAGTGGAGCCCCCGGTTGAGGAATCTCGACAACTGGAGAATCTGGCCCTGGTGGCACGCACCGATTACCGGCGCATTGGGGTGCAGTTCGTGAGTTTCGAGAAACAAATCATAAGCCAACGCTTCATCAGGAAAGCTAAGGGCGAGTACGATGGCGTCCCAGGCCGTGGCGCCTAACGCCGATCGGAACTCATCAACGGTCGTCGCCACCTGAGCGTGGGTATCGTCAATATTGAGGCACAGAGCGATCGTCTCCGCCTCTGATCCGTTGTCCCATCCGATCAGTACATTCATTGCTTCCCTCCAAAGGGTTTACAAAACAGGCACTTTGGTGGCGGCGCAGCCCCGGTCGCCAAAACGGCCCCGCCGACGGTGCTTCCNATACCCTGTGCGAAACGGTGAACCATTCGGATCGATCCGCGCAGGGTAGGTGCTACAGTAAAAACNCCTCCTGCAACCCGCCGTCAGNGAGGCAATGAGGTCTACCGGTATTCTTCCCCATCGATACCCCGTGCAACGCNGNGGGCGAATCTTAGATGGTNGCGCTGTTTTCGTCCAGTTCNTGACTCGGGTGGCGGCGAACCGCCCACAACCGAGTGCATCGACCTCGGCGTCACGGCGTTCTGCGGGTATACTAGAGGCCTGTACAGGACCATCCTCGCCGACGTCATCTTAACTTCTATTTCGCGCCGGAGTGACAGCATGACAGCGCCCCAACCGTCCGGAACATGCCAGCCACACGACCACCAGCAATCGCGTCGCGCCTTTTTTGGCCAGGCATTAGCCGGTGCCGGACTGGGTTTGCTTTCCAACGCAGCCGTGGGCAGGGAGTTAAAGCGGCAGCAAAAACGCGTGTTAATGATTTTTCTTAATGGCGGCGCCAGCCAGTTCGAGACCTGGGATCCGAAAACCGGCCGCCCGACCGGGGGGCCGTTTATCTCGATCCCGAGTAGCGTGCCTGGTTACCATCTTTGCGAATTGATGCCGAGGATGGCCACGCGCATTCATCGCCACACGGCGGTGATCCGCTCTCTTGAGACCAAGAACGGAGATCATCAGGATGCAGTGCTCTACGGCGGTCTGCCGAAGCAAGGCGTCGTCCAGCATCCCAGTTTAGGATGCATGCTGGCGAGCGAGTTGGCGGATCCGGAAAGCCGCTTGCCCCACCACGTGGTGTTTTCCAACTATCTCGGACAGAGTTATTACACCTCGGCGGGCTTCCTCGGCGCGCAATGGAACCCGGTGAATATCAAACCGGGGCGAATCAAGGCCAAACCACCGTTTACGATTGATGACTCTGAGCTGCGTCTGGCGCCGCCCGGCACCGTCTTGCCCGCCACCTTGACGAAACATGACCATTTGGCGCGTGGGCGATTGCGTGATCGGTTGAGCCAACGGTTTCGACACGGGCGGGAACGTAGCACGACCCTGGCGAGTTACGATGCAGCGTATTCACGCGTCGATGGATTGATGGACGCCGCGAATCTGTTTCGCATCGACAATGAACCACGAGCCATTCGCGAGCGTTATGGTCCGACGCCCTTCGGTCAACAGGCATTGGTGGCTCGGAGGCTGGTCGAGGCGGGCGTACCGTTTGTGCGGGTAAATCGCGGCTGGTGGGACTTTCATGGCCAGAATTTTGAATTCCATCAGGAGATGGTGCCTGAACTGGACATCGTACTTTCGGCGCTGCTTGACGATTTGCAGGAACGTGGGCTACTGGAGCACACCCTGGTGATGACATTTTCCGAAATGGGCAGGACCCCGTGGGTGAACGCCATGCAGGGACGCGATCATTTTCCTCGCCTTAGCGTCACGCTCTCCGGTTGTGGTATTCAACCGGGTGCCGTGTATGGAAAGACTGACGAAGATGGGAACGAAATTATCGAAGACGAAGTCCGGCTGCAGCCGTTCTTCGCGACTGTTTTGAAGGCGGTAGGAATCGATTATCAGAAGGAGAACCACGCGCGTGACGGTCGCCCGGTTCCGTTGACGGAGTACGACACGGAGCCGATCGACGATCTGCTCGCCTGACGCCGTGGAGGTCACGGCGCAGGGACCATTCGTGGGTTTCCCACATGCTGGCGATATTGATCAACGCTTGGTACTGCGATGCCCGAGAAACTCGCTCCCAAACTCGAACTCGTCCAGGACCATGTCCTTCCAGGTGACGCCCTGAGCGTTGCCTGGGACGAAGGACGAGAGCGGCTTTATGTGGGTAGCACTCGGGGCGAAATCTACCAGATTGATCTCGCGTTACCTGAGCCGAAACCGATTCCGTGGCAGGCGCATTTGTCTTATGTGTCTGGTCTCACTTTGACAAGCGGCCAGCTCATCTCGGTCGGTTCTGACCACCAGATGTCCTGGTGGGATCCTGATAGCCATTTACGGACTCGCCGGCAAACACACCCTAAGTGGATTCGACAGCTGGCTGCGACCACAGCAGGTGACCGCGTGGCGACGGTCTGTGATGACATGTCGGCGCGCGTGTGGGACGCGAAAAGCGGCGATCTGATCTATCGACTGCAGGGCCACGCCACCACCACGCCCTACGACCTTCCCTCCAAACTTTACAGCTGTGCCTTTTCACCAGATGGCGCGTATCTGGCAACGGCAGATCAACTTGGCTTCGTCATCTTTTGGGACATCGCTGACGGCACACGCGCCGCGGCCGTCCATGGGGCCAATTTTTTTACCCATGACACGAATGGCCATGGCTACGGCGGGATACGTGACATCGCTTTTTCACCGAATGGTGCGAACCTGGCGGCTTGTGGAAATCAAGCGGGCGACACCTCTCAGATCGCTGGGAGTAAATCGCTTCTCCATATTTACCAGTGGCAGCAGGAAACACGCCTGCTGGAAATGACAGAAGGGGGAAACTTCTTTTATGAGCGGGTGGCGTACCACCACCAACACGAATGGCTGTTTGCTGCAGCCGGTTCCGGCTCACAACAGAAGTTCGTCTTTGTTGACCCCGAAAAAGGTAAGGTTGCGTCAGCAGAAACTTCTCCCATGCTTATTTTCGACCTTTGCCTCGACGCGTCTTGCCAACGTATGGTGACTGCCGGGCGAAAAGGGAAGCAGGGTTACATCGCGCTCTGGAAAATTGCGACCGAAGAGCGGCCACCGCAACCAGGCTGAGGCCGCCGAGCGAAATCTCTTCCTTCATGAATAGCGGACAAGCAGATGGTGTTAAACCAAGGCAAATGTGCCACCCGCGTGCGACGCTTGATCGTCATGTTGGCTTTGCTCCCGTCACTCGTCTACGCGGAGTCAGATGGACCGGGCTCCGGTGTGGAATTGCTGCCGGCCGATGTGGTGCCCGCTGAGGCCATCGATTTTTATGTAGAGCAGAGGCTGCAGCGTCTGGGGATCACGCCCGCACAGCCATCGAGTCCTCACGTCCTTCTGCGGCGCATTACACTGGATCTGGCGGGTCGCATTCCGACGACGGGTGAGATCAAAGATTACGCGCAAAACCGGACGACCCTTCCGCTGCACGGTTTAGTATCGCACCTGGTTGACTCGCACTGGTACGTGCGGCATACAGCCCGCGAACTCAATTCATTACTCAAAGGAATGGGTGGCAACGGACCGGAGCTGGTCGGTTACCTTGCGGATGCGGTTGCGGGAAACCGCCGTTGGGACACGATGTTTCGGGAACTTGTGGGGGCATCGCGGGCGGCGTTTCGTCCGGAACAATTTGTTCTGGGGCGGCTCAAAGACCGCGATCTGCTTACGCGTGATGTGAGTTCGATATTTTTTGGCCTCAATATCAGTTGTGCGCAGTGCCACACGCACCCCTATGTTGACACGCTCACACAGGCCTATTTCTACGGGATGAAATCGTTTTTCTCGCGCAGCTACGATTTCGAAGGCCAGCTCCTGGAACGGAGGTATTCGAAAAAACTTGAGTACGAACCGGTCGGGGAAGCAGTGCAACGTGCCGAGGTAATGTTCCTGTCGGGCGAGGTAGTTCAAATAGACCGCCCGGACGGCCCTGAACTTAAACAAGCCATCGTGACGGAGGACCAGCAAATTGCCGCGTTGCGCAAACGTTTCCAGGAGGCGCGCAAGAAAAACCCTGAATCGCAGCCAGAGGTGCCCAGCGAGGCCGATGTAAATCTCCGACGTGAGTTTGTGGAGCTGGCATTGAGTACACAGAACCAGTCGCTGTTTGCCCGCTCGATGGTAAATCGCATGTGGTACCGTTTCATGGGCTACGGGTTGGTGATGCGGATTGATCAAATGCACGACGGGAATCCGGCCAGCCATCCCGAACTATTGCATTGGCTTGCCCGTGATTTCATTGAACACGAATTTGACCTGACACGGCTCACACTCGCAATTGTGCGAAGCCGCGCGTACGCGCGTTCGAGCATCTGGGAAGGCGTGGACCCGCCTCCCACAGACGCTTTTGCCGTGGCACCCGTGCGGCCGTTGACTCCTATGCAGATGGGGTTGTCGATCGTAGTGGCAGGCGCGGAACTACAAGCAGGAAATGGACCACCAGAACCGCTGGAGGGCCGCCTTGAAGCGTGGGAGACGGCGGCAGCGGCGCTCTTTGCAGATGTCTTCGAGGATCCCTATGATGGGATCCAATTCAATGCCGCTGAGGCACTTGCCATGAGCAATGACGGCCCCCGCCTGGAGGCGATCGGCCGTAGCCTTGTCGACGGATTGTTGTCTGTCAATGATGGTGAGCAGCAGGTCGAACAAGCCGTACTTGCCGTTTTGGGGCGTCCGGCTGTCAGTGAGGAGAAGGAGTGGCTTGGTGAATACCTGGCCGGCCGTGCGGATCGCCGTAAAGCACTTGAGCAGATTGTTTGGGCGCTCTTTACTTCCAGTGAATTTCGTTTCAACCACTAGTGGGCGGATGGACAGTCGACTTGACGGGCCTCCATTGGACAAAAAGTCACTCCGTTGGCGATGCATTACACGCAGCGCTCCAATAACCCCGATTCATTCAATGTCAGCACCAAAATCGACTTTCAAGAGCACACTGCAGCGTTTCCTACTGGTCGGTTGCCTGCTAGCCGGCGTTGGCCCCGTAACGGCGGAAACGGACGTGCGGTTTGAAACGTCCGTTCGACCGATTCTGAAAACCCACTGCTGGCAATGCCACGGAGAAGAGGATCCGGTCAAAGGTGGTCTCGACGCGAGGTTGGCCCGCTGGCTGAGGGACGGAGGCGATTCAGGTCCAGCGGTGGTACCGCACAGGCCGCAGGAGAGTCTGCTCATTGAACGAATCGCCACCGGCGAGATGCCGCCGGGAGCGAAAACGCTGACGGCTCGCGAGCTGGCAACCCTAACGCAGTGGGTTGAGCAGGGCGCAAAAACGCTCCGGCCAGAGCCGGACGCGATTGCGCGCGAGGCCTTGACGCCGGAAGAAGAGTCGCACTGGTCTTTTCAGCCCATTGTGCGTGGAACACTCCCAGAACTTGACAACGACACGCAGCCCGCCTCGCCCATTGATTTCTTTCTACTCAAGCGGCTGCAAGACAAAAACATGGCTTTTTCCGATCGCGCCGAGCGTGAGACGTTAATACGCCGAGTGTCCATTGGCCTGCTGGGTTTGCCACCCACCCCAGACCAGATCGATAGATTCCTCGCCGATCGGTCACCAGCTGCATTCGAGTCACTTGTGGACCGTATGTTGGCGTCACCCTTTTATGGCGAACGTTGGGCGCGACATTGGCTTGACGTGGTCGGTTACGCGGATAGCGATGGCGTGACCAAAGCGGACTCGGTGCGGACCTGGGCTTTCAAATATCGGGATTATGTGGTCCGCGCATTGAACCGGAACCAGCCTTGGAATGATTTCCTCGTAGAACAACTGGCGGGCGATGAGCTCGTCGCCCCTCCCTATCGCGATCTTACGTTGGACCAGGCCCGCCGTCTGATCGCGACGGGATATTTGCGTATGAGTCCAGACGGAACGGATGGCCCAGTCATCGATCAGGATCTGGCGCGGAATCAGACGGTGGCGGAAGTCATTAAGGTGGTCACGACTTCACTGTTGGGCCTGAGCGTGGGATGCGCACAGTGCCACCCGCATCGTTACGACCCGATCAGCCATCGGGATTATTATCGCATCCGCGCCTTGTTCGAGCCGGCCTATGACTGGAAAGCATGGCGAGGTCCCGGCGGACGGTTGATCTCGCAGTGGTCGGCTGACACGCGGCAACGGGCAGAAGCGGTTGACCTCGAGGTCAAGATGCTCACCGCGAAACGGGACCGCGAGCTAGATGCGGCTGCGGATCGCGTCGTCTCCGAGCGCATCGCGGCGCTTCCCGAGGAGGTGCAACAGGCGGCGCGACAGGCGCGCGCTACGCCGTCGGCAAAACGCACCGACGAACAAAAGGCGCTGATCGAAACGCACGCATTTCTCAAAGTGGATGGCAGGTCGTTGCAAGAGATCGACGGTGGCGCCAAGGCGAAGGTTCTGGAAAAGTGGGACCCTCAAATTTCTGCATGCGCGGCCAAACGCCCCGCCAGCGACCAGCTGATGCCGTTGACCGAGATTCCAGGTCAGGTGCCTGTCACCTACCTTTTCCGACGAGGGGACCATAAACAACCGGCCGAAGCAATTGCGCCAGGCGAGTTGAGCGTTTTGAAGCCGGAGGGCTTGGTGATCAGCTCGAACGACCCGGGGAGCGTAACGACAGGCCGCCGGTTGTCCTACGCACGCCATTTGACCAACGGTCAACACCCACTGGTAGCCCGAGTGCTGGTCAATCGTTTTTGGATGCATCACTTCGGTAACGGCATCGTGGCGACCCCAACTGAATTCGGACTTCGAGGCGCTCCTCCATCGCATCCGAGGCTTTTGGACTGGCTTGCCTCAGAATTTATGTCCAGTGGCTGGGATCTGAAGCATCTTCATAGATTGATGCTCCATTCAACCGCGTATGGCCAACGCGCCGTGCGGACCGCGGCGACAGAGTCGGTCGACCCGGATAACCGGCTGCTGGGAAGAATGTCCGTGCGCCGTATTGAATCCGAAGTGCTGCGTGATTCCCTGCTGTTTGTCAGCGGCAGGCTTGTCGACCAAGCGTACGGCCCCCCAGTTCCCGTGAGCCTTGATAATGTGGGGCAGCGTGTGATCGTATCCAGGACACAGTACGATCCGAGCGGCCGGTTGCTCCGCAACGTAGCTCCCGTGGGTGGGGAAGCCTACCGACGAACGATCTACATTCAGGTTCGTCGATCACTGCCACTGGGTGTGCTGGTACCGTTTGACCTCCCTGGGTTGGACCCCAACTGCGCGAAACGGACGATGTCCAACAATGCGCCCCAGTCCCTGCAGATGATGAACGCGCCGTTCGTGTTAGAGCAGGCCGATCAGTTTGCCGCACGCGTACGCGTCCAGGCTGGAAATGACGTGGCCCGGCAAATCAGTTTGGCATGGGTCATGGCGTTGGGACGGCAGCCAACGGACGACGAACTTGAAATAGCGAAAGTCTTCCTTGAAGATCAAACCGAGCTACTAACAAACACGGAAACGGGGCGCAGTCGTTCCCGCGGTAACGCGCTCGCCAACCTCTGCCAGGCGCTGGTTGGGTCCAGCGGTTTTCTCTATGTGGAATGAAAGACAGGTGTTTGATGTCGACTTCTTCACGGCGTGAATTCATAACCCGACAGGCAGCTGGGCTGGGCGGCATTGTATGTACTGCAATCGGGTCCGCAGGGCATCTCCCGGCCGCGCCGACGAAGCCGCTCCTGCAACGGCGCGAGTTTGACCTGAAGCCCCGCACGCCTCCCTTAAGGCCACAAGCCACTGCCATGATCTCCATGTTTATGCAGGGGGGGCCGAGTCAGATGGATCTGTGTGATCCGAAGCCGGAGTTGCAACGAAATCACCTGAAGACGTTTGGCGGGAAGATCCATTTCGATAACGTCATCCAGAAAAGCCGGAAACTGTTCGCCGGCCCCTGGAAATTCACGCGTTATGGCCAGGTAGGCATGGATTTCAGTGAACTCTTGCCGCATCACGGCAGGATCGCGGATGACATTTGTTTGATTCGTTCCATGCGCACCGGAATCAGTGGCCACGAAACCGGAATCAGCGCGATGAATACGGGCCGGTCACGCCGCGGACGCCCGTCGATGGGCGCTTGGCTCGTCTACGGGTTGGGGTCGGAGAATCAGGATCTACCGCCGTACATGGTATTGCGAGATCCCGGCAGCTTACCTGTCCTGGGACCTGAAATGTGGCAGAATACATGGCTTCCTTCTGGCTGCGCAGGGACGGTGGTCCACGCCCACGAGCCACGCATTGCTAATCTGCAGCCGGCCCGCCACCTTCCCGCGTCGGGACAGAAACGTCTTCTGCGTTTCCTGGAAGATGTCAATCGGAAACAGCTCCAGCGTTTTCCTAACGAACCTCAATTTATTGCGCGGATTCAAGCCTACCAGCTCGCGGCGGGAATGCAGGTCGCAGCCCGCGAAGCACTGGACATTTCGCGCGAGACAAGCGAAACCCACCGTCTTTATGGAATCGATGATCCGCAGACCAAGGAATTCGGGACACGCTGCCTGATTGCGCGGCGTCTGGTAGAACGAGGCGTCCGTTTTGTGCAAGTCTTATCCGGTGATCAACATTGGGATCACCATGGCGGGATTGTGGGTGGCCTTCCCAAAACGTGCCTTAAGGTTGACAAGCCGTCCGCCGCATTGGTGCTTGACCTCAAACGTTTGGGACTCCTGGATACAACTCTGGTGCATTGGGGTGGAGAGATTGGCCGTTTGCCAGTGATTCAGAACGAAAGCAACGTCGGACGCGATCACAACGGCGTGGGTTTCAGCATGTGGCTGGCTGGCGGTGGCGTGAAGGCGGGGCATATCCACGGCGAAACGGATGAGTTGGGCCACCGGGCAGTCACGGATATCGTCACCCACTACGATTTTCACGCGACCATGTTTCATCTGTTCGGATTGGATGTCGATAAGGTTACCTTTGCGCGGCCAGCCGGGAAGACAAGTTTGACGGATGGCCAACCGGGCAAGGTGGTCAACGGGATTCTCAGACGTCCACTGGAAACAGCAGCAGGCTGAGTACCCCAGGCTGACGGTGCTCTGTCAATCATTCAGGCGTCCGTGTAGCCACAAGGACATTTAGTGCGTCTTGAGCCATCCGACGAGTGATCGGGTTACTTGTTTCGGCTTGTCGCGATGGACAAAATGGCCTGCCCCGGGGATGGTCACCAGCGTCAACTCGTTGTCGATCCAACGCCAGGTCTCATTGAGCGCGCCGTCCAGGAGTGCCTTGTCCTCAAGCCCGTGAATCAGCAGGGTGGGACATTTGACTTGACGGCGGAGAGCGGCGTCTTCCTTATAGGGAGGTCGCGGGTAATTCGCCTTATAGTAGTTCAGCATGCCAATGAAAGAACTCCGTTTGAACGCTTCGATATAACGCTGACGCGCCTCCGGTTCTCGTACCCAGGCGGATATACCTTCCGCCGTCAGCAGCGCTGCGGCACCTACCTGCTGGAAGTTGCGGGCATACTGACTGTTTTTGACTTGCTGGGGGTTTTCGCGGAGTTCTCGTAACAGACCACGTGGGTGGGGAAGGTTCAAGATGATCAGCCTCTCGGTCTTGCCCGGATGCGTCATCGCATAAGTCCACGCCACCATGCCGCCCCAGTCGTGGCCCAGGATCGTGGCGGTCTTCCCGCCCAAATGTTCAACCACAGCGTCAACATCTGCTACGAGCTTATCGACCGTGTAGTTTTCCACCCCTTTGGGTTGACTGCTTTTGTTGTAGCCGCGCTGGTCAATCGCAACAACGTGAAACGACTGTGCAAGTGCTGGTATTTGATCGCGCCAGGTGTACCAGTAATCCGGGAAGCCATGAATCATAACCAGGAGAGGCCCCTCCCCGGCGTGTACAAAATGAATATCGACTCCAGATGAATCGGCGACACCGTGACGTAAGGTGGCATTGTCAGCTGCGAATCCATAGCGGATGCCGTGGCTGCCAAAAGCTATGAACGACAACGCCAAACAAGCAAATATTGAATGCGGTGCAGCCATGTGTGAAATTCCCCGGGTGTTCAATGTCGTTAGTCAATTGCAAACTGGCGCCTGCCTGTTTCTCGCAACAGCGATACCACAAGCATCAGATTTGACGAGTCGCATCGGCCCAATAGGGTTCGCGCAGTTCACGCTTGAGCGTTTTGCCATAATTGTTCTTGGGCAACTCGTCGACGAAATCGATGGATTTCGGTTTTTTGTAGCTGGCGATGTGGTCCTGGCAAAAACTGATCAACTCCTGTGCGTCTGCGTCGTGGCCTCGGTGCAGAACGACCACGGCCTTGACAGCCTCACCCCATCTATCATCGGGTACTCCGATTACCGCAACTTCGCGAACCGCCAGGTGTTTCGTAAGTACCTCTTCAATTTCACGCGGGTAGATATTCTCACCTCCACTGATAATCATGTCTTTCGAGCGGTCTGAAAGGTACAGGTAGCCATCGTCATCAAAATACCCCAAGTCGCCGGTGTGCAACCAGCCAGCCTTCAACGCCTCCGCTGTCGCAGCCGGATCCTTCCAGTATCCCGTTGTGACCACTTCGGAGCGTGTCACCACTTCACCGATCTGGCCAGTGGGTAGCACTTTGCCTTGACTATCGACAACGGCCACATCGACACCGGTACGTGGAATGCCCGCCGAGCCCAGCCGCTTCTCCTGTCGGTCACCGCCGATGCGGTGTGCTTCCTGCGAGAGATACGTGATCGTCATCGGCGTCTCGCCCAGCCCGTAGATCTGGACCATATTGGGAAAATGCGTGATGGCGCGTTTCAGATCGTCCACCATCATCGGTGCCCCGCCATACACCAACGCCCGGATCGAGCTGGTATCGGTGTGTTCCATTTGAGAGCATTCAAGGAGCCGATTAATCATCGCTGGCGCCGCAAACAGATTCGTCACCGCCTGTTCATGCAGGATTTCGAGGACCCGTTGAGGTTCAAACGAACTTGTTTCGAGAAAAATGTGTGATGCCGCGTTGGCCACGTTAGGCAACGCATAGAGACCGCTACCGTGGGACAGGGGGGCGGCATGCAGCACTGCCTCATGGTCACCAGGATCAGGCAGGATGTCCTGGTGGAAACGTTCAGTCATTCCCCACAGATTCCGGTGGGTGAGCATCGCACCTTTGGGCCGGCCGGTGGTTCCTGACGTATAGAAAAGCCAAGCCACATCGTCGGGATTTGCGTCAACTTCATCATAAAGATCGGATTGTCCATCCAGGACCGCTTCATAGGATAGGGAGCCCTCGGTTTGTGGACCGGTCGTCACCATCTGAACAGGGTCGCCGGCGCCTGGCGGGAACGTGTCCTGGAACTGTTCTTCGGTAAAAACGACGCGGGATTCCGAGTGCGAAACGATATATGAACATTCCTGTGGGTGCAGCCGAAAATTAATCGGTACTACGCCGCAGCCCGCTTTGAAACCGGCAAACATCACCTCAAGCATTTGCGGCATATTCGTCATCAGAATGGCGATATTCGTACCACGGGTTGCGCCGAGCGCCTCCAGACCATGGGCGAGACGGTTGACGCGGGCGTTGAACTGGCGATAGTTCTGTCTCTGGGGACCTCGCACTGTCGCCCATTGTTCAGGCCGGCCTGCCGCGGCGGTGGTGAGTAGACTTCCGATATTCACTGGAATCCCACGTTTTGAAACAGAGAGGAAGATGGCACATTATGTCAGAATTTCCCGATCACCTGAATGAAACGCGTGGACGCTACCCCTATCTCACGTCCTTGGCGTCTCGCTGGAACGACCTCGATCTGTTCGGGCATGTCAATAACGCCATCTACTATGAGTATTTTGATTCCGCGATCAACAGGTACCTGATGGAAGTGGGTGGCAACGACCCTCTGACAGATGGTACGATGCAATTCTGCGTGGAAAATCGCTGCCGCTATTATCGGGAAATGGGTTTCCCGGAACGGATTACGGTCGGCCTCCGTGTCGCGAAACTCGGAAAGACAAGTGTCGGTTACGATCTCGCGCTGTTTGCGGAAGGAAGAAATGAACCCAGCGCACTGGGCCATTTTGTGCATGTATTTGTAGACCGGGCAAATCGTAGGCCCGTAGCCATCCCTGCAGCGCTGCGCGATGCATTGGCGCGCCTGCTGGGTGATACATAGACACACCCAAACCTCACGGATATGTTACGGACTCTCAATCAGCGAGGCCACGATCGAGCACCCTCCTTTGAAGATTCTTTTTCTCCACGGCTGGACTAGTGTGCCGGGCGGCGTGAAGCCATCTTACCTTCAAGCACGCGGCCACACGGTCTATAACCCCGCTCTGCCTGACGACGAGTTTCCCGGCGCGCTACGGATTGCGCAGCAAGAATTTGACCGTTCCGCGCCCGATGTTGTGGTTGGCTCCAGCAGAGGCGGTGCCATCGCCATGAATATTCGGTCGGGACGGACGCCCCTGGTGCTGCTGTGCCCCGCCTGGAAACGGTGGGGTGATGTAACCCGGACCAAAGGGCGGAGTTGGGTGTTGCACTCGCGTGGCGACGAAGTCATCTCGTACGCCGATAGCGAATTGCTGGTGCGCGCCAGCGGGCTGGATAGCGCCCAACTGGTTGAGACTGGTAGCGATCACAGGCTGGCAGACGATGCCAGTCTCGTCGCGATGGAGGACGCATGCCAGCGGTCGCAACACAGCGAGATCGCGGTCACCGTGTATTACCTCGAAATGGTCGATCCCCCACGAGATCCGGCGCCACCGCCGCCACCCGGCGTGCGTGTGCATGAGGTGGTCACACCGGCCGTGGAGTATTATCGCTACCTGTACAACGCAGTAGGAGGCGACTATCACTGGGAAAGTCGCGGAGCGTTGTCGGATGAGCAGTTACAAGCCAGTCTCCAAGACGCCCAACACGCGTTGTACGTAATGCACGTAGATGGTTCTCCCGCAGGTTATGCCGAATTTGATCTGCGTTGCAAGGACGAGGTCGAATTGATCCAATTTGGCTTGTTGCCATCTTACCTGGGACGTGGTTTGGGCCGTTGGTTTCTTCGCTGGACCATTGAAAGAGCCTGGTGTGGTACCACGCGTCGTTTATGGCTGCACACGTGCACACTCGACCATCCAGCGGCCGTACCGAACTACCTGAATCATGGTTTTTCCCAATATTCTGAAGAGCGTATCGTCCGGACGATACGGACGCCTGATCATTCGCCATCCTGATAGGGCTCAGGCGCACCGGCTCGTATGGCAACCACATGAATTGGCTGATAGAACACGTCGCGTTACTGGTTTCCCGACACCGCAGGTGGGGCTGGATCCTGCTGATCACGTTGAGCATACCACCCGCGCTGGGACTACTCGGCTTCCAACGACGCGAACGGCAACAGGCGCAATGGGCGGAAGTCGCCGCCTACAAGGAAGCTCCCGGAGAAACCCCATTTCAGTTCGTTGGGGCACCGGTGCAGTTTCTTCTTGAGTCAGACGGTTTTTTCAACGCGTCGCGGATCACGGCGATTCGAGATGCGGTTGCTGGCCTGGAACAGCGGCAGATGGTACGGGCGGTTCTCTGGTTGGACACACTGCCAGCCAGAGGCGTCATGGGACTGCCAGGTCGCCTCCTTCCCAGAACTCTCGACGACTCCCTTGATTGGGGCGCGATCACTGAGCGCACGATGGCGCAGCCATTGGCCGTAGGGCAACTGGTGTCTCCCGATGGACGCGCTCTACTGCTCCAAATCGCCCCCCGGTCCATGGGCAGCAAAACCCTCGCGGCCATTCGAGGACAGTTGAAAGACGCCCTGGAACCCGGTGGAATTCGTGTTCGCATGACGGGCTTGATTCCCATCCAAAGGGCACTGGTGCGAGCTTCGGACCAAGAACATCTGCACATCCAGTTGACCGCCTACGCAGCGGTTGTTGTGCTGGCTCTGTTGATCTTCCGGAAGTGGACGACCATCCTGATTGCGGTGAGTGGGCCTGCGCTCGGTACTTTCTGGGCGCTTGGTTGGCTGGCCCTCCTCGGTGAGCCACATTCGGATCTGGACCCCTTACTACCCGTAATGTTCGCCATGATCGGATTTACCGACAGCGTACACCTGGTCGTCCATCTCCGTCAGGAGAGATTGGGCGGCAGGTCGCAGCCTGAGGCGGCCAGGCTGGCCGCTACCCATATTGGAAAAGCCTGCCTCCTCACGTCGCTAACCACGGCAATCGGATTCGGCTCTCTAATCATCTCAGACTCCGAGGTGGTTCAGGCGTTTGGCCGCGGTGCCGCCATCGGCGTTTTCACCAGCTACATTGCGGTCGTGCTTGTCGTACCTTTACTGGGTGCATCATTCTTGGGACAACGGATTCACCTGGGTTTGGAACGAGATCTCGTCACGCGACACATGGAACGCCTAGCGACCGTGGTCGACTGGATCGTACCTAGAGCGCGCAGGGTGGCGGCAGGTGGCCTGATCGTGACGCTCGCCTTGACCTGGATGACGCTTAGACTCACTCCGGACGATTGGCTGGGCAACCGCATTGACACTGAGAGTGAAGCATATCAAGCAATGCTTGATTGCGAACGGTCGTTTGGGGGTATTGAACATTTACGGGTTGCCATGGACTGGCCCGCGACCGCCCGCCAAGAAGAAATATTCAACATCCTCAAAAAGGTGGAACAGGCCTGTCGTGACCAGCCGGTACTGCACAGTCCACTGTCGATACGCCAATGGCAAGAAGTCGTGCCACTGGGTTTTCTGCCACAACAAGTACGCAATCAATTCTGGCGGCCCACGGCGCGCCGAGCCCAGGTAGCGGTGCGGCATGGTGACCTGGGGATTGCCACATTCGCCCCCGCGGTCAAACAGCTAGAACGACGACTCGACAAACTCTCGGCGGAAAATACTGGTTACCAGTTCACCGTTCTCTCACCGGCGATGAACCGAGGCATGATGATTCAGGGTGTCGTCCGGGAACTATTCACAAGTTTAGCCCTCGCGTCGGTCGTCATCTTCACCGTGCTGGCCGTCGCCTTCAAGTCACTTCGTCTGGGTCTGATCGCGGTCATCCCGAACCTTTTCCCCCTGGTTGCCACGGGTGGCATACGACTGTTTTGGAACCCAACACTCGATATCGCTAGCGCGTGTGCGTTTACGGTCTGCCTGGGTATTGCCGTGGACGACACGATCCATTTCCTCGCCCGTTATCAACACGAATCGGCGGGGACACCCAACCTTTCCGGCGTTCTGCGGCGAACTTTTGTCGCCGTGGGAAACGCCCTGGTCATGACCACCATTGTGCTAGTGGCGGGATTTTCATCGGTCTTCGTCAGCCCTTTACCGACGCACCATTTGTTTGCGAACGTGGCCTGCACCACGATTGCTGCGGCACTGTTTGCTGATCTGGTATTACTTCCTGCGCTGCTGGCTGCATTCCCCGGAAATCGGACCTCCCGGCGAGTCGCAGACCCACAGGACGCGTCGTAAGTAACGCGGGCAGCCCACTTTGGGCCGGCCAACCAGCGTCAGGGAAGCCGCTGCGGCCCATTGATCAGCGAGCTCGTCCAACAGTCGATGTAATTACGCGTAACTGAAGATCGAATCCGACAGCACTCCAGTGCTATCGGAAAACGAAGCTTCGTAAATCCCCATCGAATGCAGAATACTGAGATACATGTTGGACATCCGGGTCTTCTCCCGGTGCCAATACGTACCGTGGCGAAGCCCCATATTGGACCCACCAGCCACGAGCGTCGGTAGATTCGTAGGATTATGGGTGGTACTCGCTCCACTTCCATACAGCACAATACTGTTATCGAGCACCGAACCATTCGCATCCTTGAATTCTCGCAAACGGCCAAAGAAATAGGCCAACTGTTCGCTCAAGAAGAGATCATACCGTGCGAATTCAAGCTGGCCTGCCTTGTCTCCGGCGTGCGAGAGGCTGTGGTGTGTTCGGGTCAACCCGAGTTTCAGCGGGAACGTGTCGCTAATGCCCATGCCGTCTTCGCGGTTCAGCATAAACGCCACCGAGCGTGTGATATCGGCATCGAAAGCCAACGCTATCAAATCGAACATGTTCTGATAATATTCGCTTGGCGTGCCCTCCGACGTGACGTCCAGATTAAGATGCGAATGATCTTGTTCTTTGAGCGGAATATCGATCCATTTCTCCGAGGCGATCAATCGGGCTTCCACTTCATTCAGTGAGGTTAAATACTGGTCCATTTTTTCGCGGTCGGACCGACCGAGTTTCCGATTCAAGTCACGAGCGTTTTCGAGGACTGCATCAACCAGACGGATGCGTCGCTGAAGTTGATCCCGCTGCGCGGTCATGGACGCGCGGTCTGCTCGGAAGAGTCGGTCAAAGACGCGCCGTGGATTGTTTTCGGCTGGGATCGGTTTGCCGTTGAGACTGTAGGAAATGGTTCCGGTCCGCGACAGGAACCCGACGCCCGCGTCAATTGACAATACGAGTGAGGGCTGTCTGCAGTATTGTTTGGTGTGGAGGGCAACAACCTGGTCGAGGCCCACCGAGTTGTATTTGCCTCGCTCGGAGTTATGGAGCGGCGCTCCAGTCAACCACATATCGGAACAGACGTGTGGGTCCGCCTTGGTTCCGTTTTCGTGGTACAGGCCACCTAAAAAACTTAGATCTTTACGAAACGGCGATAAGGGTGCCGTCGACTTGCCGTGTTCAAAGCCATTTCCCTTCAGTGTCGGGAACCAGCTCCAATCACCCAGGCCATGCTCCGATTTGGGGAGCGACATCCCGTTCGCGGTGTAGAGTGCGCAGAATCGTCGCGGCGGTCGTGCATTCGCTTCCTCGCCCATTGCTTCCAGAACTGGCAGGACCAACGCAGTGCCAGCGACACCCTTAAGAACGGACCGGCGGTTGAGGTGTGCGTGTGAAGGCATGTCGGCTACCTGGATTTTTAAGGCTCGAACGAGAGAACGTTGTCAGTACGTTTCGGGCGATCCGTCTCACTTCTTGAGGAACAAATCGCTCTGGACGACAAACCGCACCAGGTCCTGGAGCAGATAGCCGTCAGCTCTTAATTGTATCCCGTGCTCTTCGAGGTACACAAGCTCATTATAGGTGAGACTGCGACCGGTTGCGTAGATCGCCAGATGCTTCAGAAAACTGAAAGCCACCCGGTCAATTCGCTCTTCCAGCAGGTATTTTTTTAGGTCCGCGACGTTCCCGACTTCTGTCGTGTCCGGAAGTGTCGATTGCGTCTCGGCCCCAGCCATCTGCCGGTACAGTCCCCCTGCGTCGTACTCCTGAAACGGCAGGCCCCAAGGATCGATTCCGGCATGGCAATTGGCACAGCCTTTCTGGTTGCGGTGCCGTTCGAGTTTTTCCCGGAGAGTCAATTTTTCCGCCGGATTCTCATCCAGTTGCGGGACGTTCGGGGGTGGATCATCGGGCGGTTCCGCGACAATCTTTCGGGCGAGCCAGGCCCCCCGCTTGATGGGATTTGAATTTCGCCCGTCTGACAGCCCAGCCAGGATACTCGCTTGAGAAAGAAGACCGCCGAGGTGTGGCTGCTGGTGACGCAATGGGACGAACGCCAGCCCACTCTCGGTGCAATCGCCTAACCCGTAATAGCTCGCAACCACTTCATTCGCCATGATGAAATCAGAATGCAACAAGTTGCGCAAGGGGAGGTTCTGCTGAACCAGGTATTTCACGAAGGTGATCGGTTCTTGGCGAAGCTGAATCCGCGTATCGCGAGTGAGGGAGGGGTACCGCGATCGGTCCACTTCCAGTACTTCGAATTTATCCAGCGAGAGCCACTGCGCCGTAAAGGTCTCGACGCACCGATCGAACTTCGGCGAGGCGATTAATCGCAGCACCTCCGCGTCCAGAGATTCTCGCAAAGTGTCCGCAGCTGCTAACTGCAACAGTCGTGCATCCGGTGGACCATTCCACAAGAAGTACGAGAGTTTGGATGCCAACTCGTACGACGTCAGGTCCTCGGCTTCCGGCGTTTGACTGTTTTCGATCAAAAACAGGAATTGAGGCGACGTCAACACGACGAGGAATACGTCGCGGATGCTTCCCCGAAAGTCGCCCACCTGTTCGTATGTTGTCCGCCACAAGGACATCAGCGATGCCAATTCTTCCGGGTCCAGTGGTCTTCGAAACGCGCGCTCTGCAAACTTGCGTATCACCATTGCCGCATACTCAGGAGAACCATCCACATGCGCTGTTTCCGGAAACAGATTGCGATGCGATGCCGGAGGCCAGGACTCGTAATAGGGCCCCTCAAATCGAATGGATTGAACGCGCAAACGGGGGCGTGGACGCCCATCAGAATACTCGCTGCGCACACCGATCTCTCGAAAGCCGGCGAGGTAGTTCATGTTGCCGCGCTCGACGTCCGGGCTCGGGTAATTGTTCACCGCATCCTGGAACACAAAATCCTTCAATTCGGTGGACGCGATGGGACGCGGTTTCCCGACCGGATTGAGCGTACTGCCACAATCGCGGCGTAACCCTACGTGTACTCCTAACGTCGGCCGACGTTTTTCAAATTGCGCAAACGTGCGGGCGAGTTTCCCGTCGGGGTCGACCCGCGTCAGCTGGATGTGGGAGGGCGCGCGGTCACCCGCATACTGAGCACGCAGTGTTACAGCTCCCGCTGGCAGACGGACCGCCAGGAACGCGGGTTGTGTAAGAATGCCTGAAAAATAGCGTTCGCCAAGTTGGAGGGTGAGGTTCTGGGGTTTTTCGGCAGCGGGTACGAACGCAAAACGCCGCCCTGGCTCAACGAGCGCCTGTAATTCAGCCTTTCCAAGGGCACGACGATAAATCCTGACATCGTCAATGTCGCCGGAAAAGAATTGCGCATTTTGCACCCGACCAATGTGCAGCTGAACGTCTGGATTGTCGAGATCCCATTTGGCGATCGTACCAGAACCGACTTCATAGCCGTTGACATAGAGGCGTGTGGTTTTCTCGTCGCGTTCCACCACGACGGCCACATGCTGCCATTGGTTGGCCCGCAGGACGCCAGGCCGGGATTGAACGGTTCCATTGTGAATTTTGCCGGGCCGAGCGGTTTCCAGCCGAAGAACGCCCTGCGCGTTTGGCATGTCGAGAATCCAGCCATGGACGTATCCATATCCGCCCAGGCAGACGATTCCTCCCTGGCGGAGTTCACGGGGATGGATCCAGGCCGCAACGGTGAACGCCCCATCTCCAACCTTCAACTGCGGGTCGCGTGGGATCACGACGGCGCCGGACTTCCCATCCACCGTAATTGCCTGGCCGAACGGCGATTCTACAAACTTCGCAGCGCCGACGAGTTTTCCCTTGTGGCTAGTTCCGACGGGAACGCGCGCAGTGGTGCCGTCGAGCGACCATATGCCCACAAGTTCTTCCGTCAGGCGTGATGCGTCCGGTGCGTCAAGTGGAGGACCGTTCGCACCGGCATACGCATCCACCTGGTAGATTCCCTCCTCGGGGACCATCACTTCCTGAGTGGTGCCCGGATCGTCAATCCGTAGCCCGCCTGGCTTCTGGCGATCGACCGCCGCAGTGTCGGAATCAAGTAGTAGCCCATCATCCATCCGTGCCGCGCGAACCGTTATACGAAAATTGCCCTGCGCTGGAAGTTCTCGCAACGACACTTTGAAATTCGCTCTCGGGCCATAGGTGCTCTCTTGGCCAAATATTTCTGAGCTCGGTATCGCCGGCCGCAGTAAGAGCCCACCTGGCACGGTCTCGTAGGCTGCACCGCGCGGATAGCCATTGGTTCCGCGCATACAGGCGAAGACCGCGTGATAAATGCTGTGGAATTCACGCAATCCGCGAACCGTGTCATTGCCCTGATACCCTTCGATGAATTGAAAATCCTTTCTCATCGAAAAGGGCGTGTAGGCGAACGGCTTCTCGGGCGCCAGTTCCCTGACGACGACATCCGGTTTGTCTATTAGCAGACTCCCTGCCCCAAGGATCAATTTGTCAGCAATCGGCGTCGGATTGATATCTTTGCCGAGGTCCATTTGAAACGTCTGGATTACGGGAGGCGTTTCCGGGTCGACGATAGACAGGTCGAGAGCCTGTTCAGCGATGTTGAAATACGCCTCGATCAACAAGGGTGACAGAGCGAGTGTCTGGACATTATTCGCAAAACCCTCCGCCGAAATGCCGTCTGCTGGCAGCACCGCAGTCAGGTCTTCGTCCAGTTGCAACAACTCGCGGATCGTATTCTGGTACTGCGCCACGGTCAGCCGCCGAATCAGACCATTGCGTTCGTTGTTTCGTTGCCGCGCGACGGTCATCGCGTTTTGTATCCAGCCGACCAGCAGGTCACGTTCCGCATCCGTGGGCTGCCGTTCGCCTTCCGGAGGCATCCCCATACCCAGGAGCTGTTTGCGAACATCACGCCAATGGAAGAGGTTTTTGTCTGGCAATGTGCCGTCCAGATGATCGAGGCGGATACCCGATTCCATTTTCTCGGCGTTGTGGCAGCGCAAACAGAGCGCCTTCAACAACGGTTGGATTTCCTTCCGAAACGATGACTGAACCTGCTCGTCGGAAGTCTTCTCGGGCGCTCGCTGCTGGCCGTAACTTGCAGTGGCCGCAAAGCCGGTGAGAGCTAGGCAAAACAGGGCATCGGTAGCAGGTCGTAAGATGGTCGATCGCATTGCGTTCTAATGGGCCCGTATGGGGTCGGTGGGGTCCGCGAATTCATCTCCAGGATACTGCATTGCTGCGTGCTTGTCGCATCCCTTTTGGCAACCGGCCGCGGGACGTTGGCTACTTTGCCAATGGTCGTGGCCGTGTATAGTGGGCACGGCATCCCAGATGACACGGGACCCTCATGGGGAGAGAAGCGATGCGCATCACAGACGTTGAATCAATCATTTTGCAACACGATATGGACGAGCCGCTGGGGTATTCTCAGGGCTACTACCACCAGCGAACGGCGCATCTGGTCCGCGTCCATACCGATGAGGGCCTGTTCGGAGTTGGCGAGATTTTTGGTGCCGGAAATGTGGCGTTCGCGAACCAGGCCATTGTCCACCATGTTCTTACACCCTTATTGATCGGCCGAAATCCGCTCGACACCAACGCCATCTGGCATGATCTCTACAATCATCTGAGAGATCACGGCCAAAAGGGCATGCCGATCGCCTCCATTTCGGGGATCGACATCGCCTTGTGGGATATTCTAGGCAAGGCCACTGGCTTACCCCTCTATCAGTTGCTGGGGGGGAAATGCCGGGAAGACTACCCTGCGTACGGTTACGGCATGATGTTTCAGCAGCGCGACGACCTGGAAGTCGCGTATTCCGCCGAGGCTCAGAGAATCGTGGAACTGGGTTTTACCGCGCTGAAAATGAAAATCGGCATGGGGATAGCGCGGGACACGTCCCTGGCGACGGCGGTAAAACAGGGGGCGGGCGAGGGCATTAAACTGATGGCAGATGCGAATCATGCCTACGCGCCGGGCGAGGCGATCTGCATTGGCAAGGCGCTGCGGGACCTGGGGTTCTATTGGTTTGAAGAGCCAATTATGCCTGAAGACTATCAGGGCTATGCGATGGTCCGCCAGGCGCTCGCTGGGTTGCAGATTGCGGGGGGAGAGGCTGAGTGGACTCGTTTTGGGCACCGCGAGTTGTTGACCCGGCAGTGCGTTGACATTTTACAACCGGAAGTATCTGCGACGGGGGGCATCAGTGAATTCATGAAGATCCTGGCGATGGCTCATGCTTTCGGGACGCCCGTCCTGCCGCATGTCTGGGGCTCTGACGTCCTCATCGCCTTGGACATGCATCTGCTGGCGGTGATTCCGGATCTGCCGGGAGGTTTGCACCAATTCGAACCCATGCTCGAATATGATACGACGCCCAACCTGTTCCACTCCCAGTTGTTGCGGGAACCACTCGATATCCTGGAGCAAGTAAAGACACAACAAGGCCGAGTCCGGCCACCCGCGGGACCCGGGATTGGCATCGACCTCGATCCCGATTTCATCGACCGTTATCGGGTCGCGTAGCCCCGGTGCCTGGCGTCGCGCGAACTTTGCCTGTACGACCGAACCGTTCGGACGGATGTCGCCACCTCAAGCCAGAATCTCATGGATAGGATTTCCCGTTACCAGAGAATGTGGGCGGCCGACACTATCGTAGATTCGAGTGTCGGGGGCGACTCCCAGGAGGTGATAGAGTGTGGCAGCCATGTCCGCGGGATCCCGAGGATGGGATGCGGGGTAGGCGGCCGAACCGTCAGACGACCCGAAAACCGTCCCTTCGCGAATGCCGGCGCCAGCCAACGCCAGCGAATACACCCAAGGCCAATGGTCACGCCCTGCATTCTTGTTGATTTTGGGTGTTCGCCCAAATTCAGCATTTACAATCACTAGCGTTTCTTCGAGCATTCCCCTTTCGTCAAGGTCATTCAACAGCGCGGGCAACGCTGTATCCAGATTCGGCGCCAATTGCGTTTTCATTTTCGAAAAGTTTTTGCTGTGGGTGTCCCAGGAACCAGCCGGAGTATGGCAATAGCTCACATTGACCATCGGCACACCTGCTTCGGCAAGGCGACGTGCGAGCAGGCACCGCTGCCCAAATTCCGTGTTGCCGTAACGTTCCCGTAACGCGACAGGCTCCCGTCGCAGGTCAAAAGCGGCTTTGGTTGCCGGCGCACTTAGAAGGTTCACCGCGCGTTCGTAGAAGTCGTCGAGATCTCTTTGAGCCGGAAGTGGTTTGCGCGGTTGTCGGCTCTGGTTTAGCACCGTGCGCAAAGCGGCTCGGTCGCCGAGCCGCACCTCGTCGAGTCCGGCTCTGGGTTGGAGTACCCGAATGATCGCGTCCCGAGCCAGCAGCGACTGGTCGACGACGAAACTCGCATGCTTCTTGCCAAGTAGTCCGGGATGTTGCCCATGCAACGTCGTACCATTACTGCGGCGCATGAGTGGCCCCACACGAACCCACGCCGGCAATCCATATTGCTCTGCCCGCAGATGATTGAGTACTGCTCCAAACGGGGGAAAATCCGTATCGGAAGGGGGGAAATCACCGCGTGATGCGAACTGCGGTGGATGTTTATGGCCGGTTTGTGCCGGCAGGCAGGCCTGCACATGATTGGGGTTATCATGCGTCATCGACCGAACGATCGCCATACGGTGCATCAGGGTTGCCGTCCGCGGCAACAAGGCGGAAAAATGAATCCCCGGAACGCTTGTCGCGATCGCTCCGAACTCGCCACGTACGGCGGCCGGGCCAGCTGGCTTCGGGTCGAATGTTTCCTGTTGGGGATGGCCGCCATGCAGAAACAGCATGATTACCTGTTTCGCACGCCCGTAGGTGCCACCACCGCTGCGGGGCAACGTATCACGGGCCGCCAGCAAGCCCGGTAATGTGAACCCCGCCCCGGCGAGGCCACCACACCTCAGGAATTGGCGGCGGTCGTTCCGTGCAGCGCTCTGGTTGTGATGGGGCATGCCAATGGGCTCCTTGTGCTTACGGCTATGATAACCGCATCGGTCACGGAAGCGAAAGATTAACAAGTCCTCGTGACGAAACCGTTCAATCGGCTGCCGATGCGCGTGGTTCGGCCAGCCACCCAGCAATCACCTCCTCGTCCACGATGGGATCGCAGACAAGTTGATCTGCAACGGACAGCAAGTGGTAGACGCGGCGCGAGTACGTCGTCAACTCGCGTTGGGCATCCGCGGTGAGACGTTTACCGGCTCCAGAACGCCCTCCGGCGATTAGAACCCTGCGTGGGCTGCACAGGGCAACCAACTGGGCGACATCACCGATCCGACGGAGCATATCTGGCACCAGGATTCCTACGCGTGTTTCGTCTGGCGGTTCGTCGGCAACCAGCGTCAAGGGGCTATCCACTAAGGCGATTTCTCTGATTCGGTCGTCGGCCACGGCACTACTCAACGCGACCATTCCGGCCGCGCCGACTCCTGCCAGACCAATAGGCTGCTGGCCCTGCGGAAGCGCGTGCAAAACGGTCATCACGTCTCGCACCCATTGCGTCAGCAGCGGTTTTCCCACCCAGAGCCCCCACTGTGCGCTATTGTGGTCTCGCGCGTGAGCGATCCGGTCTTGGAGCGGTGCGCCCTGGCCCGTTGCTCTGAGCACCGGCCTGACGACCTCGACTCCCTTTTGCAGGAGTTTCTTTACCAGGGGTGCAGGGCCCTTCCCTGTATCCCGTTCAAGGTCCAACAGCAGGACCCTCTTGCGAGGTTTGTTCTCTGTTTGAAAACGCTGTACCGATATCGTGATCCCGTCATCGGAACGCAGTTCTGTGGTCTCCCCTGACAGGACGCGTCGTGGTGCGGTGCTACGCGGAGTCAAACTGGCGGCGCCAAACGCCCGCCCAAATCCCTCCCGCCTCCAGAGGCGTTCTGTCTCCCACTGCGGTATATCGACCGGTGGTTGGTGCTTCGCGGTGATAGAGCGACCGAGTTCTCCAGCAAACTGTGGCAGTGTCAGGAAACTTCGCGGCCGTGCACCCGCAGACCAACAGCGCAGTCCCTCGGCGGCTTCCGTCTCAATCTCCGGCTCAGGAATTGGCTCGCCGTTGCCTTCCCCCTTGAGATAACACGTCATCCATCCATACATGGCCTCACGCATCGGCTGGTTGTAATCGTGCCCCGACTCAATCGGCAGCTGGCGAATCCGGTCGGCATGACCGTACAGTTTATAGACGCCCTGAGCACGCTTTACTGTCCGCTGCGCTTCAGCAACTGAAAACTGGACGACGTCTCGCGTCGCGTTGATGACCAGTAGCGGCCGAGGAGCGATTAACCCCAGAATCCCCCATTCCTCGGTATAGCTGAGCGCCGATGGCACCACTTCGCACATGCAGCAAGCGGCTCCCAGGTAGGCCTGGTATGAACCGACAGAGCACACCGGAACCACGCAGCGGAAGCGTTCGTCCCACGCGCCTGCGTACATCGTTTGATTGCCGCCACCACTGGTGCCCGTAATACCAATTCGATCTGGCGCAACTTCAGCCCGCGTCTGGAGATAGTCGACTGCCCGCATGTTTTCATAGACCTGAACGCCCGCCAGAGCGCGTCCGGTCGGCCAAAGTGTCGACGCTACCGCCGCGCCATGGTACTCGCCGAGGGCGGGCTCGGTTCCCCGTTCGCCAGCCCCAAAGGCGTCCACTGCGAGCACAAAGAAACCTAGTTTCGCCAATCCAATACACCGTGCCTGGACACGCGGTTCCTGTTTCGCAAGGGGCCAATGCCCATGTACGCAGAGGACTGCAGGAAAGGGTCCCGCGCCTTCGGGCACGTAGGCATGGGCGGCCATCGTGACCCCGGGCCACGTCTGGAAAAACAACTTTTCGATCAGGTATCCGGCACGTGGCAAACGGTCAACGATACGGGGTTTCAGTGGTGCGTGCTGGCGCGGAAATTCACCGCCCCAGGATCCAACAAGCCCGCGGCGGATGGTTGCACGCTGCGTCTCCCAGGCAGCCTGGTTTGGTGGCAACTGTCTCTGCTGTTCCAAAAACTTCGCATACTCTCGAATATGTCTCAAATATGCGGCTGAATCGGCGACAAGTGGCATGATCTTTCTCGTCCCGTGGGAGTTAACAACTACCCGGCTAGTGAAATTCCCAACGCACCGGCAATTGGGAATTTGTGTCCCGGGGAAACGTCTGTCTAATAGATTTCACAATCAGGCATGCCCTGACGCAGGGAACGAAGTCCTTCCGGCGTCAAACGGGTACCTCCAACCGCCAGTTTGCGTAACGACGTCAGACCTTGCAACGCTGGGATTGCCGCATCACTCACCATTCCGCAGGAGGCGAGTTGCAGGTCCTCGAGTTTCGGTAATCCGCGCAGATGCGTCAGGCCGGCAACCGTCACGCGGGTCCCTCGCAAACGCAACTCACGCAACCGACTGAGGCGACTCAAATGGAGCAACCCAGCGTCAGTAATCGGAGTTCGATCAAGATCGAGGCTGCTGATGTACGGCAGCGACCCCACGTGTCGTAACGCCTGGTCATCCACGATCGATTTGACGGGAAAACGTACCGCGACCACGTTTCCTGCTGTATCGCGACGCAGGGTTGCGCCGAGTTCTTCGAGTTGCCCCGCTGGGTCGTCGGGGTCAGGGGAACTGCACGCTGGCAACAAAGTGCATAAGACCAACAAGCCATGAAGTTTCCAGGAAAGACGCCCTACCGGAAACGGCCACGCACAGGGCAGCAACTTGGACTTCGTGTAGATCGACCGCATCCCGCCCTCCCCTGCCCACATCTACGGTACAACGCCGCTACCACCGGCAACCCGATTTTCCGGTATAGTTTGAGTCGTCGTCCAGTCGACTTTGGACAGGTTCTCCAGATTTTTTGACTTTCATCTGCTGGCAGTCTGGGTTTACACCTTGCCAGTTTGTTTCGGCCCCACTGTTACACCTGTTGTTTGGGCCAAACTACGTTGGAAGATAGCCGACCAAAGCGGCCCGGCACTCACCCTGAAACATGAATTGATCCTCCTGGGTCTTTGAAGCCAACTCCATGACAATCCCACTTCGCCCGTTAGGCGGCACAGAACTTCGCATCTCGGAAATCGGTTTTGGGGGCGTTGAGATCGGCCTGGAATACGGAATCCGGGTGCGTAACCAGACCAACCTCCCTGACCCGGGCGTTGCCACGCGAATCGTACAACGCGCCATCGATCTGGGCGTTAATGTGATCGATACCGCACGCGGCTACGGGGCCAGCGAACGCCTCATTGGCGAGGCGATTGGCAACATGCGTGACAAACTCGTTCTCATGACCAAGGTATCTTGCCCAGGAAACGAGATGCATGGCCAGGCGGTGCGTGAGACGATTACCGATTCACTTGAAACCAGCCTCGCAGAACTCCAAACCACCTATGTGGACGTCCTTGCTGTCCATTCCGCATCGACGGGCATCTTGTCGCGAGGCGAGGTCGTTGATTGCCTAGACAGGCTCCGTACAGCTGGCAAAGTGCGTTATGTTGGCGCTACTGTCTACACGGCAGAGGAGGCGCTCGTGGCATTGCAGGATCCACGCATCGACGTCTTGCAGATCGCGTATAGCTTACTCGACCCATCGATGGCGGATCAGATCATCCCGCTGGCGAACCGACGTGGCGTAGGGATCATAGCGCGATCCGTGTTGCATCGCGGTGTGCTTACCGACAAAGGCGCCCAGGGCTCGCCTGATGAACGCAGGTTACACGCACATGCCTGCAACTACGATTACCTCTTTGACCGCACCACAACGACACTCCCACAAGTCGCTGTTCGTTTTGTGCTTTCGAACAAAGGTGTCAGTTGTGCGTTACTGGGAATGGATACCCTTTCCCAGGTGGAGGAGAACTTGGCGGCGTTGCCACAAACGCCGTATCCGGCTGCCGATATTTCTCGTGCCACCGTCCAATGCCCGTCGGACCCGTGGTCCATTCTACCGGGAAACTCCGGTAGCTGAGCGACGCTTGGGAACGAGTTGACTCGCGAGGATTCCAGCAACTCGGCAAAAGTGCCGGGTCTAGAAGCTGTAGTTTGCGTCGAGGTCGATTCCCTCCAGGTCGAGATTGGCAGACAATTTCCACCGCAGCCGCCCCGAACTTCGTGACCGTGTTCGGCGGGACCTTCTTCCGTACGATGTACTGGCCCGTCGTGGCCTGGCGACCTCACTTTTGGGGATTGAAGCGGGAAGTTGAAGTTCGAAGGGAATTTCCTGGTCTGTCCCCGCCCGCAGTTCCATCGTTTTACCAAGGGTCATGGTCTGTGAATGCCGCTCACGCCACTCGGTGCGTGTCTCGTCGTACCCATCTGATCCAGTGCGAATTTCCTCCCAGGACTCCTGGCACACCAATACCAGCGTCAACCCCTGCGCGCTCAGGTTCTTGCGAGGCTTGATTTTCACGACGCCTGAGATCGTTCCCCCATCGCGAATATCCGCTTGTTGAATGGAAATCGCCATGCTCCCTTTGCGGGATTTCAGGATTTGCGTCACGCCGAAAACCAGGCCAAATATGACGAAAGCGACGAGGCTGGCCACTCCTCCAATCTGGCGGGACCGCTGGGAATTCCACTGCACGGGCGTCTCCTGATGGCTGTCGTCGAAAGCAAATCGGGGCGCCACAATATAGCTCCGGGCGGCGACCGTGCCTTGTGTAAAATCCCACAATATTTACACACCCCAGGATGCGCGTCACGCGTGCCGGCTGGTTTGCCCAGCCGGCGGGCCATTTAACGTGCCTGCGTCAGGCCCCCGGTAGAAACAGCCTTTACTCCGCCGCGTCGATTCGGTATGGTCCCGCCCTCGCTGAACCTAGGGTCCCCGTGCGGTGTGCTATGCTTCGCTTTGCCTGTACTACAGTTATGGTTTTCTGGAGTGTGCTGACTAGCGGTTGTTCCGTCATGATGGCAGCCCGCTCGCCCGAGAAGAAGGACCTTTCCGTCCTTTCTCTGGGCGTTCCTCGATCACAGGTCATCGCGGAACTGGGGACACCTGTCCACCAATCCCAGGACGAATTCGGGGAGCGTGATGTGTTCTCTTTTAGACAGGGGTATTCGGTTCCTGTGAGAGTCGGTCGCGCCACGGTGCACGCAGTAGGAGATCTGTTGACCCTGGGGCTGTGGGAGGTGGTCAGTACCCCACTCGAAAGCTCACTCAATGGAGAAGGCGTGCAGGCCGAAGTCCGTTACGACCGTCAACANTATGTGCGTCGCGTGGAATTCTTCTCCGGAGCGCACCTNGCACATGGCGGCCCAACNTTGGCGCCGTGGATGCGTGGNGCGNNCACCCAGCAGACTGGAATNCTGGAGTCTGCTAGTCCTGATCCNGANGCCGCTTACTACGAAGAGGTCGTTAGCGAAGTACCCGACGATTCTTNATCAGGTCCACGCGCAGCTTTCGCCATACGNCCNGAANTCNGANCAATCCNAAAGCTTTACGGGNAGCAAACCTCGCCAGCGGATTGCAGCGGCAGTCGACTTGNGTTTAACTGTTGGACTCTGCCACTCGGTTCGACCCCCAAGTTCAAAGAAGGTGATACCCATGAATTATTCACGTCGTGAGATCATGTCGCTCGTACCCGGGGCGCTACTGTTAGGGGGGCAGACAAATGGCGCGCCACGCCGGCGGCCGCGCATCGCAGCGTTAACCACGATCTATTTCAAATATTCGCATTCACAGCACATCGTTGACCGTTTTTTGGAGGGTTACGGATGGGACGGAAAGCACCATCAACCCGAATTCGATGTGGTTTCGCTGTACGTCGAACAAACCAAGGAAAATGATTTGAGTCGCGAGAGGGTGAAACGCTACCCTCAAATGAAGCTCTACCCAACGATCGCAGATGCGTTGACACAAGGTGGATCTAAACTTGATGTTGATGCAGTGTTGTTGATTGGTGAACACGGCGACTACCCCACGAATGAAAAAGGGCAAAAGCTCTATCCCCGTTACGAATACTTCCAACAAGTGGTAGACGTGTTCCGAAAGAGTGGACGAACTGCACCCGTGTTCAGCGACAAACACCTCTCGTGGAACTGGGATTGGGCCAAGGAAATGGTCGAGACCTCGCGTGAACTCGGGTTTGGCTTCATGGCGGGTTCATCGCTGCCAGTCTCGCGGCGGCTGCCGTCGCGCGAACTGCCGGCGAATTCTGTGGTCACTGAGGCCGTCGCCGTGGCAGGCGGTGGAATTGACGGTGGCGACATTCACATCATTGAGGCGATGCAGTCAATTCTGGAACGGAGACGCGGTGGTGAAACGGGTATCCGGTCAGTCGAAGCGTTGCGAGGCGACCGTTTCTGGCAAGGTTTAGAAGCCGGAACCTGGCAGGGAGGTGGTTGGGATCGCGAATTGATGCAATCCGCGCTTTCGCGATGTGATACGATCAATCCAGTGCGGTCAGGCTACGGCGTCGTCTTCCCCAAGGTTGAGGACATGCGACGCCTCGCATCTGAATCGTACGCGTATCGCTTCGAATACGCCGACGGGTTGAAGGCCACGGTCGTCCAGTTCCAGGGAAAACGGGGCCAAAAGAATGCTGGGGTCGTGGGCGACCGGACCATCGCAGCGAGGCTACAGGGAGGTGATATCTTCTCGCTCCTCTTCTATTTGCCTTACTATTCCATGCGCAATTTCTTTAACCCACAAGTCCACCATATTGAATCGCTGTTCCAAACCAATCGGTCACCCTATCCCGTAGAGCGGACCCTGCTGACAACCGGCATGACTGCCGCTGGCATTGAGTCACTGTTTCAAAACCAGAAGCGTCTGGAAACACCGCACCTTGCCGTCCAATACCAGCCGACGCGTGAATCGACGTTTTGGCGCAGCTGAAGCTGTAACTGCTCCAGCGATACTGCGCCAGCACACCTACCGGGCTCGGTGTGCTGGCAACCGTATGGGACAGGGCGAAACTGTCAGGGGGCGGCATGAACCCAGGCAGTCATCGCCTTGGTCCAAACCGCGTAACCCGCTGGGCTAAGATGCAAACCGTCCTGCGCGAACAGCTGGCTTTGTGGCATGTGATCGTCCCCCAGCATGGGGGTGGCGATGTCGAGATAGTCCAGTTGCGGATGCGACTTTGCGTACTGCTGGATTTGTTGGTTCGCCGCAGCCATCTGCGGCCACATTTCCCATCGTGCCAGGCTCGGCTTGATGGCGATGAAACCGATGGTCGCATCCGGCAATGCCGCATGGACGGTGGCGACAAAGAGCTTGTAGTCTTCAAACACCCGCTCCGGCGTCTTTCCGCGTGCGATGTCATTATCGCCCGCATACAGCGCGATCCGTCGTGGTTGGTAAGGCGTTACGATCCGATGCGCGTACGCCACGCTATCGATGATGTCCGATCCGCCAAATCCGCGGCGTAACGTCTTTACCTGCGGGAAATCGTCGGCCAGCGTTTTCCAGCCAACAATGCTCGAGCTACCGACGAAAACGACTCCGTTCGCGGTGGGAGCCTGTTGTTCATCCGCGGTTTCGAAGTTTTGTATCGCACGTTCCCACAACGTGTAACCGGAAGTGTGGAGGTGGTACAGCTTCCATTTACCGGCGACCTTGTTCCAGACGATCGTGCGGCGACGCGGCATGACCTTCTGCCCGCGTGGGACGTCCTCAGCGGCCCCCAGAAGTTCCGTGACGATCGCCACGGTGCCCTGCACGCGAACTTCCCGACTGATCACTCTGACGGGTTCCAGCCGGGCTTTACCAGATTTATTGCGCCGCTGCGCAGCCAGCGCCAGGTCATAGAGCAATGACCGACTGTCACGGCCAGGCAAATCGTAACAGGTCGCATCGGCGGCCAGCAACCTGCGGCTTTCCTTCAGCGCCCCTCGGTTCCGTGCCGACTCAAACCGCGCACTCTGTTGGCGCACGACCAGCTCGTCGTTCTGCCCCAGTGCGGTACCTGTCCACGCGCACCCCAAAAGTGCCCATATGAAACACCTTCGAACCATCGACACGTGCTCCCTGTGACGCGTCTCCGCGGGAAGCTGCTCGCGCCTCCACGACGCACTGTTGGCCCGGACGTGTACCGTCGCAGCACGGTGTGCGCACCCCTGTTGACGCCACGGCGCGAGCCGCAGACCAACAGACGCTGTGTGTCGCTAGGGTCCGACGCCCAGCGGGAACCTAGACAGGCCGTACGTTCTCAGCACGCGGACCTTTCGGACCAGTGCCTTCTTCGTATTCGACAGCTTGCCCCTCTTGCAGTTCCTCAAATGTGGCCTCGACCACTGCGGAGAAGTGGAAGAAGATGTCTCCACCATCGCGTGTAATGAAACCGAAACCCCTGTCGGCGACGATTTTTTTGATCGTTCCCTGTGGCATAAATACGCATCCCGAGAAAAGAAAACAGAAAAGCCATCTCAGTACTTCGTCTGGTGGCGAGCGGATTCCGCTCGTCACGACCACAGCCCCCGTGGCGTGGCACGCCATGCCGCTGACCCTGGTCCAACGAACCAGGGCGGTAGTATAGCACAGGATTCTGCGTTTGTTGCCCCCCCAGGGTCTTTCCAGTCAACAGGGCCCGCACGCAAACGCTACAGAAACGTCGCGTCCGGCCGCCATTCTAGTGTCCCAACGAGTGAATTCCCTGCGGCAACTCCATCACTTCTTTGACCTCGTCGCCCGAGAGAGACCGGTCAAAGATGGCCAGATCGTCAAGTTGGCCCACATAGTTGATCCCCAACATGATCGCCAGACGTTCCGTGCCCCATGTGAATCGCTGCGGACGCCGCAATATCCCGGCCATCTTTCCGTTGACATAGAGCTTCGCTACACCAAGCTCTCCCTCCTGATTGAAATCTTCGAAGGTCGCCGCAACATGTGTCCAGGTATCTGCTCGGAAGGGCGGATTTGATACCCCAATCAGTGGACGTTCCGAATCTGGAATAGTTTCCCATTTCCGATCCGTAGGGTTCCAGAAGTTGTAATCGGAGAAAACACCGAGGCGAAACTGCCGCGGTTTATCCTTGGTAAAGTCGAAAAAGAAGGATGCGTTATTCCATTTCTTGTCGGTAATCTGCAATGGGTCGACGAATCCATCGGGCAGCTGGGTATTGGGTGCCACGCGCAACCACAAACAGAACGTACCTTGGAACTGTCCTGCCCTAGCTGGGACGTTGCTGCCGCCACGGTAGAACAAGAGCTCCGCCGTTTTCCCCGTAAAGTCCAACGCCCCACCATACCGCCCCCCTTTCTGCATTAAATGCACGGCAGCGCGATGTAAACCAGGTTTCGGTTTCTCGCGTTGAAGGGTCGGTGCGGTGTAGGCTCGTCCATCGCCGCGTGCGAAATCAGCGTCCGCAGTCTTGTCAAATGAGGCATGAAAGCGCAGCGATTCTTTCAAGCCCGCCGGCGCCGCGCCCAGCGCAGAACCTGCGAGAGATAACGCAATGATGAACGGAGAATAATGCATGGGAGTCCTTTCAATGAGATGCCGATAGGATACGGGCCCATCGCTGCCGTTGCTTCTATCAGCCGTGTTACAAACTAACAAGTGCCGGCCAACTCGAAAATGCGTCTACACAGGAGGCAGCATGTCTGCCCGCCCGATGGTGAAAATGACCGGAAAAAGGGCAACGCCCCGCAAATCCACACGCTAAACCGGGTGGTGTCATTTGGACAAACCATGTTGTTTTGAGGAAACCCATTGCCATCTGACAATGCGGCTTATCGCCAGATAAGTATGGGGCGGACAGACCGCGACGATATTGAAAGCGCGGCGACCCAAGCCCTGCGCGTCGAGGCGCTGTCGGCCCGGACGCCATGCTGAACAGTTACCTCATTGTCGAAGAGAACTTCTTGTATTCGGTAAACACGACTTCCACACCCCACAATTGACCAGATTCTTGCCGTAGATGTGGGCAGATGGAATTCTGCCTGTCAACGGCATTGGCTTGGCCTTGGGTTTGGCGGCGTGCCCATTCCAAGGCCCTCTAGGGAATGTCAGAAACCGCGCCGATCCCAACGGTTTCGCAACTATGGGTAATGACACCTTGAAGGGAGGTTTGTCCGCGCCGCCCGAGACTGTCGCCAGGTCGACAACTCTGCAGAATCCATCTTTCACCCGGCTTCTGCGTCGTTTACCGACGCTGGCCTCGGTTCCGGCGTCTTGACACGATGCTGCCGGGATGAAATCTTGAAGGTTGGTGTCTGCATCTTTCCCGGCTCTGTGCAAGGTATTGCGGGTGTGTTGATCTCGTCGCAAAACGTTCCGTTCGTTTGGCGGGCAATGTTTGGCGCAGCCTGCATCGCCGCGGCGATCTGCGCCGCCACCATGGCTTTCCAGCCACGGTTCAAGCGGTCGGTACGTGAAGACTATCCGAACTGGGAGATCGAATCGGGTTTTGAAGGAGACGTCTTTACCTTTGCTCGCGTCCAATACAACACAGGTGGCTTCCGTGGTCGTGGTGGTTGGAACAACGACTTCCCGGATTGTGACTGGAATTTTTCCGCGCGGCTTCAGGAGCTGACAAGCTATCGCGTCGATCCCAACGGGGTCGTGGTGCGTCTGACAGATCCAGAACTTTTTGAACATCCCATGGTCTACATGTCGAATCCTGGCTCGCTGGTCCTGACGGAACGCGAGGTGGTCGGGTTGCGAAGATATCTATTGAATGGTGGATTTCTATTGGCCGACGATTTCTGGACGCGACGCGCATGGGAACAGGTACGGTCGCAAATCAAACGCGTCTTTCCGGACAGGGAACCTGTAGAACTGACACGTGACCACGAGATCTTTCACATCGTCTACGAACTGGAGGGCAAGCTCCAGGTGCCCAGTATTTTCGCCTGGCAACAAGGGGACAGCTTTGAGTATTGGCACGGCGACCCCGAAGGTGATGAAGACCCACACTTCTGGGGTTTACAGTCTGACGATGGCCATTTAATGGCCCTCTTCTGCCACAACAACGATATTGGCGACGGTTGGGAGCGAGAAGGAGAAAACACCGAATATTTCAAAGAGTATTCCGAACGTGTCTCGTATCCTCTGGGAATCAATATTGTTACGTACGTGATGACCCATTGAGACGGGAGACGTTGCCTGACGCGCCCCGCAGCCAGTGGCCGGACCGCAGCTCAATGCTGGTAAATAAATTCCTGCGAGTTGAGCAGCGTCCACAAGATGTCTTCCCAGGCAGAACGCGGACTGTCGCTACTGGCCACATACGACAGCAGGGACTCAGCGGTCTCGGCCGCCGGCTCTCTCGACAGTGCGCGACGGTACAGCGTCTGAAGGATTTCGGCAGGTTCCATTTCCTGAGCCAACAGTTCGCTCAAAATGTTGTTCTTGGCCGTCAACTTGTCTGCAACCAACGGCCCCACGATCAATTCCAACGCCTTCTTCCGGCTGAAGGTTTGTTCGCGATCGCATTCGCAGGTCTGCGTCCGGTTCGGTTGTCCAAAAACCCGCAGAAACGGATGCGCTTCGTAACGTACATATTTGCCAGACGTATTGATTAGCGTGACAATGTCGTTGACGGGTAGCTGCACCGCGCGCGTTCCCAACGGCAACTCGAGCCTCTCCGTCGGGATCCCAATCGTGTAATCTTTCATAATCGCAAATGACTCAGGAACACCGGTGACGTCACAGATCGCGTCCAGGAGCACCTCTGCTGGCAGCGGGCGTGCCGTCATGTGCGAAAAGTACCTGTTGTCCCTTCGATTGAACGTATTGGGATTCGACGCCAATTGATAGGTTTCCGAAAGAACGATCGCCCGAATCAGGGGACGCAGTTGAAAATTGTGTCGCACCAGTTCGTTGATCAACCCGTCCAGCAATCGATCATTCACCGAGGGATTCGTATCGCGCATATCGTCTACCGGTTCAACGACCCCGCGACCGTGCAGGTGATACCAGACCCGGTTGGCGACCGCTTTGGCGAAGAAACGATTTCCCGGCGCCACGAGCCAATCGGCCAGTGCCTGCCGCCGATCCGTGCCCTCGACCATCTCGAGAGCCTTTTCTCCTGGGAAATGCGGGCGGACAGGACTTTTCCATCCAGCCGGCGCTAGCTCGGCTGCCTTTAAATCAACGGCAATCGCCATCTGTCGGCGATCGGGCCGACCAGAAGGCCCCGCTTTACCCAACCGAGTGCGTTTCACTTGCGTAAAAAAGGCCGCCAGTGACAAATAGTCATCCTGGGTCCACCGCTCAAACGGATGGTTATGGCATTGCGCACACTGCAACCGCACGCCCAGAAATAGCTGCGCCGTTGATTCCGCCAGGTCTTTCTGCAGATACAACGGGTCGGTCACCGTCTTGGGTGTGGGCGGGACGCAATAAAAGTTGACTTCCGGATTGCCATAAGACTCGCCTTCAGCAGTCAACAAAGAGGTCACGATCTCTGCAAACGAAACATCTTCGGCAATCTTCGCCCGCAGCCACTTTTGATACGCCTGGGCGCCGGCGAGCTGGATCGAATCGCGACTCACTCGCAACACATCCATCCATTTCTTGGTCCAATACTCCGCGAATTCGGGCCGCTGTAAAAGTCGATCAACAACGCGTGCCCGTTTGTCCGGAACCTGATCTGTGAGGAAGGTCTCGAGATCAGCCGACGTGGGCAGTCGCCCGCACAGATCCAATGTAACCCTCCGCAAGAAGGACGCATCACTACTTGGCGGCGATGGTGGAATGTTGAGCATTTTGAGTTTGGCGAACACGTGATCATCTAGCGGATTAAGCTCTTCCGGCGAGTTCCACTGAAATTCCGCGTGCGGTGCTGCGATATGCATGAGCCGCGCCGACACCATGGCACCCTGATACCGACAGAGAATTGCTACCTCGCCCTGTGCATGGAATTCCACGAGACCCGCTCCCTCGACACCCGCTACACCGAGATCACTCGAGGTGAATTGCGACAACTGCGTCACATCAACCGTGGTGCCATCTTGAAAGGTCGCGTACACCGCCAATTGCTGCGAATCCGCCGGCGCATGCAAAACGCGTTGAGCAGGCGTGACCCGAATCGACTCCAGGTCCCCCCGTTGTGGGTCATCCCGCATTCCCTCAGCCTGCCATTGCGTGAGAATCCGCGCCCAGACACTCCCCTCGTGAAAACGTCTACCACCAATATGCGGTATCAGCGCCAGTGGCTTCAGAACAATCAAACTGTTTTCCGGATCAAGCGTGTTGGTCCGGCGCCCAAACGCATCGCGGGTGAGCTGGCGAAAATCAAATTCAGGTTCAAACCCCCAGAGACTCAGAAGAAATCCGTCTTTGCCACTAGGAGCGCCGTGGCAACGTATATCGCTGCATCCGGCGGCGCTCAGGACAGGCATTACCTCGCGACGGAAACTAACGGGCAGGTCCTCGCCCATATCGGTCACCGAAAAAGGGACCATGGTCTCCAGGCCCGCAACCTGAATGCGCAATTGGCCAGCACCATCCTGCTTGCCCACGACGCGGCCCATAGGATTCACTGCCACCAGAGATGTGGGGCTCGCCTGGTAGAGAGCATCCCGCGTCAGGTCCCGTATAGTTCCATCCGCGTAATGTGCCGAAACCAGAACCTGCTGCGCGCCCCGTGGTCCCACCAAACGGACCGCTGGCGGAACCACTTCAAGCCTTACAGGCGCCGCTAGTGAAGCAGTCTCTTCCGCGACGGCACGGTTTTGCTGAGGACCCGCCAGCGCAAACAACACCATTACCAACTGAACGTAGAGCGAGTGCCGCATGAAATCTCCCCGGACTGTTGCGCACCGTACCACCGAGCCGTCACCGTACTTAACTGACAATCTCCTCGATCACCTGTCCGTCCAGCGCAAGTCGCACTGGTTGCCCCGCAGAATCGGACACCCGTTGGTCCGGGTCGATCCCAAGAATCGAATAGATTGTGGCGCAAACGTCGGCCGGACTGACTGGCTTATCCTTCACATAGGCCGCCTGCGCATCCGACGATCCAAAGACTGTACCTCCGCGAACGCCAGCACCAGCAAACAACACCGAGTAGCAGAACGTCCAGTGATCTCGCCCTGCATTCTTGTTGATCTTGGGCGTGCGGCCCATATCGCTCATCACGACAACGAGGGTATCGTCCAATAAACCACGCGCGGACAAATCGCCCATAAGTCCGCCAAACGTATGGTCATAATTCGGCAACAGGGTTTCCTTCAGAATGCCGAAGTTCCGGCTATGTGTGTCCCAGCCAGCGCCATCCAGTTTGGCAGGCCTCGTCCAGAAAATATCCCATGTAACATTCACGAACTGGACTCCCTGCTCCACGAGCTGGCGAGCCATGAGTGCACTGTTGCCAAACAGGGTGCGTCCGTAACTGTCACGCACTTCGGGAGCGACATTGTCAACGTTAAAGGCATCCCGGACACGTTGTGACGTGAGGAGCGTAAGCGCGCCCTCCTGGGCGCGATCGAACTCACCACGCGCTTCAAGTTGACGCAAACCATCGTCAAATTGTTGAGTCAGCCGTCGCCGTCGATTGAGTCGATCGAGTGTCAATCCTGGTGGCAAATTGGCTGCAGGCAGGTGAGGCGTACCATGCACCACCTGCGGGTAATATTCACTTGGCGACGGCTTCGTTGAGGTGGGCAGGCATTCGGTAAACAGCGGGTCATATTGCCGCCCCAGATACCCGCCATAGGGGCCAGCACGTCGAATGTGTTGCCCCCAGCCGAGCATGCAAGGCATATGGACATAGGTGGGAATCTCGCCACGATCCTCACGCAGGAAATCGCAAACCGAACCCATACTCGGTGGCAAACTATCCTGCACGACGCCGATGGACGGGAGCGGTTCCGGGTAGCCCGTAAGGCTGGGCATCGGATTATGGCAGCCACCTTTGTGGTTCACAGTGCGGACCACAGCCGATTGATGCATCCACTGGGTGGACCGTGGCATTAGCTCGCAGACATCCATCCCGGGCACATTGGACGCAATGGGGCGAAATTCACCGCCCACACCACTTGGGGCATCAGGCTTCATGTCAAACATGTCCTGGGTCGGCGCACCTCCGAGCAGATAGAGCACGATGACGCTACGCGCTTTGGCAGGGTGCGTCGCGGCAGTGTTGGCCACCGCGGTCTGGTTGCGGGGCAACCCGAACATCCCACCGAGCATAGAGATGGCTCCCGCCTGGAGGGACTCTCGGCGGGTGAGTCCGTCACAGAATTTACGGCGACTTCCCAGCGTGGTTATCATAACTTCCTCCCTCGTTTGATATTGGGGTCGACCCGGGCGATCGGCCTGCCACCCGCATATACTATACCGCAAACGATACGCGTCATGGTCTTGAGAACGCAAGATGGATCTCCCACGCACTGGGCAACGCCTGTGTAACGTTGGATCATCTGCCGATACGTCACCGCCAGGCGGTCATAGGGACGGGCGGGCGCCCCTGCACAGCCCATGCCGCCGCCCCGGGCAATCGTCCCCACGAATCCCAAGATAACAAGCATGAATGCAACTCCCGAGCACTGGACTTTCCTGCACGCGAACGATAGCCACATGGGAACCCCCAGGTCCTACCGATTTCGACCAGCAATCAACCGGCGATGGGCAGCAATTAAGGCACAGATGAGTGCCATCGATGCCGAGTTTCTACTCCATGGTGGCGATCTCACACGCGACGGCCAGACGCACGAATATGAAATCCAACAGGCGCAACAAGACCTGGCAGAGTTACCTTTTGCCGTGCACGTGATCCCAGGAAACATGGACGTCGGCAACAAACACACACACGTCAATGGTAACAAACCGCGTTGGGATCCCCAGGGCCTCGGCTGGCATGACCCCGATCTGAATATGACCTCCGAACGGCTCGAACTGTTCGCCAGCTATTTCGGTCCATTGCAATGGACTTTTGTGCACCGCAACGTGCGTTTTACGGGATTCTATGCCGCTTTGGCCGGTACAGGTTTGCCGCAAGAGGATGCCTTCTGGACGCTGCTAGAAAGTCTTCCTCACCTGCCAGGCACGGACCATCACGTGGCGGTGATGCATTATTGGCCGTTCATGGAGTCACCCGAGGAACCCGACTGGGATCTTACGCGTGGCGAAGAGTGGGACAACTGGTACTTTTCGATCAATCCACCGCACCGGCAACGCATCTGGAAGCTGCTGCAGAAAGCACGCGTCAAGCTTCTGTTTTGTGGTCACGTTCATACCGGGCGACCGCCGCAAACGGTTGACGGTATCCGGATCTACCGAACCCCCGCCGCTGGTAACACGGCCCAATTACAGGAACGCTGGCCCGATGCCGACACGCGATTTGGATTTCATCGCTGCGAGGTCACTGCCCGTGGGATTCAAGTTGAATTTGTACCTGGCGCTGATCAGTGCGCCGAATTCGGCACGTACGGGCCGCTAGGGCACCCACCTGTCGCCGAACGCAACTACTCAGTCGCCCGTCAACATCCCCCCTTGGAACCTGACGACAACGCATAAGTCTGCCGCCGCAAATCCCGCTTCCAGCGGCGTGCGCACTCAGGTCCGGCCGTACAAGGCCCGCATCGGTAGACCACGACTGAGCGGAAAACGGCGATTCCGGGCGTGATCAGAAAGTTCCTGTCGCGGATCTATCCCAAAAGCATGGTAGATCGTTGCTCCCATATCGTACGGGCTGAATGGATTTGAATCCGGGTACGCCCCCAATCGGTTTGACGCTCCGATCACTTGCCCGGTCTGGACACCGCCACCGAGATAGAGTGCCGAATAGACGTGTGGCCAATGGTCGCGGCCTGCGATTTTATGGCCCGGTTCAACTTTGATGCGCGGCGTACGGCCAAATTCACCCGTCACCACCACGAGCGTCTGTTCCAGCAGTCGGTGGTCCCGCATGTCGTCAATAAAGGACGCCAAAGCCTGATCAAAGGGTGGCAAGAGATTCTTCGACAAGGTATTGAAGCCGTCGACGTGTGTATCCCACCCCATCATGTTGGCCTGAATCACCGGCACCTTGGCTTCCACCAGACGGCGAGCTAATAGCAGGCTTTGCCCAAAAGCATGTTTCCCATAACGTTCCCGCAGGGATTCCGCCTCGCGACCAAGGTCAAATGCATTGGCCAATTCTGGAGAATCCAGGGTCGCGTACGCGCGATCTTGATAATCGGAATACGCGCGTGTCGCGCGATGGTGTTCCCATCTGCGACGCCCCGTGTCGAATTGCTCCAAGAGACTGCGCCGCTCTGCCAGCCGGTCCACGGTAATCTGGCCCCGCAGTCTAAAATCTTCCTGCCGGTAATCGAAATCATCGCTGCCATTGTAAAGCTGTAACGGGTCGTGACGTGCTCCGAGAAAACCAGCGTTCTGTCCTGGCCAGTTGAAGGCACCGCGTATATACGCAGGGAGATGGACCCCGCCCAGCGTGGTTGCCGACAATTCGGGACGAAATCGACTCACTGCTGCCGCATAACAGGGGAAGTCGTCTCTGCCCGCGTGTTTGTCAATCCCCACGTTTTCAGGGAGATTCGGCAGCGTGGAACCCGTGATCACCTTGTGCGTCGCGCTCGGGTGCCCAGGGTCGCTGTGTGACATCGACCGCACCAGCGCATACTGATTCGCACGCTGCGCCAACATGGGTAGATGTTCCGAGTACCGTACACCAGGCAACGCCGTATCGATGGGCGCAAACGCGCTCCGCACCGATTCAGGAGCGTTGGGTTTGACATCAAACGAATCGATATGGCTCAGCCCACCGTTCAGGAACACCAGCACCAGGGACTTGACTTGTGGAATGGTCGTGGCAAAGCCACTCGAGTCTGCCGAACTAAACCGCTGCAGCCCAGGCACTGCCCAGCCGACCAGAGCCGCGCCACCCGTTTGTAACATGGTGCGGCGCGACATCGCACGGCGCAGATTGGTACGGCGCAAATTGGTACGGCGTTCTCGATTCTTCATGGTCCACGCTTACAGTATGTTTGAACGGCACTACATTTCGGCCATGCCCTTGGTCGAACCTTACTGTAGCAGAATCACCACATCGAAACGTATCCACAACAGCCCGATTCCCTATCAGCCGAGCCAAACGGCGATCTAGCGAGCCGGGGTATTCGCCCAGCGAATCAGTTTGCCTGTCTCAAACCGTGTCGCGGCAAAGGCTTCGATTCCAGGCGGCGGCACCCCACTGTCCATCCAGGCAGCCATGCGTTTGCCAATCCATGGCGCGCTGGAGAATCCACCGCCGCTAAAACCCAATGCAAAATAGAGGCCTTCCGTCCCCGGCAAGCGATCAAGCACGGGCATCTCATCCGGCGTAACGTCGTATGTGCAGGCATAAGACCGATGAACAAATCCCCCTCGCATCAACGGAAAAGTCTCCCCAAGACGTTCACGCATCTCCACCATCGCGGCGTGCGTCGCGGTCTGCCTGTAGCGATCGGGATCGACAGGGGGCCCGTTGGGCTCGAAATAGTCTGCCTCTCTGCGTCCAACAAAGAGTAGGCGTTTTCCTTCCGGGCGCATGTAGAGCCCGACGCGCGCGTCAAAGAGCACACACTGCAAGCGGAAATCGGGCCCAGGTGGTGGGTGGAAAAATGCCATCTGAGCGATGTGCGGATGCACCGGGAGATTCAGGCCCAAAGCCGCCAGGGCGGGTTGCGCCCAGACGGACGTAGCCAGAAAGACGACAGGTGCCGCCAACACGCCAGAATTCGTCTCCACACCCTGTACTCGATTACGATCGATGAGGATCTTCCCGACTGGGCAATCATCGATAATACGAACTCCGGCACCTGCCGCCGCCAGCATTATCGCATGGGTCGCTGGCATTGGGTCAACATAAATGCCACCTGGTTCATAAAGGTAGATCGCACCGGCGCCCCCAGTCAGCCCCGGTTGCAGGCTGCATGCCTGCGTCTCCCCGATTTCCTCGACAGCGCATCCTGCTTGTGTTGCCACATCCAGCGTCGCCTCGACATAGGGACGATGCTCACCTGCAGCAACCACCATATAGCCCACCTGTTCCACTCCAAGTGGGAACCCATAACGTCCTGAAAACCTGTTGAAGAACTCCTGTCCCTCAAGCTGCATTTCCGCCACAGTTGGGTGGCGTACTGTGCCTCGAAGCACGCCCGCAGCGCGCCCCGACTGTCCCGCCCCAATGGTGTGCCGTTCCAGTACAACCACATCAGGAATGCCACGCTCGCGCAGATGCAACGCCGCGCTTAACCCCGTGATGCCTCCCCCGACCACAACGACATCCGCGGTATCAACCATCGATTCTGCATTTCCCCTGCCGCCTCGACGGACAGCACGCACAGGGGACGGGAGCCGTCAACGCCGGAAGAGATCTGGCGTGTCACACTGCGCCAAGCTCCGCGTTCCCCGCACCGTATTCACAGCAATGCTTGGATAGGACGTCCTGCGGAGAGCAGCGGAACCGGTCTGCCGTTGTAATCCGGAACCGTGGACTCAGGACGCAAGCCAAGATGACGATAAATCGTCGCCAACAGATCCTGTGGCGTTACCGGATCGTGCGTGGGATACTCGCTGCGCGAGTTTGTTTGGCCGACCACCTGCCCCATCCGCAACCCTCCCCCGGCGATCAGGGCGCTAAAGGCATTGGGCCAATGATCTCGTCCCAACCACGGCCCCCCCGGCTTGCGCGGGAACGTGGCGCGATGTGTCAGGCGCGGCGTACGACCAAACTCGCCCACCGCGACAACAAGGATACGGCGATCCAATCCTCGATCGCGCAAGTCTTCAATCAGGGCAGAGATCGCCTGGTCGTACTGTGGAAATCGCTCCAGATTCGCGTGCACAAGATGAAACGGACCGGCGTGATCATCCCAGCTAAAATATTCGCTTTTGTCGGAAGGCGCCGTCGCGTCAATATTAACGACGGCAGCGCCACGTTCCGCGAGGCGTCGAGCAAGCAAGCAGTTCTGGCCCCAACGATGGCGCCCATAGCGATCACGCAGGTCGGTGTCCTCTCGGCTTAAATCGAACGCCGCCGCCATTTGGGGACTGGCCAAGAGCTGGAACGCGTCCCTGCGGAACTGGTCCACACCGTCCATGGAGCCCGCCAGGTCCAGCCCGCGGCGCAGCTGGTCCAGTTGGCCTAAGAGTTCTTTCCGGCAGCCCAAACGAGATTCGTCGATCCCGGCAGTCAATTTCAAATTACTGGGGGCGAAATTGGCGGTCGTCGGATCCCCAGTCTCATACGCGCGGTAGCCGAGTCCGAGGTAGGACGGCGAAATCATAAAGGGTGCACGATGCACTGCGATATATTGAGGCAGCCCGTCGTCACGCCGGCCGCGCATCCTGGCGGCCAACATGCCAAAGTCAGGATGTTCGCTGCGCGCCGTCGATGTGGGATCCGGTTTCGCTGGTGTCTTTCCCGTCAAGACCTCAATACTGCCATCATTGTGTGCCGACATGGTGTGGTGCAATGACCGAATCACGGAAAAGTGTGACGCGAGTTTCGCCTGGTGTGGAAAGTGCTCCACGATGTCCATTCCGGGCACTGCCGTCGCAATCGGGTCGAAGGGGCCGCGATACTCGCTGGGAGCACCGGGCTTCATGTCGTAGGTTTCCATCTGGCTTGGGCCACCCCACATCCAGAACAGAATCACCGAAGTCTCGGGAGCCGCCTTTTGGCCCTGCGCAGCCCGTGCGGCGAGGATGTCCGCCAGTGTAAGTCCCCCCAACGCGAGTGACCCCGCCCGCAGGAGAGTGCGCCGTGACACAGGGCCGGTGCACAATGGTGAATTCGCCATAGCGTTCCTGGAATTGGCAGGAAGTGACATGTGGATAGGATGCTGCCAGCAGGCAGGCGCAAACGCAGCTGGCTCATTGCTGCTGTTTCTATTTTCCGCCATAACCGATGGTGAGGCAAGATCGGTGGCCGTCGTGGACCACATCGTAGATGGGCCGCCAGCGGAAAACCTGTGTGACAACGCAACGTGACAACCCTCGCTCACGGCCGCTCCACGGGCCGCGAACCTCCAATCATCCGGCGTTGGAGGCGGGTGGCATGGTGGTTTCGTCTACGATAAAGCTCGCCTGGCAACTGGCCACCTGTGCCCCCCCATCGGCGCACAGGGCTCTGCCCTCCATTACCATCAACTTCTGTTTCTGCCGCAGCAGGCGGCCCTCCAGCACAACCCGGCGACCGATTGGCAGCGCCTCGTGGAAGCGAATCTCACACTTGGCCGTGTAGCAACGCATTCCCTGCAAAAACATCCAATTGGCCATGACGTCGTCGAGCAGACTGAAAACAATTCCGCCATGCGTAATACCGTCATAGCCCGAATGCTCCGGGCCGGGTGTAAATTCACCGCGGCAAACCTCACCGTCAAGCCAGAAACGTACGTGCAGGCCCAGGGAATTGGCGTCTCCACACACAAAACAGTGGTTGCCATCCGTTCGCGGGCTGGTTCTCCGATCCTGCTGCATTCCTTCTCTCCGTGAGTACGGCGGCGTGGCTATTTTTACCGTTGATGGTCGGTCGGCGGCGACGACATTCATCGTCGAGACGCAACTGAAAGATCAACGGCACGTTATCGTCGGTCCCCGCTGGAAACCCAGGCTGCTTCGTCGCTCCGGTCCAACCCGCCGCCAGACGGTCTCGCTTTAGACGACTCGGAATCGTATTCTAGCATGGCACTTAACGGAAACATTGAATCCCGATCATCGTGAATCAGGAGGCAGTTCATGGCTGAAGATCAACCACGGCGTATTGATAGTCCGGCCGCCCTGCGAAAGCTATACGATACCCCCTCCCAACTCTCCCAGCAGAAGTTTTTGACGGAATTGGATGCCCACTGCATCGCCGTGATTGCCCACAGTAGTTTTTTTTGCCTGGCGACCATGCACGCCGACGGTTCCCTTGACGTGTCACCGCGTGGCGACCCGCCCGGATCCGTCGTGGTTCTCGACTCGACCACACTGCTCCTGCCTGACCGGCGTGGCAACAACCGGCTCGATAGCTTGTCCAATGCGACGGAGAGGCCGCACGTCGCTCTGCTGTTTCTGGTGCCGGGCGTCCTGGAAACGCTCCGGGTCAGCGGAACGGCGGAGATTATCCAGGGTGACGACCGGCTTGAACAGACTGCAATTGCCGGCCAGACGCCGACCACAGGAATGTTGGTGCATGTTACCAAAACCTGTCTTCAATGCGGGAAAGCGGTGAAACGCGGGGCCCTCTGGGAGGACACCTATCGCATTGAGCGCGACCGACTCGCCTCCTTCGGAACGATGCTCGCAGACCAGACACAAACCGGGCAAACGGCGGCTGAGCTTGATCAATCGATCGACAAGAGTTATCAGGATCGCCTTTACTGAGGTCCCTTGCCAGAACGATTGGTTAGCGGCCGACATGCGTCTCCAACGAATCGATCAGCAGGCCTGCGAATTCAGGCGCCTGCGCCGACATCCATGTCCGCAGGTAACAGATGCCGGGTGCACGGGACAGCTGGTTCATGACTGCAACCTGTTCATCATCCAATAACAGCCGGCAATTCCCAGCTATGCAATCCCACTCCAACGCAATCACGTGCCATTTATCGAACGTCAGGAGGGCTGTTGTCGGTCTGTACTCATCCTGAAAAAGGCCTCGCGTCATGGCAATACTCAGACTGCCGTCAGGTCCGATGCGGAATTTGAATCGCCCCCCTTCAGGGAATGTTCCCCACCCACCCGGTTCACCCCCTGGCACAAATGCCGGTAGTCGCGGCAACGAAAAAAAGTCTGTCAGACAGAAATAGCAGTGCTGTCGGTTTTGCCTGCGAGCCTCAGGTTGCAGCTTCACGCGCATCGTCAACCTGCCACGCTGCGCAAAAGGGAAATTAAACGACGCGCCAGAAGGCACGTCGGCTTTCGGCTTCCGAATGCGCATAGCGCGCCGATTCGGCCGATCCGGGTGTGGAACCAGGTCCACACCCTCGCAGCCGAGCGTCACCCAATGCTCAAGGCCCAACTCAAACCGCTCGACCACGTGTTTCTGCTGGAGCCATTCGATGGGGACGTGGATCTTCTCACCAGCCGTCAAGCAGACGAAGCTATCACCGCCCTTCGCTGGAGTGAGAAAAGGATAGGAGACCGCGCGAACACGTTCATTAATACGGGCAATCTCGCGGTAACCATACCATGTCTTCCCGTCATCCTCGCTGAACGCGGCTGATAACACCTGTCTGTCGTAACTCGTCAGCACCTCTCCTTCGTTGGTCGGACTCATGCAGTTGTTCCACACCAGCACCAAGGCGCCATTCCGCATTCGCAACAGGGCGCCGGGAGAATTGGACGAGACAAAACGCGAGGGTCTCGACTGCGACCAGGTCTCACCGTCGTCCTGGGAAAATGCTTCATGCTGGTAACCCGTTTGCGTCCGCATCAACATCCAAATCCTGCCGTCAGAAAGTTCCACGCAAATTGGTTCGCAGGCGCCACTTTCCAGGAGGTGGCCACCACTATCGACCACGCACTCNCCTTTTGAGGGCCTCCAGGTTTTACCGCGGTCGTCTGACAGGGACAGTTTGCTGACGAACTTCCCTGTTTTACGNTGGGAGTAGTAGCTCAGGGGAACCAGCAGTCTGCCTGACCGTGTTTGGATCGCCGCNTTGACAGCGCCCGTATAGAGGAAACCAAAATCGCANCGTTGCGGTCGTGACCAAGTCCTGCCCTGATCACGGCTCATCGCATGATAAATGTAACTCTTCGAATTTTCCCAATCGTCGAAGCCCGCTGGGCCAGTCCCCACATAATCAAGGCCAAACAGGTGAATCCCGCCGCTGCGATCTGAAATACTTACGTACCCCGTACCACAATCCCCGCGGTCCGGCGGGAAAGCAAAAAGCTTCTGCTCCGGCGTCCAGCTGGCGCCCTCATCATCGGAATACCGTCCCACGGCGGTTTGCCCGCCGCGTTTTCCCGACGACCACCAGTTCAACAAGCGGTCGTCGGGCAAGCGAACCAGCGCGCCACGAAAAGCATCGCCCGTCAGGGGCGGGGCCGCCACTCTTGGCGGCGCACCCCCGCGCACGTCGACACCACTCCAAACCAACATCAGGATCAGTAGAGGGAGATGTTCCTGCAGCCGTGTATGCCACTGGCGCATGCGTGAGTACTGGTCACAAACCATTGCTCCGACTCCATTGCATACCATTGTGCCGTAACCGTCACGTAACCTGCGGGTCGATTCTGCAGGTCGGCTCGTTCCCCTCGCCTATCCGAAGGCGTTTAGCGTCGCCGGCCGACGCAATAGAGATTCTCGTAGGTGCGGACGAACAACTGTCCATCGGATGGCGCGATGGCCGCCTTGATGTGCTCGCCTAGGTCATTCGTTGCCAGCAGTTCGAACTGCGGCGACGCGGCCATGACAAAGATCTTCCCCTCTGTATTGGCAACGTACAGGCGTTCTCCCGCGCATAACACGGAGCCCCACAGATTCCCCCCCAGACGTTCTTTCCAGACAGTCTTGCCCGTCGCCACTTCTACGCATTCCGCAATACCCGGTGCGTTCGAAAGATAGAGGTAACCCGCCTTCGCCACGCCCGACCCAATCCTCTGCTGCGTCTTCTCGACGTGCCATAACCGCGCGCTTTCATCAAGGACTCCGCGGCCGCCCATGCGGATCGCCATCATCGATTTCTGGAACCCACTGACTCCGATCAGGACGTCACCCGCGACCGCCGTGTCGGGGTAGTTACTGGGGCCCAGGCCCGCGCATTTCCAGAGTTCCTTCCCGGTCTGTGGATCGTATCCTTTCAGTTCACCCGGCATCGAAAGCGCGAATTCGTCACGTCCATTTACTTGATAGATCACCGGTGTGGACCAGGAGCCGTAGAGCTTGTCGTCGATGCCCTTTTCTGGGGTATCCCAGACAGTCGCCCCCGTCCGTTTGTCCAGCGCGACAATGTGTGTCGGCTCACCGGGGCCGCGGTGGACGATCAAAAGGTTCTTATAGAGTACCGGTGTCGATGATGGACCAAACACGTGTTTCAACTTACCGAGATCCCTCCGCCAAATAACCTTGCCACTAAAATCACACGCCACGACTCCCGCCGAATCAAAGCTGGCGTAGACCAGAGTGCCATCCGTGGTCGGCGACCCGGAACAATAGGGGTTGTCGCTATGGGCGGATTCTTGGTCCGGATATGCAGCGCTGTAACGCCACCGTATGCGGCCGGTGTTTCGATCAAGGCAGAACAAGCTGCGCACTTTTCCGTTCTCTGTTGCACAGGTGAGAAACACGTGTTCTTCCCACACGATCGGGGTCGAATTGCCGGGCCCCGGTAATGGGGTTTTCCACGTAACGTTCCGCTCGTGGCTGAACACCTCAGGCAGATTGGTCTCTTGACTGATGCCGTCACCCTTGGCACCGCGCCAGGCGGGCCAATTTTCCGCCTGCGCGAGGTTTACCAGGCTCCACGCCGTGAACGCCACAATCCACGTCTTTTGCCACATCATCTTCTTACTCCCAATGCTCGCCCGAGGTCAGGAACAGCGTTTCTACCTGGTATCGATTACGCCGTATCAGTTCGCATTGGATCCGAGACGGCGCGCCGCATTCTCGCCCCCCTCGGACATGATCGCAAGTGGCCGCCGCTGGCGGACGGTGTTACCCTGGCGAGCATGCGGCCGGCTGCCGTTTGCCCGCCTGGCAGGGTGAGCAGAACCTCAATGGCTTTTCAGCTACAATGCCACTCGCCGGTACAGACGTCTTGCAGCCTGATACCCCACGGGTGTGAGGCGCCGCCTATTTTGGAATCGCATCCGCGGTGTAGCTTGAGAGACGTCGTTCCTCTGGGGCACGAAGGCCCGCATTAACCACCGACTTTCCCGTATTTCACTCCCCGCCAAAGTGCTCCCATGCTTGTTTCTCGCTACCTGATTTATTTGCTACTCATCGGCATCGCGTTTTCTGGTGCCAGCAGGCAATTGGCTGCCGCACGCAAGCCGAACGTGGTCATCATCTACACAGATGACCAGGGGGCTATCGACCTGGGTTGTTACGGCTCACCAGATCTAAAGACACCCCACATGGACCGTCTTGCCGACCAGGGTGTCCGTTTCACCCAATTCTACGCTGCAGCGCCTGTCTGCTCACCAAGTCGCGCCGGACTGTTGACGGGTCGTTTCCCGGTCCGCGCGGGTGTACCTGGCAATGTGAGTTCAAAACGTGGAAATCCCGGGATGCCCACCGACCAGATTACCATCGCTGAAGCGATGCGCACCGTCGGTTATGCGACTGCCCATATTGGCAAATGGCACCTGGGTTATACGGACGCCACCATGCCCAACGCCCAGGGATTCGACCACTCGTTCGGCCACATGGGTGGCTGCATTGACAACTATTCCCATTTCTTTTACTGGAACGGGCCCAACCGCCACGACCTCTGGCGCCAAGGCAAAAGGACTCGGGCTGACGGTGAATATTTCCCAGCACTAATGGTTGCTGAAGCAACACACTTCATGGAACGCCATCGTGAAGATCCCTTCTTTATTTATTTCGCGATGAATGCGCCCCACTACCCCTATCAGGGCCATCCCCAATGGCTGCGGTACTACGAGCAGCGGGGCGTCCCACATCCGCGCACCCTCTACAACGCATTTCTCTCAACCCAGGACGATTACATTGGCCAGCTCCTCGCGAAACTCGACCAACTCGGGATCCGCGAGGATACGATCGTCATCCTCCAATCCGACCACGGCCATTCCACCGAACAGCGCGCCCATTTTGGAGGCGGCAGCGCCGGTCCCTATCGGGGAGCCAAGTTCAGCCTGTTCGAAGGAGGTATCCGGGTGCCGGCCATTATCAGCTGGCCAAGTCAGCTTCCTCAGGGTGCTGTACGGAACCAAATTGCGCATAGTTGTGATTGGCTACCTACGATCGCAGCCTACTGCGGGGTCGACGTCAGCGAACTTGACCTCGACGGAACGTCATTGACAGAGGTCATCGCCGACGACAAGCCGTCACCACACGACGTACTGCATTGGACGATTGGAGATAGCTGGGCCGTCCGCTCGGGGCAATGGAAATTGCTCTCGAAACCACGCGATACATCGAAAGGCCCGGTCAAAGGCCCCGCCGCGCCCCTGTTTCTCGTCGATCTCGCGGACGATCTTTCCGAACGGAAAAACCTCGTGGCGTCGCACCCCCAGGTTGTTGACCGCCTGGCCACCCTGCATGAGGAGTGGTGGCGTTCAGCCCGCGATCGGGAAGCCGATGGCGGGAAATAGTGCACCGTTCTTGCGTGATCCGGCCCAAGTGGCCACCGCGTCAATCGAACTGGCGTTTTCGCAGGTGCCCAGCTAAAATCGCGTAACGTAAAGTGCCATCAGGCTTTCCCATGGTCACAGCTTGCCAGTGCGGACCAGATGGCCCGGAATTTCGCCAGCTAACGTGCGAGGAGCGCAATCCATGTTGTCTGTACAGGGCCAAACATCGCGCAGTGGACGCGGGCCGACACGACGTGAAATCCTTCGGATTGGCGCATTGGGGACGACTGGTCTATGCCTTCCTGACCTGCTACGTGCAGAACAATCCCGAGGAGTGGCCGGCCACAAAGCAGTGATCATGATCTACCTGGTGGGCGCACCACCCCATCAGGACATGTATGACCTCAAGATGGACGCCCCCACCGAAATTCGAGGCGAGTTCCAACCCATCCCCACGAACGTACTTGGTATCGACATCTGTGAGCATATGCCACGGTTGGCCCGTGTGATGGACAAATGCGTCCCTCTGCGGTCGGTGTACGGTTCGCCCAACGGTGCCCATGACTCGTTTATCTGCTACACCGGCAACACAGTCCAAAACCAACCTGCCGGTGGTTGGCCCTCCCTGGGGTCTGTTGTTTCGCGCATCCAGGGACCTGCCACTGCCGCCGTACCGCCTTTCGTCGGTCTCGCCCCCGATGCGGGGCACCCACCTTACGGATCCCCTGGCTTGCCAGGGTTCCTCGGGGTGGGGCACGCGGCATTTCGACCCTCTGGGCCAGCTCGAGCAGACATGGTGCTGCAAGGAATCGAGCAAGATCGTCTGACAGATCGCCGCACCTTGCGCACCGAACTGGATCGTTTGCGGCGTGACCTGGATGCCGACGGGATGATTGATGGCGTCGACTCCATACAACGACAGGCGATCGACATTCTCACGTCCAGTCGCCTGGCTACCGCTTTTGACCTGAGCCAGGAACCGGCACACGTGCGGGCCAGCTATGGCAAAGGCCACCCGGAAAAATATGGAGACGGCGCACCTCGTAATTGTGAGCATTTCCTGCTCGCACGACGTCTTGTCGAAGCAGGCGCGCGGGTCGTCACCCTCAATTTTGGCCGTTGGGATTTTCACAGCCAGAACTTTAGCGAAGCCAAGAACACACACTTGCCTTATTTCGACCAGGGCTTGGCTGCCTTGATTGAAGATCTCGACACGCGTGGATTATCCGACGATGTGGCGGTAATTGCTTGGGGTGAGTTCGGGCGTACGCCCAAGATCAACAAGGACGCCGGGCGCGACCACTGGCCGCAAGTCGGCGGTGGTTTAATTGCTGGCGGTGGGTTTCGCACCGGCCAGGTCATTGGTGCGACCGATCGCCTGGGCGCCGAAGTGGCGGAACGGCCGATTCATTTCGGCGAAGTTCACGCATCACTGCACCGTTTTCTTGGTATCCCCGACCAGGCGACGCTGAATGATCTGACCGGTCGACCGCAATACATCCTGGGAGCCCACCGCCCACTCCCGGAACTGTCTTAACGCGTTGGTTTTATCGCACCGGGTTTCGTCATGGCGCTATCAGCACGCATTCTGGCCCGCCTGCTGGTGAAACTAGCAATGGTTGCCGCTCCCCTGTTTGCTAGCACAGCTCGCAGTGGCGAGACGGAAAGGCATTGGTCCTTCGAGCCACCAGCGTCGGCGCCGGTCGTAGCGCATGCCGCCTGGAGCCGGAACCCGATCGACACCTTTGTCGCCGCCGAGCATACCCGTCGCGGGGTTTCCCCGGCTCGACCGGCCACTTCACGCACCTTGATCCGCCGGCTCGCGTTCAATCTCACCGGACTTCCCCCCACTCCGAAGGAGGTGGAAAGTTTCGTATCTGCAGCACGTCATGACGCCCAAGCTGCAGTCTCGACCCTGACGGACCGGCTGCTCGCCACACCGGCGTATGGGGTACGCTGGGCAAGGCACTGGTTAGACACAGTCCGCTATACCGACTATTTACGTGAAGACCCGCTCGGTTCGAACAAGGCCCCCCTCTATGAACTGTACGAGGCCTGGCGTTACCGCGACTGGGTCGTCGATGCGCTGAATCGGGACATGCCTTATGACCTTTTTGTGCGGCATCAAATTGCCGGCGATTTAATGGCCAGCCCGAATGGCGCAGCGTTTTACCCCGACGGCCTGATTGCGACGACCGTCCTGTCGTTCGGTTTCTGGGAGAATGGCTGCGCCGACAAAAAGAAAGTCGTCTCAGATATCGTAGATGATCAGATCGACGTGGTTGGCAAGGCGTTCCTGGGCCTCACGCTGGCCTGTGCGCGCTGTCACGACCACAAATTCGATCCAATTACACAGGAAGATTACTACGGTCTGGCTGGGATATTCTACAGCAGCCGCGTACTCAAAAGCGTGGGCAAGAAAGGCGATCATACGGTCCTGTTGCGGACGCCGCTGACCACCCCAGAGTATGTCCGCCAGAAAAAAAAGGCGCGTAAAGAATTGGACGTTCTCAAAGACGCGTTACACCAGGCTCATTCCGACCTGCCCACCCCCGCCAGGATGTTAGCCTGGTTCGATTTTGAGGAGAATACCCGCACCACCACCCTAGATAACGTTGGCGGTTATGTGGGCACGTTGCACGGCGACGCAAAGATTGGCGATGGAAAATTTGGTCACGGCGTGCAATTGGATGGGGACGGTGACTTTGTTGACGGCACGGCGCAGCCTGGTTTTCGCGTCAAAACCGGCACGGTAGCAGCATGGTTTCGTTACGACACCAACATTCGTAGCGAGGGCCAGATCGCTGGGATGCCGTCCCACATGGCTCTCTGGACGGAGCCGTATCACGGGTTGCAGGCGTGGATCAGCCCCGATGGGAACCATCTCGGTGTCCAAGCCAATCACAGCGGTGCGAGGATTCAATCGATCTTTCCATCAGGCAGCCGGCGGGCCGTCGCCCCGCACGAGTGGCACCACATCGCAGCCGTTTATGACGGGCGTTCCGTCCGTTTGATCATCGACGGAAAGGCAGCGGGTTACGCCGTGCACGGTGGCGCCTCTAACGGCCAGATTACTTATCAAGGCGTTCCCAATTTCTCGATTGGGGCTCGCCACGTTGTCGACTCAGGGAACTTTTTCAAAGGTCACCTCGACGATGTCAAGTTGTTTGATGCGCCGCTCAATATGGTCCAGCTGCGTGCGGCGATGCAGACGCCCGTGCCGGATGAGTTCGCACGCGCTTTTCGCAACGGTTCGTTACCGCGATCGCTGGCAGCTGCGCTGCCGGAACAACAGACGCACATTGCCCAACTGCGGGCCGAGCTCAAAAAGCGGGAAGACACCTTTCAAGCAGACTTTCCGCCGGAGGGGCCTTTGGCCATGGCCATCCAGGAAGGAGGTACACCCGACAGTCTGTTCCCCGGTTTCCAGGACGTGCCTGTCCACATCGGCGGTCGTTACGACCGTTTGGGGCAAGTTGTCCCACGTCGCATGCCGGTTTTCCTCGCCGGTTCAAACCAGCCAGCCATCGCCACGGGGAGTGGCAGGCGGGAACTAGCGCTGTGGGTTGCATCCAAGGACAACCCGCTGACCGCGCGGGTCATCGTCAATCGTGTCTGGCAACATCACTTCGGCCAGGGGTTGGTTCGCACACCCAATAACTTTGGCGTACTCGGCGACGGCCCCACCCATCCGCGCCTGCTTGACTGGCTCGCTCGCTGGTTCATTGACGAGGGGTGGTCTCTGAAAAAGCTACACCGCCTCATTGTGACATCGGCTACCTACCAGCAGTCGTCGCAGGTCACGCGAGCGGTGCGCGAACGCGATCCGGACAATCGCCTCCTGACAAGAATGCCGCTTCGCCGACTTGAGTCGGAACCCATACGGGATGCGATGCTCGCCGTTGCCGGGGACCTTGATCCGCAACCAGGCGGCCCCGCGGAAGCTGACAATGGCGTCCCACGAAGATCCCTCTACATTCAGACACGACGTTTCGACCGCAACGAGTACGCCATGTTGTTCGACTGCGCTAACCCGGAACAGTCAGTCGCCCAGCGGACGGTTTCGACCACAGCGCCGCAGGCGCTTTTCCTGCTGAACAATGCATTTGTGCTACGAAGAGCCACAGCTCTTGCCGCTCGTCTCGCGGCGGAAGTGCCGACGGACGGGCCCGCACGTATTCAACGCGCCTACGCCCTGCTGTTTGGCCGTGGCGCGTCCCTGCAAGAACTCGCCGTCGCAACGGACTTTCTCGCGGCAGCGCCCAACCGGGAACAGGGCTGGAGGGATTATGGGCAAGTCCTGCTGGCAAGTAACGAGTTTTTTCATGTGGAGTAGTTTTCTGCTCCTGGATACCAGGCGGCTGTGTCTGGGAACAGTTTCGATCAACGGACGACGGCGGGCCTGCCACTGATGCCACACCAGCACAATTTACGACACCTGGCCTCCCGGCGAGACGTGCTTCAATCGGTCGGCGCTGGATTCGGCATGCTCGCGCTACATGGATTGGTTTCCGACACCACAGCGGCCGTCGTGCACCGGCGGACCACGAATCCGCTGGCCGAGTTACCAGCGCATCACCCTGCTACTGCAAAACGTTGCATCTTCATATATTTGCCGGGTGGCCCGTCGCAAATCGACTTGTTTGACCCCAAGCCGGAGGTCTCCAGACGCCACGGGCAGCCCCTGCCATTCCAGATGCCGACTCTGGTCCGCACGCGAACGAACAACCTGCATGGGACACCGTTTTCATTTCGGAAACACGGGCAGAGCGGGATCTCAGTCAGCGAGCTCTTGCCGAACCTTGCCGGCTGCGTAGATGACATCTGCGTCATCCGCTCGATGGTCGCGGATAACATCAACCACGGGGGCGCCGCGTTGCAGATGCACACCGGCGAACAGGCATTTTCGCGTCCATCCGTGGGATCCTGGGCAACATACGGACTCGGAAGCCAGAACGAAAACCTTCCCGGCTTTGTGGTGATCTCTCCCAAGCCAACCTTCCAGAGCGGGCCTTTGTTTAGCTCCAGTTTCCTGCCTGCCGCTTACCAGGGGACGTTGATTCGCGATTTAAATAACCCGATTGCCGATCTCAAGAGTAAACCCCACTCGCAGCGGCGGCAACGGGCGCAGATCGCGGCATTGCGGCGCCTTCACGAATTGCGCCGCGATCGCCTGGGCCACGTCGCGGCGCTCGACGCCCGGATCGCCTCGTTTGAGCTGGCATATCGCATGCAAGTTGAGGCCCCCGAGGCGTTCGAAATTGAACGCGAAAGCGCCCACACCCTAGAGCAATACGGCATCGGCACTCCTGAGACGGAACCGATCGGCAAACAACTACTGCTCGCTCGCCGACTGGCCGAAAGGGGCGTGCGGTTCATTCAGGTGTTCGACTCGTCGCGTGGGAATAATGCCTGGGACCATCACAATCAGATTTCCAGCAAACTTCCGGTCAACTGCCGACAGACCGATTTGCCGATCGCCGGATTCCTCCAAGATTTGAAACGCCGGGGATTGCTTGAGGAGACACTTGTCGTCTGGGGCGGCGAATTCGGACGCACTCCCACGGCAGAAGGTGCGGATGGGCGTGAACATCACCCGTTCGGTTTCACGATGTGGTTAGCTGGCGGCGGGATCAAGGGGGGACATGTCCATGGCTCGACCGATGATTTCGGTTGGCACGCGGTACGCAACAAAGTCCATATCCATGACCTGCATGCGACGATCCTGCATACGCTGGGGCTGAACCACGAGACCTTGACCTTTCGCTATGGCGGCCGCGACTACCGGCTGACGGACGTTTTCGGACGCGTCGTGCAGGAGATTCTGGCGTGACCGTGCGAGTCGAATCCAACAGTTTTTCACACCAGCCTTGCGGGCAATTGACTCGGTACTTTCCGTCCCAGCGGTACCGCTCCCCGCCCTGCCACAAGATCTTAGTCCTTTTCTACCTCGCCTTTGTCGGGTTGCACGTCAGCTATCGCAATGTGTCAGCCCAGGATCAAACCGGCCCGCCTCCACTGCGGTTACCCCCGGTACTCGTCCAACTGTTGGAACGCCGCTGCCACGCGTGTCATCGAGGAAATGCGCCAGCCGCTGGCCTCGATTTATCGAACCTGCCGGAAACGCTCGGACAACCCGACATTCGACAAAAATGGGAACGGATCCATGACCGAGTGACGGCGGGGGAGATGCCACCCGACGGGCCCCCCCTGCCAGCAGCAGAACGGCACTTGTTCCGAGATGTTTTAGCGCCCCAGCTCAGGCTCGCCGATGCCGCAGCCATCGACAAGGTTGGACGCGGGACGCTCCGCAGGCTCACCCGTGATGAATTTGAAAACAACCTGCGTGACTTGCTGAAGTTGCCACATCTCGACGTCCGTGACATGCTTCCACCAGATCGGATCGAACAACAGTGTAACCGCGTGGCAGACGCCCTCGATTTTTCCCGTATTCAGCTGGCCGCTTATCTCGATGCCGCCGAGATGGCACTACGAGAGGCGATGGCATCGTCCGCTACGCCACCATCTGTGGTGTCGCAACGGTTTCAGGCCACCCAAATGTTTCAGGAGGCGGGGACGTTCGGGGGACGCGAGGCAATGTTCTACGCCAAAAATTCAGCGATGCTGCCGTTGTCCGCTGCTGAATTGGCGCGCTTACGTAAAACGGACGACCATGACCCTGATGTCGAACTGGCTATTTTTCGGTCCGCGTCATGGCCGTATTACGGGTACCCCTACGGTTTCACAGCTCCCGCATCTGGTCGTTACCGCGTGCGATTTTCCGCACGGTCCGTGCGGCAACTTCGTGACTTTCGGTTACGTCCAGCCCAGACCACCGTGCCTTTGACCTTCCGCGCCCGTCAGCCATCCGGACCTGATGTTTCGGGTGACGTGCGTGCCACGGGCGGCGTCCTTGATATCACACCCGTCGCGTCGACGTTCGAGACAACGTTACTGTTGAAAGCGGGTGAGACCTTTGAATACAGTTTGCTCGGTCTCCCTGTACCACGACCCATCAACCCCGTCAACGCGCCACTCTATTACGATTTCCCGCCCATGCCTGAAAAAGGCCACCCGGGCATCGCCTTTCAATGGCTAGAACTGGAGGGGCCCCTGGCCCCGGACCAGTGGCCGCCTCCCTCACACCAGGTTCTGTTCGGGAACCTGCCAATTCGCCCAGCGAAACAGAGCGGGTTGCCCGTTGAGATCATTGCCGCCGACTCCAGCAGGGAGGCGGAACAACTGCTGCGGCGTTTCCTGAAACGCGCTCAACGCCGACCGTTAGACGAGTCCGAGATTGGGCTTTACAGCACTCTGGTTGCCGACGAACTTCGCTCCGGGACCCCTCTCGCCGAGGCGCTGCTCACGGGCTATGCCGCTTTTCTGTGTTCACCTGCGTATCTCTATCTACAGCCTCCGCGCCCGTCCACGGAACGTCCACTTGACCAGCATTACGCGATTGCCCAGCGTCTGTCTCATTTCCTCAGCAGTGGTCCGCCGGATCCGGAGTTAATGGCGCTCGCGGCGGACGGAAAACTTCTGCAGGCGGACATTCTAACGGCCCAGACGGATCGTCTCCTCACGCGAGGTGCGTTCAGTCGGTTTGTCAAGAACTTCACCGATAACTGGCTCGGGTTACGTCACCTGCGACGCGATACGGTGGACCGCCGGCTCTATCCTGAATATCGATTCGACGACTACCTGATCGAGTCGCTTGGACGTGAAACACGAGCGTTTTTTGGAGCCGTTTTGCGAGAGAATTTTCCGGTTCGCACGCTGGTGCAGTCGCCTTTTGTGATCGTGAACGACCGCCTCGCGCGCCACTACGACCTCCCGTCCGTTGCCGGCTCACGGATGCGACCAGTTCAGCTACCCATCACGTCGGTTCGCGGTGGCCTGCTTACCCAAGGGGCGGTCCTCAAGGTCACCGCCGATGGTCGAAGTACGTCACCTGTCCACCGTGGCGTATGGGTGCTTGACCGACTGTTAGGTACGCCCCCGCCACCTCCTCCTCCCGCTGTTCCCGCCATATCACCCGATTTACGTGGGTCAAGCTCCCTCCGCGAGCAGCTTGCGGCGCACCTTACGGACGCCCGCTGCGCCGTCTGCCATGCTGCCTTTGATCCTCTCGGAGTGGTGCTTGAGAATTTCGATGTCATGGGGGCTTGGCGGACGCGGTACCGATCCCTGGAGGCGGGCGAAGAAGTGACCGGCATTGATCGCGCTGGCCACGCGTATCGCTACTACGTCACGGACGGCGTTGACCCGCAGGCCAGGTTAGAGGACGGTACCAAACTGGACGGTATTCGCGAGCTGCAACAATATCTCGTGAAAGCAGAACGGCAACTTGCCAAGAATCTGCTGCAGCGGTTGACGCTTTATGCCACGGGTATTCATCCACGTTTTTCGGAGCGCCCCGTTGTCGAGAGGCTTCTCGACGCCAATGAGGCCGCGGAATATCGGACGCGTCACCTGCTACAAGCGTTGGTTCACAGTCGGATGTTCCTGGGAACGCGAGATTGAATATGCTTGAATGTGTTGCACCACGACACGGTCCCCCACTTCCTCGTCGCACCCTGCTGCGTGCAGCAGGCGTCGCCATTGCGTTGCCCTGGCTCGAGACGGTACACGGGCTCGCTGGCGGAACGCCAACCGAAGATCCAACAGCCAGACGGATGCTCCTGATTTCCAATAACCTGGGCGTCCTGCCGACCGGCTTCTTCCCCACGGACAACGGGCCCACTTACACACCCTCCCCCTACCTTGAACACCTCACCGAATTCCGTGAACAGTTCAGTGTCTTCAGTGGTCTCTCCCATCTATCATGTGCGGGTGGGCATTCCACCGAGAATTGTTTCCTCACCGGCGCGAAGCACCCGACGAGCAGTGGATTTCGCAACACCATTTCGCTCGATCAGTACGCCGCGCTCTACCTGGGCCCGTTCACGCGGTTTTCCAACCTGAATCTTGGTATCAACATCGACAAGGCCAACCGCAGTCTGTCATGGACTCCGGATGGCACGCTGCTTCCTGTCGAAGACAGCCCGGCGCGGCTGTTTCGGAAACTCTTTGTACAGGGTTCCCGGAAACATGTCGCCGCACAACTTACCCGCCTGGCGCGCCGCGGAAGTATCCTCGACACGATTGGCGCCAGTGCCCGCAATTTACACGGGGCACTCAGCCGTGCTGATCGGCGTCGCCTCGATCAATATTTGTCATCGATCCGGCAACTTGAGGACCGTCTGCACCAATCCGAAGCGTGGCGGCAACGCCCCAAACCCAGTCCGCAACAGCCAGAACCGAAAGACATTTCCGAAGCGGCGCGGCTCTTCGAGAAAACCCGGCAGATGCTTGACCTCGCCGTCCTGGCACTGCAAACCGACTCGACCCGGATCGTTACTCTGATGATTGACGCTTTCGCAACGCCAGCGTTTGACCTCGGTGCGGACGAGAGAACCACCATGGGTTACCATTCACTGAGTCACCATGGCCTGCGTGAGGATTATCTTTCCCAACTGAAGAAAGCGGACATGCGTCAGATGGCCCTGCTGCGAGGGGTCTTGAAAACTTGCGCCACGACCACCATCGGCAACGGGTCCCTGCTAGATGCGACTATGATTCTTTACGGCAGCAACATGGGGGACGCCAACACACACGACAATTCGAATCTCCCCATCCTGCTCGCGGGTGGCGGGTTGCGACACGGCAGTCACCACGGATTTGATTCGCAACAGAATACGCCGCTCTGCAATCTGTATCTCACTATGTTACACCACATGGGGATCGCTACCGATCGGTTTGGCCCCAGTACTGGCACGCTCGCCAGCCTCCATTAACCAGCCTTGGCCTCCTCCTCTTCCCGTCCGTCCCCAATCAGGTCTGTTATGCAAGAAGCACCGCAACCCGACAGGCAGCCATCGCCCTGTGAACAGTATTCCGCTGACGTGCAGGCCTGTCTCGCGGCGGGCGATGATCAGCGGGCCGACGAGTTACTCGCCAACCCCGGCATCCCC